>NZ_JAMYSY010000049.1:0-44658 GCF_040322175.1 Mesorhizobium sp. M0185 | reverse complement strand
CCCGCCCCCCGGCGCGCCCGCGGCCGCGCGGCCCCCCCCCCCCACCTCCACCACCCCAAATTCCTCTCCATAACCCGCGTCCCCCCCCCCGCCCCCCACCCCCCCCCCGGCGC
Source organism: Mesorhizobium sp. M0185 (assembly GCF_040322175.1). NCBI lineage: Bacteria > Pseudomonadati > Pseudomonadota > Alphaproteobacteria > Hyphomicrobiales > Phyllobacteriaceae > Mesorhizobium > Mesorhizobium sp. M0185. The sequence goes on along the minus strand of NZ_JAMYSY010000049.1, from coordinate 44,545 downwards.
GGCCCGCCCTCCCCCCCCCCCCCCACCAGGCTTGGGAGGCTTAGCGAGCCGCGGTCCAGCCCTTGTAATCCTTCAAATTGTCGGCCGTGATCAGCTTCGGGTCGAGCAGCACCGTCGGCTCGGCCGGCTTCTTGCCGGCAAGCAGGTCAGCCGCCATCGTCAGCGACTGGCCGGCCATCACATAGGGATCCTGCGAAGCCGAGGCCTTGATCATCGACGTGCCGGAGGCGAGTTCCTTCTCGATATCGGGTGCACCGTCGACCGCGGTGAAGATGAACTCCGAGCGGTTGAGCTGCTTGGCCGCAAGCTGGGCGCCGATCGCCGTCGGATCGTTGATGGCGAAGACCGCGTCGACCTTGTCGAAACGCGTCAGCAGCGACTGGAACACTTTCAGGCCGCCGTCACGCGAGCCTTCGGCGTTCTGGTCGTCGGAAAGGATCCTGATGTCGGGGTGCTTTGCCAGCACGTCCTTGCAGCCCTTGACCCGCTCCAGGATCGACGACGAGGCCGGGCCATTGAGGATGACATAGTCGCCCTTGCCGCCGGTATGATCGACCAGATACTGGCACGCCTCTTCGCCGGCCTTGACGTTGTTGGTCATCACGGTGACGTCGGCGCCCGGCGCCGAAACGTCGAAAGCGGCAACGACGATGCCGGCCGCCTGCGCCTTCTTCACCGCCGGCGCGATCGCCTTGGCATCGACTGCGTTGAGCATGATGACGTCGACACCGGCAGCGATGAAGGAATCGACCTGCGATACCTGCTTGTTGAGATCGTAGTCGGCCGATACCGAGGTCACCTGCACATTCGGGTTGATCTTCTTGGCCGCGTCCTCGATGCCCTTGATGGTGGCGACGAAGAACGGGTTGCCGAGCAGTCCGACCGAGATGCCGACTTTGTTCAGATCCTTTGCCGATGCCGGCGCGATGACGGCGGCCGCAAGGGCGACGCCGCAGAGCAGTTTAGCGATGGTCTTCATTGTTTTATTTTCCTCCTGATGCCCCGCGCCTCTCACGGTGCGTTACACATGAAACCGGCTCGTTGGATGCCGGCGACTAAGGGCCATCACGTTCTTGCTCCTGCCTGGAGCCGGTAACGGTCGAGGGCGACCGCCACGATGATGACCAATCCCTTGATGATGTACTGCCAGATGTCCGAAACACCGGCGAGGATGAGCCCGTTGGACAGCACGGCGATGATCAGGCCGCCGATCAGCGTGCCCCAGATCGAGCCGACACCGCCGACGAAACTGGTGCCGCCGAGGATGACTGCGGCAATGGCGTCGAGTTCGTAGGACTGGCCGAGCTGAAGCCCGTTGGCGGCATAGAGCCGGGCCGCCGACATGGCGCCGCCAAGGCCGGCCAGAAGGCCGGAAACGCCGTAGACGAAGAGCAGCACCAGCGGCACCTTGATGCCGGTCAGCCTGGCGGCCTCGGCGTTGCCGCCGACGGCGTAGATCCAGGTGCCGAGCACGGTGCGCTTGAGCACCAGCCAGGACAGGACGACGACCGCCAGCGCGATGATTACCAGCCACGGAATGCCGAACAGCGAACCGTTGCCGATGAAGTCGAACGGCAGGTCCGCGTTGAACACCGTCGTGTCCTGGCCGAGCAGGCGGGCGACGCCGCGCACGGCGGTCAGCGATCCCAGCGTGACGATGAAGGGCGGCAGCTTGATATAGGCGATCAGCAGCCCGTTGATGACGCCGAAACCGAGCCCGACGAGAATGGCCGCAGGCACGCCCAGCAGTCCCCAATCGGGCACCAGCGACACCATCACCGCCACCATCGCCGAGGCGGCAAGGATCGAGCCGACGGACAGGTCGATGCCGCCGGTCAGGATGACGAAGGTCATGCCGGCGGCCAGCACGATGTTGATCGACGATTGCTGCATGACGATCAGCAGATTGGTCTGGGTGAAAAAGCGCGGATTGATGAACTGGAAGCCGACCGCCAGCAGGATCAGGATCGGCAGCATGCCGAGTGCGGCGATGGCGGTACGCCATCTCGTGCTCCTGCCGACCGCCCGGTCGTCCGCTTTCATCGTGTCGGCCACCTTGTCGGTCATCGCTGAGCCGCTCCCGTTGCAAGTTCCATGATCGCTTCCTGCCGCAGCGGCTCGCCCTCCGACGCCGTCACCTCGCCGGCAATGGTGCCGTCGCGCATCACCAGCACGCGGTCGGCGATGCCGATCACCTCCGGCAGTTCGCTGGAGATCATCAGGATGGCGATGCCTTTCTTGGCCAGATTGTCGATCAGCCGATAGATTTCCGACTTCGCCCCGACATCGACGCCGCGGGTCGGCTCATCGAGGATGACGACCTGCGGCTCGGTTTCCAGCAGGCGGGCGAGCAGCACCTTCTGCTGGTTGCCGCCCGACAGCGAGCCGGCATTGGCCTGCACCGAGCTGGTGCGGATGGAGAGGTCTGACACCGCCTTGGCGGCGCGCTTTTCGGCAGCCGTGAAGTCGCGCAAACCGCCGGCCTTCGCGTCCTTTGCCAGCACGCCCATGCTGATATTGTCGGAGATCGACATGTCGAGAAACAGGCCAAGTTGCTTGCGGTCCTCGGTCAGGTAGGCGATGCCGGCATCGAGCGCCTCGCTCGGCGAACCGATGGATATCGGTTTGCCGCCGAGCTCCAGCATGCCTGATGTGTGCCTGTCGGCGCCGAAGATCAGCCGTGCCAGTTCGGTGCGGCCCGAGCCGACCAGGCCGGCCAGTGCCAGCACCTCGCCCTTGTGGAGGTCGAAGGAACAATTCTTTATGAGATTGCCGTCCGACATGCCGCGCACCGACAGCGCGATGGCGCGCTTGCTGTCCGGCGGACGGTGATCCTTCTTGTAGAACGTCGACAGATCGCGCCCGACCATCATCGATACCAGGCGCGAGGCGTTCAGGTCGGCGCGGTCGAGCGTGCCGACATAGCCGCTGTCGCGTAGCACGCTGACGCGGTCGGCGAGCTGGTAGACCTCTTCCATGCGGTGGCTGATGTAGATGATGGCGATGCCTTGCGACTTCAGCGTCGCGATCACGTCGAACAGCCGGTCGGTCTCACGCGAGGTCAGCGACGTGGTCGGCTCGTCCATGACGATGATACGCGCATTGGTCGACAGCGCGCGGGCGATTTCCACCAGCTGTCGCTCGCCGAGCGACAGGCTTGCGACCGGAGTGCGCGCCGAGAAGGTCACGCCGAGCCGCGCGATGATCTCGCTGGCGCGCCGATTGCACTGCTCGCGGTCGACAACGCCGAACCGTCGCGGCTCGTTGCCGAGAAAAATGTTCTGCGCTACCGACAGATTAGGCGCCAGCGACAGCTCCTGATATATGACCGCAATGCCGGCGGCGCGCGCCTTGATCGGGTCGCCCGTCGCGGCCGGCACGCCGTCGATCAGGATTTCGCCGCCGGGGTCCGGCCGGTAGGCGCCGGACAGCACCTTCATCAGCGTCGACTTGCCGGCACCGTTTTCGCCCATCAGCGCGTGCAGCTCGCCGGCGTGAACGGTCAGCGACACATCGTGCAAGGCGCGGATCGCAGCGAACGTCTTGGAGATGTGGCGCATCTCCAGCACCGGCTGGCGCACCGTCTCGATCCGGGCGGCGGCGCTCATCGCGCACCTCCTGCAGCTGCGCTGGCCACAGCCCGGTCGGCGGCAAGGCCGCGCCAGTCGTTGCGATAGCCGGCAAGGCCGCTGAAACTTGCCGCATGCACCGCCTCCGGCGCTTCGGTGGCAAACTCGCGTCCGACGCTTTCGAAGGCAAGTGCGGCAGCACCGGTGGCGCTGCCCTCCAGCGTTGCGCCCTGCAGGAAAGCCTGCCCGGGCCGCAACTGCGCCAGCAACGCGGCAAGCAGCCCGCCATTGTTCAGGCCGCCGTCGACGATCACTGTGTTGTCCGAATGGATCAACTCGAGGCACAGATCGACCATCAGCGCGACATAGAGCAGCGCCATGGCCGCGCGTTCCTCGGCATTGGGCGTACGCCCGACCAGTTCGCCGCGGCGGTGCGGCATCGGGCCGCCGGGCGCGAAGCTCGGCAGCGCCATAATGCCGGCGTCGATCACCCGTTGTATCGATGACGGCGCGATTGCGCCCTGCCAGCCGGCGCTGATCGTGGCGAATTCGCGCCCGCCCATGAAGCGGACGGTTGGCACCGGGCCGCCATCGACATCGACATTGACCAGCATGTCGCGCTCGCCGTCGAGTGCGTCGAGCGGGCAGTCGGGATTGAGCACGACCACCCAGGTGCCGGTCGAGACCACGGTCACCGGCCCGAGCTGCTGCCGGCGGTAGGCATGGAGCGCGGCATTGCTGTCGTGGACGCCATTATGGATGGCGACTGGCTTCGCGGCCTGGCCGAAGCGCTGCTCGCCGATCACCGCGCCGGCGCGCTCGAAGGCGGGCATCTGGCCGCGCCAGCCCTCGGCATCGACCAGCGAGCTGAAATCGCGTTTGCGCGGCGCCCATAAATGCGAGTGGCAGCCAAGATACGACACTTCCGATACCGGCCGGCCGCCAAACCGCCAGCTCCAATATTGGGGGTAGCCGAGGATCGATCTCGCTGCGGCGAAGGCACCGGGCTCCACCTCGTTCAGCCACAACATGTGGCGGCCGTAGTTGAAGCCAAGCGGCAGGCGCGGCGAAAAGGTCTCGGCAAAATCCGGAATGCGGCGGTCGATCTGCGCGGCGATTTCAGCTGGCGGTTCCTGCTCGTAATCGAGGATCGGATGCGTCAGCGCGGCTTCGTCGACCAACGCGAAGGTGCAGCCATGGCCGGATACCATCAGCCCTTCCACGCCATGCGTGTCGACTGCAGCATCGATGGCGCGAGCCGCCCAGTCGTGCAGCGCTGGCTCGTTGAGCACGCTGAAGCCGCCTTTGTGGATCCAGCTCGGCTGGCTGCGGCGCTCGTCGAGGATCTGTCCGTCCTGGCCGAAGACGAACAGCTTCGAATTGGTCTTGCCGAAATCGAGGACGGCGATGTTCACTGGGCGCCTCCCGAGGAAGCCGCGATCCGCACCATGACGCCGGCATCTTCGAGCATGCGGGCATCTGTCTCGGACAGGCCGTCATCGGTGACCAGCGTGCCGATCCGCGACAGCGGCAGTGCCACATTGCGCGCGTGGATCGACAGTTTTCGGCTGTCGGCCAGCACGACGATCTGGTCGGCGCAGAGGCTGAGCTCGACGATCGAGCGGACCAGCAGCGGGTGCGATTCCAGAAGGCCTTCCTGGCCGATGCCTTGCGCGCCGAGAAAGAACTTCGAGGCGTAGAACGGCACCGTCTGCGTCAGCGAATGGATGATGCCCGGCTCGCGGTGCAGTTCGCCGCCGGCGACGGTGAGGCCGCAATGGCCGTGGTCGCTGAGATAGGCCGCGAGCGGCATCGAGTTGGTGTAGAGCCGGATGTTGCGGTCGGCGAGCTTGACGCCGAGATGGAAGCAGGTCGAACCGCCATGCACGATGACCGCGTCGCCGTCGCGCACCATGGTGACGGCGAGAGCGGCGATCTGCCGCTTGGCCTCGACGGCGAGGTCGCGGTTCTCGTCATAGGGCCTGGCATAGGCGACGCCGGCTTGCGAAGCGCCATCGAGCGCCGAGATGCCGCCATAGACCTTGCGCGCTTCGCCGGCCTCGTCGATCTTGTCGATGTCGCGCCGCACTGTCGCCGCCGACACGCCAAGCCGCTCCTGCAGCTCGCGCACCGATGCGAAAGGCCGGTCCCGCAAAAGCTCGACAATCTGGCGCTGGCGGCCGGAGTCGCTCAACCCTTACCTCCCAATGCGCTTGCCTCCCAAGCATTTTGCACGGCATTGCCATTTTGCACGGCAATTGGTGCAACTTACTCAACACGCCTCGGATTGCAAGCCTGATCTGACGCGATAACATCACTGTTGACGTAACTTACTCGCATCTGCGATACCAGCGTCGGTCTTCGTCCCGGCACCGGGACGTCCAAAGCCGTGGCCACGCGGCCGGTTTGTGGAGGAATTTCGATGACGATCAGTGCGGATGCGCAGGAACTGGCAGCGCTGCGGTCGCTTTCGGCCGCCATCGGCAGCGACCCGCATCTGACCCAGGCCGCCGGCGGCAACACCTCGCTGAAAGCCGGCGACACGCTCTGGATCAAGGCCTCCGGCACCTGGCTGAAGGACGCGCTCATCGCGGACATCATGGTGCCGGTCGGCATCCCGCCATTGCTCGACGCCATCGAACGGCGCGACCCGGCCGCCGAACAGCCGCAGGCCTTCACTGTCGGCGCCCTCAACGCGCGCGGCTTGCGCCCGTCGATCGAGACCACCGTGCATGCGCTGATGCCGCAGCGCATCGTTCTGCATGTTCACTGCGTCGAGACCATTTCGCTGGCCGTGCAGGCCGACTGCGAGGCCGAGGCCGCCAGGCGGCTCGACGGCCATCAATGGGCGTATGTTCCCTATCGCCGGCCGGGACTGCCGCTCGCGCAGGGTATCGCCGAGCGCCTTCGGCCAGGCGTGGATATCCTGATCCTCGGCAATCACGGCCTGGTCGTTGCAGCCGAGACCGTCGCCGCGGCCGACATGCTGCTGCGGCGCGTGACACGACTGTTGGCGCGGCCGCCGCGCCGGGTGGCGGAACCGGACATCGCGGCATTGACGGCGCGCGCCGGCGACAGCGACTACAGATTGCCGGCGGACGTTGAGGCGCATGCGGTGGCGATCGACCCCGAAAGCTGCCGCATGGCTTCGGGTGGCAGCCTCTACCCCGACCACGTCATCTTTCTCGGCGAAGGCTCGGTCGTGGCGAGACCGGACGAGGGTGTGAAGCGCGTCATCGAGCGCTGCGGCGCCGCACCCGTGGCGATCCTGTTTCCTGGACTCGGCGTGTTGATGCGCGGCGACGCCGGCGCCGGTGCCGACGCCATGCAGCGCTGCCTTTCCGACGTGACAGCGCGGATCGATGTCGCGGCGAAGCTGAATTATCTGACAGCGGCGGAGAATGACGAGCTGATCAACTGGGACGCCGAAAAATATCGCCAGAAACTCAATGCCGGAGGCAGCTGACATGCCGCGTTCGTCTGGTCCGCTTGCCATCGGCATCGACATCGGCACATCCGGCGCGCGCGCCGTCGCCATGCGTCCGGACTTTTCCATTGCCGCGCATTCCGCTATTGCCCTCGAGCGATTTGGGCCGAACGGCCGCGACCCCGCCATATGGTGGGAGGCGGTCGGCGCGACGTTGGCGGAACTGCTCAAATGTATCGATCGCGCGGCAGTGCGCTCGATCGCCGTCGACGGTACGTCGGGCACGCTGCTGCCGGTCGACGGCGCCGGGCGGCCGCTGGCCGAACCGCTGATGTACAACGACAAGGTCGCTGACGACACTATTCTGACAGCAATAGCCGGCGCGGCACCGGCAACGAGCGCTGCACTTGGGGCGACCTCCGGTCTCGCCAAGGCGCTGTCTTTCCAGCACCTGCCCGGCGTCGCCACTGTGCTGCACCAGGCAGACTGGATCGCCGGACAGTTTTCCGGCCGCTTCGATGTCAGCGACGAGAACAACGCCCTGAAGACCGGCTACGACGTCGAGGCCCGGCGCTGGCCGGACTGGATCGCGGCGACCGGCGTGCGCATGGAATTCCTGCCCCGCGTCGTGCGGCCGGGCGATGTCACGGACACGCTCACCGCCAGCGCTGCGAAAATGTTCGGCCTGCCGCGCGACGTGGTTATCGTTGCCGGCACGACGGATGGCTGCGCCTCATTCCTGGCGACCGGTGCGAGTGCCGCGGGCGACGGCGTTACCGCGCTCGGCTCGTCGCTGACCATCAAGATCCTCTCCGACCGGCCGATCTCGGCGCCGCAATTCGGCATCTACAGCCATCGGCTGGGTGACACCTACCTGGCGGGCGGCGCCTCGAACTCCGGCGGCAAGGTGCTGGCCCAGCATTTCCCCGTCGCCCGCATTGTCGAACTCAGCAAAAAAATCGACCCGGCGACGAAGACCGGCCTCGATTATTACCCGCTGCCGGCGCCGGGCGAACGCTTCCCCATAGCCGATCCGGCGCTGCCGCCGCGCCTCGAGCCGCGGCCCGCCGACGACGCCGACTATCTGAAAGCGATGTTCGAGGGTATTGCGGCGATCGAAGCGCTCGGCTATCGCCGGCTTGCCGAACTCGGCGCCCCCCGGCTGACATCGGTCAGGAGCGTCGGCGGCGGTGCGGCCAATCCGGCCTGGACAGCGATCCGGCAGCGCAAGCTTGGCGTCGCTCTCGTGCCGGCTCTTTCGGAGGAGGCCGCTGCCGGCACGGCGCGGCTGGCGCTGATGGGCGCAAGCGCAGCGGGGCTTTTATGACGGCCAAGGCAATTCAACACCTCGACGGCATCGCCGCGCTGACCGACCGCTATCAGGTGTTCCTGCTCGACCAATTTGGTGTGCTGCACGACGGCACCAGCGCCTATCCAGGTGCTGTCGAAGCGTTGTCGGCACTCAAGCGCGCCGGCAAGACCATCGTACTGATCTCGAATTCCGGCAAGCGGGCGCAACCCAATGAGCGCCGCCTGCTGAAGCTCGGCTTCGAACCGGGAAGCTGGGATCACTTTGTCTCCTCCGGCGAGGTGGCGTGGCGCTCCTTCCACCAAATGGCAGCATCCGGAGCCCTGCGCCCGCAGACAAAATGCCTGCTGATCCGCCGCGACAATGACCGTTCGGCTGTCGACGGCCTGCCCTTCGTCCTGGCCAAGGACGGCGACGATGCCGAACTGGTGCTGATTTCCGCCAGCGAGGGCGATCGCTACGACCTCGACCATTATCGCCGGCTTCTTGGTCCGGCGGCGGCGCGGCGGGTGCCATGCTTCTGCACCAATCCCGACAAGATCATGCTGACTGCCGTCGGCCCTCGCTTCGGCGCCGGCCGGCTCGCCGATCTCTATGAGAGCCTCGGCGGCAGCGTGGTGCGCATTGGCAAGCCCAATCCGCAGATATTCGAGGCAGCGCTGGCACTGGCGGGCCACCCGGAGCGCGACAGCGTGATCTGCGTCGGCGACAGCGTCGAGCACGACATCGCCGGCGGCAACGGCGTCGGCGTCGCGACGACGCTGGTCCTGTCGGGCATATTGGCGGGGGCGCCTGACCTGGAGGACGTTTTCGCCACGCTGAACGCCCGTCCCGACTACATCGCGGATAGCTTCAGGTTTCGCTGAGTTGTTAGGGCGAGACAAAGCTAATCCAGGTTGAAACGCCCGATCACCGGCACATGGTCCGAGGGCCGCTCCCAGCCGCGCGCCGGCCGCAGGATTTCAGAGCCGGCAAAATGCGGCACCAGGTTTGGCGACGACCAGACATGGTCGAGGCGGCGGCCGCGATTTGAGGCCTGCCAATCCTGGGCGCGATAGCTCCACCAGGTGTAGAGTTTCTCCTCGTAGGGCACATTGAGCCGCATCAGGTCGATCCAGTCGCCGGCGAGCCGCATTGCCTCGAAGTTTTCCGTCTCGACCGGCGTATGGCTGACGACATTGAGGAGCTGCTTGTGCGACCAGACATCGTGCTCGAGCGGCGCGATGTTGAGGTCGCCGACCAGGATCGAGCCGGAGTGCTCGTCATGCTCGGCGCGGACGGCGTTCATCTCGGCAACGAAATCGAGCTTGTGCTTGAACTTGCGGTTGACGGCCGGGTCGGGCTCGTCGCCGCCGGCCGGAACGTAGAAATTGTGCAGCAGGATCGTTTTGCCGCCGGCGTTGACGGTGACCGACAGATGCCGGCTGTCGTCGATCTCGCAGAAGCGGCGCTTTTCGACCACCTCGATCGGCCGCCGCGCTATGGTGGCAACGCCGTGATAGCCCTTCTGGCCATGGAAGGCGATGTGCTCGTAGCCGAGCTTGCGGAACGCCTTCTCCGGAAACAATTCGTCCGGAACCTTGGTTTCCTGCAGGCAGAGCACGTCCGGCGCCTGCTCGACCAGCAGGCGTTCGACGATCGGCATACGTAGCCGGACGGAGTTGATGTTCCAGGTAGCGACTGAAAACGGCATGTGGGTTCCGGACAACGCGAGATCCGCCGGATGGGTCCGGCGGAAGTCAATCGCGGAAACTACTGCCAGCCGCGCACCGCAAAGACAAGCCGGCGCTTGGCCGAGCCTGTCATGGTCGAGTCCGGTGCTGCCCCTCATCCGTCTGCCGACACCTTCTCCCCGTATAGTGACGGGGAGAAGGGGCTGGCCGCACGCTTGGTGCTCTTTTTGCAATGCGAAAAATTGGCGAAACCGACGATGAGAGCGCCCCTCTCCCCGTCACTATACGGGGAGAGGATGCCGGCAGGCAGGTGAGGGGCGGCGCTGACGCCCGAAGAGAATTTACCGCGTCTTGGTGTTCAGCTCGCGGTTCGCCGTATAGTCGATGGCGAAGGTGTCGGGGGCGAAGCTGACGCCCTCCTTGGTGTTGAAGATCATCACCGTCGTATCCTTGCCTTGCGCATCGGTGATGGTCCACTGCCGCAATTCATAGGATTTCGGATCGAACATCATGGTGATCTTCGAATTGCCGAACACCGATTTGTCGGCAAGCTGGATGGTGGTGAGATCGTCCTCTTCCTTGACGCTTCTGACGCGTCCACCCGACAGATCGATCTTGTCGTCGAGCAGCAGCTTCAGCGGCGTCTTCGACAGCGGATAGAGGTCGGAGGTCCGCAGCTTCTTGTTGAGGATGACCACCGACTTGCCGTCGGAAATCACCCTGAAATTCGAGGCGCCGTCATAATTGAAGCGTATCTTGCCCGGTCGTTCCAGAAAGAACTTGCCGCCGGTCTGCTCGCCCTTGGGCCCGAACTGCACAAACTCGCCGCTCATCGATTTGACCGAGGAGAAATGATCGGCGATCTTCTGCGCCGTCGCCGGAACCGCTGCTTGCGCCGACGCCAGCAGCTGGAAGCCGGGCACGACATTGGCGGCCGCCGCACCGGCCAGGACCAGGCCGAGGCCGAGCACCTGCCGGCGGGTTGGGGCGAAATCCCTGCTTTGGGCGAGAGTTGCGTTTTTCATGCCGGTCACCATCATCTGATTGCTTGCTCGTTATATTGGTCTGGCCCCCCAGTTGGGCTTAAGTTTGGCGGACCGCACGGCGCCCGTCCGTTGCAACGCGCCAAAAGGTTCAAAGTTGCCGGCGCGGATGCGCTCTAGAACTTGTCGTCCTCCGTCGGCACCAGGATTTCGCGTTTTCCGGCATGATTGGCCGGGCCGACAATGCCTTCCTTCTCCATCTTCTCGATGATCGAGGCGGCGCGGTTGTAGCCGATGCCGAGCCGGCGCTGGATGTAGCTGGTCGAGGCCTTGCCGTCCCGCAGCACCACCGCAACCGCCTGGTCGTAGGGATCGTCGGAATCCTCGAAATTGCCGCCGTCGCCGCCGCCACTGCCTTTGCCCGACGGCTCATCGTCATCCTTGTCGTCGTCCTCGGTGATGGCGTCGAGATATTCCGGCACGCCCTGCAATTTCAGATGCGCGACGATCTTCTCCACCTCGTCGTCGGAGACGAAGGGACCGTGCACGCGCTGGATGCGGCCGCCGCCGGCCATGTAGAGCATGTCGCCCATGCCGAGCAGCTGTTCGGCGCCCTGTTCGCCCAGGATGGTGCGGCTGTCGATCTTCGATGTCACCTGGAAGGAGATGCGGGTCGGGAAATTCGCCTTGATGGTGCCGGTGATGACGTCGACCGACGGCCGCTGCGTCGCCATGATGACATGGATGCCGGCGGCGCGCGCCATCTGCGCCAGGCGCTGCACCGCGCCTTCGATGTCCTTGCCGGCGACCATCATCAAATCGGCCATCTCGTCGATGATGACGACGATGTAGGGCATCGGCTCGAGGTCGAGGTTCTCCGTCTCGTAGATCGCCTCGCCGGTTTGGCGGTCGAAGCCGGTCTGCACGGTGCGCGAGATCCTTTCGCCCTTTTTCTCGGCCTGCTGCACGCGCGCGTTGAAGCCGTCGATGTTGCGGACGCCGACCTTGGACATCTTGCGGTAGCGGTCCTCCATCTCCCGCACGGTCCATTTCAGCGCCACCACCGCCTTCTTCGGATCGGTGACGACCGGCGTCAGAAGATGCGGAATGCCGTCATAGACCGAGAGCTCCAGCATCTTTGGATCGATCATGATCAGCCGGCAGTCCTGCGGCGTCAGCCGGTAGAGCAGCGACAGGATCATGGTGTTGATGGCGACGGACTTGCCCGAGCCGGTGGTGCCGGCGACCAGCACGTGCGGCATTTTGGCGATGTCGACGATCACCGCCTCGCCATTGATGGTCTTGCCCAGCGCCAGCGCCAGCTTGGCCTTGGTGGTTTCGAAATCGCGGCTGGCCATGATCTCGCGCAAATAGACCGTCTCGCGCCTGGCGTTCGGCAATTCGATGCCGATCGCGTTGCGGCCGGGCACCACGGCGACACGGCAGGCGATGGCGCTCATCGAGCGGGCGATGTCGTCGGACAGGCCGATGACCCGCGACGATTTGATGCCGGGCGCCGGTTCCAGCTCGTAAAGCGTGACGACCGGACCCGGACGGACATGGATGATTTCGCCCTTGACGCCGAAATCCTCCAGCACGCCCTCGAGCAGGCGGGCGTTCTGCTCCAGCGCGTCCTTGGACAGGCTGGCGTCGCGCACCACGTTCTTTGGTTCCGACAGGAAGTGCAGCGACGGCATCTCGAATTTTTCCGAGCCGATCAGCGAAGTCTGCGCCTCGCGCTGGACGCGGGCGCCGGGGGCCGGCCGCGGCGCCGGCGCCTCGACGCGTGTCGCCGCGTCGGAACGGAAGTTCTGCACCTTGACCGTTGGCGCGGCGCGGCGCTGGCCGGCCGGCTCGGGCGCGAAATCCATGTCGTCGTCATTGTCGTCGTTATCGAAGACGTCGGCATCGTCAGGGTCGATCGAGGCACTGCGGTCGTTGACCATGGCGGCGAAGAATTCCGGCTCGACGCGGGCGCGCCCGCCCGGGCTCATCCGCGCCTCGGCGAACTCGGCCGATTCGACCCGTTCGGCCGCCCGCCGCCAGGCGCTGGGGCGCGGTTCCATCTCCGGCTCGAAATCGTCGCGCTCGCGCCGGCGCGCGGCGCGGCGGCGCAGATAGGCCCGCAGCGACAGCCACCAGTGGGTGATGGCGCCAAGCGCCAATATACCTTCGTCGCCCTCGTCCTCTTCATTGTCGAAAAGCAGGTCGTCCTGCGGATCGGGCACTGCAGGCTGTTCGAGGACGGCAAAACCGTTCTTGCGCGAAATCAGCGCCGAGCCATACAAGAATACCCACAGCGCCGGCGCTGCCAGGAGCACGGCGAGCACGCTGGCGACGAGGCCGGTCGGATAGCCGCCGATGACCAGGCCCGGGATATTGAGCACCATGTCGCCGAAGACGCCGCCGAGGCCGGTCGGCAGCGGCCAGGTCTTGGGCGGCACGACGCAGCCGGCAATTGCCGCGCCAAGCAGCGAAAACCCGAACCAGGCCAGCGCCCGTTTCGGCAGCCGGTCGACGCCGCGCGCGGTAAACAGCAGAAATCCCCAGATCACCGCCGGCACCAGCGCCGCAACGGCGGCAAGTCCGAAGAACTGCATGGCAATGTCGGAAAAGACGGCGCCGGCATAACCCATTGCATTGGTGACGATATTGTCGGTGGCGTGCGAAAAGCTCGGATCGGCGACGTTCCAGGTGGCAAGGGCGGCGACGCCGAAACCAACCAGAGCAAACAGCCCGGCACCGACCAGCCGCCCGACCTGGCGCCTCGCGAACGACCGGATGCCGTGCTCCGTATCGGCCAGCGCAAGCGGTGCTGAAGCCCCTAAACGCATGCTCTTCCTCGTCTGTCGTTGCCCGGCCGGGCGCGGACGCGCAACACGGCAGATTCGGCTGTCAGACTAGCGGCGGGAAGGTTAAGGGCGCATTAACCATGGGCATTCTGCGTCACCGGAACGGGCGACCGCCACCACAGTTCGGAGCCGCTGCGGCCGCTGTTGCACGCCGCCGGCGGATCGAGCACCTTGGTCAAGCGATCGTGATCGAGCCATAACGGCCGCCTACGCACAAAAAAGAGGCCCGGAAGGTTTCCGGGCCTCAAGGCGTGAGCCCTTTCGGGAGCATCACGACGGGATCTTCCCGGCACCGGCAAACGCCGGTGCCAGCCAATAAACCTCACGGCACCACTTCGCCGTGCTGGCTGATGTCGAGGCCTTCGACCTCTTCCTGGGTCGAAGGACGCAGGCCGACCAGCGCCTTGACGATATAGAGGATCACGAAGCTCGCGATCGCCGTCCACAGGATGGTGAAGACGATACCGTAGAGCTGCTTGCCGACAGAGGCACCCGAGCCAAGGCTGTTGATCGCCGGATCGGCGAGCACGCCGGTCAGCAATGCACCGATGATGCCGCCGATGCCGTGCACGCCGAATGCATCGAGCGAGTCGTCATAGCCGAAGGCGTGCTTGAGCTTGACGGCCGAGACGTAGCAGAGCACGCCGGCGACGATGCCGACGATGAAGGCGCCGGTCGGATTGACGAAACCGGAAGCCGGCGTCACCGCGACCAGGCCGGCGACAGCGCCCGAGATGATGCCAAGCACGCTCGGCTTCTTGGCGACGATCCATTCGGCGAACATCCAGGCGAGCGCCGCAGCGGCAGCGGCAACCTGGGTGTTCAGCATCGCGGCACCGGCAAGGCCGTCGGCGGCCAGTTCCGAGCCGGCGTTGAAGCCGAACCAGCCGACCCACAGCAGCGAAGCGCCGATGACGGAGTAGACGAGGTTGTGCGGCGCCATGTTGGTGGTGCCGTAGCCTTCACGTTTGCCGAGAACCAGCGCGCAGACCAGGCCGGCAACGCCGGCGTTGATGTGAACGACCGTGCCGCCGGCGAAATCGAGAACGCCGGCTGTGCCGAGGAAGCCGCCGCCCCACACCCAGTGCGCGATCGGGGCGTAGACCACCAGCAGCCACGCGCCCATGAAGATGAGCAGCGCCGAGAACTTCATGCGTTCGGCGAAGGCGCCGGCAATCAGCGCCGGCGTGATGATGGCGAAGGTCATCTGGAACATCGAGAAGACGAACTCAGGAATGTTCGCCACGCCCGGCAGCCACAGCGAGGAGGTGGTGATGCCGTTGTGGAAGAACTTCGAGAAGCCGCCGAGATAGGCATTCATGCCGCCGCCATCCGAGAAGGCCAGCGAGTAGCCGAACATGAACCACAGCACCGTCACCAGGCAGGTGATGGCAAAGCTCTGCATGATGGTGGCGAGCACGTTCTTTTTGCGCACCATGCCGCCATAAAACAGCGCCAGGCCCGGTACGGTCATCATCAGCACCAGCGCCGTCGAGGTCAGCATCCAGGCTGTGTTGCCGGTGTCGAGCGCGGGCGCAGGGGCAGCCGGCGCCGCCGGTGCCGCTTCCTGCGCGAACGCAGCAACCGTGCCCAGTGCAGCGAGAGCGAGCGAACCTAAAACGGCCGCGCGTCCCGTTATCTTCAAGGTGGAAGGAATATTCATTGAACTCTCCATTGGAATACGTATCCGCAGCTCAAAGCGCGTCGGTGTCTGTTTCGCCGGTGCGAATGCGCACCGCCTGGTCGATGCCGAAAACGAAGATCTTGCCGTCGCCGATCTGGCCGGTCTTGGCCGCCGCGGTGATGGCTTCGACGGCCTTGTCGACCATGTCGACAGCGACCGCGACTTCGATCTTGATCTTCGGCAGGAAGCTGACCGCGTATTCCGCCCCGCGATAGATTTCCGTGTGCCCCTTCTGACGTCCGTAGCCTTTTACTTCGGTGACGGTCAGGCCCTGGATGCCGACTGCGGTGAGCGCCTCGCGCACCTCGTCGAGCTTGAACGGCTTTATGATTGCCATCACGATCTTCATAAGGTTTCACCCTTTGCTGTTGCGGGTCCCCGCGTTTGCACGACTTCGCCGATCCCCATGAGAGCCGGAGAGTGCCCGCTAGGATTCAAGCTCCGTGCCAATTGCCGAAGCAGGGTGTTAAGCTGTTGTTAAACAAGGAAATCGGGAAGGTCTGTCGACTGCCTGTTCACAGGCGGGGCAGTGCATATGCTTAAAAAATAGGCAAATTTCGAAAAATGCCTACTCCGCAGGCGGCCGCTTCAGCCGGATGAGTCCTTCTTGGGCAACCGAGGCGATCAAGGTGCCGTCGCGGGCAAACAGCGAGCCGCGGGTAAAGCCACGCGATCCTTGCGTCGACGGGCTGTCTTGCGTGTACAGCATCCAGTCGTCGAGCGGATGGCTGCGGTGGAACCACATTGCGTGGTCGAGGCTGGCTGCCTGGATATCACGATCGAAAATGGCGCGGCCATGGGCAAAGGTCGAGGTGTCGAGCAGCGTCATATCCGAGAGGTAAGCGAGCACGGCCGCCTGCGTGGCGCGGTCGGCCGGCACCGGGCCGGTGGTGCGGATCCAGATGTTCTGCTTCGGCTCGAGCTTTTCCCGGCTGGTATAATGCTTCAGCATCACCGGCTTCATCTCGATCGGCCGGTCGCGCTCCCAATAGCGCTTGATGCCGTCGGGCACGGCTTCGCCGAACTTGCCCAGCAATTCGCGCTGCGACAGCAACGTGTCGGGCGCCGGCACGTCCTGCGGCATCGGCACCTGATGTTCCAGGCCGACCTCATCCTGCTGGAACGAGGCTTCCAGCGAAAAGATCGCCTGGCCGTGCTGGATCGCCACGACGCGGCGCGTGGTGAAGGAGCCGCCGTCACGGATGCGGTCGACCTCGTAGATGATAGGCACCTTGGTGTCGCCCGGCCGCATGAAATAGCCATGCAGCGAATGCACGTGGCGCTCGGGCTCGACCGTTCGCTGCGCGGCGACCAGCGCCTGGGCGATGGTCTGGCCGCCGAAGATGCGCTGCCAATCGAGCTTGGGGCTGCGACCACGATACAGGTTGTGTTCCAGCTGCTCGAGGTCGAGAATGCCGAGAAGCTCGTCCATGGCTGCCGTCATCTTGACCTCGCCGAAAAATTGCCATGGCGGTTTCCGACAGGAACAGCGGGCAGTCAAGGGCGGAATGCCCGGCGACAGTCAGGCTGCGAAAGGAATTGCCATGGTCGACAGCAAGAATTCGCTCGACGTTCTGGTCGCCGGCGCCGGTTATATCGGCCTAGCCGCCGCCGTGTCGCTGAAGCAGGCGCGGCCGAGCCTCGCCATCGCCGTCGTCGATGCAGCACCTGCCGGCGCCTGGCAGAAGGACGGCCGCGCCTCGGCGATTGCCGCCGCCGCGTGCCGCATGCTCGACCAGCTCGGCGTCTGGAACGAGATCGCGCCGGAGGCGCAGGCAATCACCGAAATGATTGTCACCGATTCGCGCACATCCGATCCGGTCCGCCCGGTGTTCCTCACCTTCGACGGCGAGGTCGCGCCCGGCGAACCCTTTGCGCATATGGTCGCCAACAAGGATTTGAACGGCGCCTTGCGCCGGCGCGCCGAACAACTCGGCATCGGCATCATCGAAGGAGTCGCCGTCAGCGCCTTCGACATCAACGGCGCCGGCATAACCGTGCATCTTGCCGATGGCGCGACGCTGAAGGCGCGGCTGCTGGTTGCCGCCGACGGCGTCAATTCGAAGCTGCGCGACATGGCCGGCATCAAGACGGTGAAATGGGAGTATGGCCAGTCCGGCATCGTCTGCACGGTGGCGCACGAGCGGCCGCACAACGGCCGCGCCGAAGAGCATTTCCTTCCCGCGGGCCCGTTTGCCACGCTGCCGCTCAAGCCGGGCAAGGACGGCACCAACCGCTCGTCGATCGTCTGGGTCGAACGGTCGCAGGATGCCGAGAAACTGGTCAGTGGCGACACGCTGGTCCTGGAATATGAGCTCGAGCAGCGCTTTGGCCTGAAACTCGGAGAAATCCATATCGCCGACAAGCCGCGTGCCTGGCCGCTCGGGCTGATCATTGCGCGCGCCTTCGTCGCGCCGCGCATCGCCTTGGCCGGCGACGCCGCCCACGGCATCCACCCGATCGCCGGCCAGGGTCTCAATCTCGGCTTCAAGGACGTGGCGGCGCTGGCCGAAGTGGTGGTCGAGGCCGACCGGCTCGGCCAGGACATCGGCGCGCTCGACGTGCTCGAGCGCTACCAGCAATGGCGGCGTTTCGATACGGTGCAGATGGGCATCACCACCGATGTGCTGAACCGGATGTTTTCCAACGATTTCGGCCCGCTGCGCACTTTGCGGGACATCGGCCTCGGCCTCGTCGAGCGCATGCCCCGGCTGAAGGGGTTTTTCATCCGCCAGGCGTCGGGTCTGTCCGGCGACACGCCGAAACTGTTGAAGGGCGAGGCGATCTAAACAGGCCCTGAAGCTTCCCCAACTTCGTCATCCTTGGGCGTAGCGACGCGAAGCGGAGAGAAGACCCCAGGATGACGAAGCGATCAGGCGTCTCGGCTTAATCGCCATGCGGTCTGCCAAATTTCCGTGTCAGGGAACTTAGTTGACCTCGAAGCCCAGCTTCTGGCGCAGCCGCAGCATGCGCTGGTCGGGAATCTGCAGGTTTTGTCCGCCGGCTTCCGCCGCACGGCCGACCATCCGCAGCAGATCGCTCCTTTCGGCCGCGTCGAGCCGTTCGCGCAGGAACGGTGCCAGCTTGTCGATGACGACCGTGGCGTCGTCGATTTGCGATGCCGCCCATTTGGCGTAGATCACCGCTTCATCGGTCTGTTTTTTGTCGGCAATCTCCGAGATCACCGATCGAATGGCAGCTTCGCGTTGCGGCAGCACAGGACCATGTTCGGAAACGATGGCGGTGATCAGCGTCGCGGCGGCGACGACCGGATCGTCGATCGCCGTCAGCGGCGAGAGCGCCGCCTGCTTGCGCAGTTTCTTGCGGCGGACGTTGCCCTGCACGCGGCCAACGACGTCGGCAACCTCACGCGCCGCGTCGTTCATGGTCTTCAGCCGGTACCACCAGAACGCCGCTGCCCCGAGCAGGCCGATTGCTGCAATCAATATATGCATGCCCCGAAATCCCCCGATCTCGGCGACCATAGGAGAAGTATTGCTTCGCTTCAACACGCAAAAGTTGCGTCCGATGAGGAAAACGAAAGCCCGCGCCAGTCGTTGGTCGCCACCGCTCCGCGGAGGAAACTTATCGAGAGATCTCTATGACCCGGGCACCTTGTAGATCGCCCGCACCTCGATCGTGCCGATTTCGGCCAGCGGAATCTCGCCCGCGATCTCCAGCGCCTCGTCGAGGCTCTCGGCCTCGATCATGACGAAACCGAGCAACTGCTCCTTGGTTTCGGCGAAGGGGCCGTCGGTGACCAGCCGCTTGCCCTTGCGCCTGCGAACGGTTTTCGACGTTTTCACCGATTGCAGCGCCTGCGCGATGATCAGCATCCCGCGTTGGTCCAATGACCGGTCATGGGCCATCGAATCGGCGTCGAGCTTGGCCAGCCTCTCGGGGGTCATTGCGTGGAGATCTTTTTCTTCACCATAGACCAGGCAAACATACTTCATTTTTATCTCCATTCCTGGCTTGAAGCCGAAGACGAGGCTACGGAAATCTCCGCGGAGCCCTTGCCTGCCGCAGAATCGAGACCGGCCGCAGCATAGTCGAGAAGAGATACCGCAATCCCAATGATGGCAATCGCCGCAAGCAGTCGGCCGAAGCCGGAAGGCTGCAGGCGCGACCAGTCGGCTTGTTGTTCACCGGCCCTGTGGCCGGTGCTTGTCCAGTGAGCAGAAAACAGATTGTTCATGTGGTCCTCCATCCGGCCACCAAGTCCATGGCCGCCCGCAGGACGGCCGGGACAGATGGAAGTCGACATTTTTGCACGCAGATTTTTTTCGAATTTTTTTCGCTCGACATGATGTGTCACGCCGCCGCCGATACGAAAGCGTGGGTGGCCTTCGCTCCCGCGCGCGCTATAGTCGACTGGATGCCGATCACGGGCTCAATCACGACAATCAAGGAGGAATTGATGGACCGCACCGCCAACGCCGTTTGGAAAGGCAGTTTCAAGGAAGGCAAAGGCACGCTCGATACACAGAGCGGGACGCTGAAGGGCACGCCCTATTCCGCCAAGATGCGTTTCGAGGACGAGAGCGGCAAATCCGGCACCAACCCGGAAGAGCTGATCGCCGCCGCCCATGCCAGCTGCTACGCCATGCAGCTTTCGCATTTCCTCGCCGAGAACGGCACCCCGGCTGCCGAGCTCGACGCCAAGGCCGTGGTAACGCTGGTCCCCGGCACCGGCATCACCGGCAGCGCGATCACGCTGGTCGGCAAGGTGCCGGGCATCGATGCCGCCAAGTTCAAGGAATTGGCCGAAAAGGCCAAGGCCGAATGCCCGGTCTCGAAGGCGCTCGGCGCCATCAAGGTATCGCTCGACGCCAGGCTCGGGTGAGAGCTGGTCTGCGGAAAGCGGGCGATCCTTCGCGCCCCCCTCTGCCCTGCCGGGCATCTCCCCCACGAGTGGGGAGATTGGCCGTCATCCTGCCTTTCGCCAATCTCCAACGCTGAATGAGAGGCGGGACGGCGAAGCTGCCAATCTCCCCCCTCGTGGGGGAGATGTCCGGCAGGGCAGAGGGGGGGCGCTGTCCCGCCAACCTCTCGAATGATTATTGGCTTTTTTCGTCAACGAGCGCGTCGAGACGGGCGCGCAATGCCGCGACCTCTTCCTCGAGGGCCTGCACGCGCGTCTCCAGATCCGACGCCGGCGAGGACGACTGCAGGGGCGCTGCGGCAGCCGACAGCTGCGGCGGCCCGCTGAGCAGATGGACATAGCGATCCTCGCGCTGGCCTGGGCCGCGATCGATCTGCTGGACCAGCGGTGGCCGGCGGCCGATCAGCAGATCGAGATTGCCGCGAAGCTCGTCGATCGACGGCAGCCGCGCCATGCGCTCGCTTCGCGCCAGCAATTCATAGGCCGTCTGCGGGCCGCGCAGCAGCAACAGGCCGAGCAGCGCGATCTGCGCCGAGGTCAGGGAAAAGCGCTGCGCCACCACATGCTCGTAGCGCTCGACGCGCGACGCGAACACCTGCCTGACTAGGCCCTTCTGCTCGAGCTGGCCAAGCGCTCGTCTGACCTCGGCAAGCTCGACCGACATCACCGGCTCGCGCGCCGTCTTCTGGTTGGCCGCCGCATGTGCCGCATTGAGCGTCAGCGGATAGACGTCCGGCGTCAGCTCCTTCTTCTCGATAAGGCAGCCGAGCACGCGGGCTTCGATGGGAGAGAGGATGGGAAGGTCGATATCGGTCATAAGTTTGCTATCCTTTCGAACTCGGCGGGACAGCGCCCCCCTCTGTCCTGCCGGACATCTCCCCCTCTAGTGGGGAGATTGGCTGTCATCACCGCTTCGCCACTTTCAAGGCTGCAGAAAGGGCGCTGTCCTCCAAGCTGCTAATCTCCCCCCTTGAGGGGGAGATGTCCGGCAGGACAGAGGGGGGCGCGAAGGATCGCTGCGGACGAGACGATCTCGGCTGCAACCCGCCCGCCGCCTAAACCCGTCGCTCCACCATCATCTTCTTGATCTCGGCGATCGCCTTGGCCGGGTTGAGCCCTTTGGGGCAAGTCTGGGCGCAGTTCATGATGGTGTGGCAGCGATAGAGCCGGAACGGGTCTTCGAGATTGTCGAGCCGCTCGCCCGTCGCCTCGTCCCTGGAATCGATCAGCCAGCGATAGGCCTGCAGCAGCGTCGCCGGGCCGAGATAGCGCTCGCCGTTCCACCAGTAGCTCGGGCAGGAGGTCGAGCAGCAGGCGCATAATATGCACTCGTAGAGCCCGTCGAGCTTTTCGCGGTCCTCATGGCTCTGCAGCCATTCCTTGGCCGGCTCGGGCGACACCGTCTTCAGCCACGGCTCGATCGAGGCGTGCTGGGCGTAGAAATTGGTGAGGTCGGGCACCAGGTCCTTGACCACAGCCATGTGCGGCAGCGGATAGACCTTGATCGCGCCGGAAATGTCGTCGCAGCCCTTGGTGCAGGCCAGCGTGTTCGACCCGTCGATGTTCATGGCGCACGAGCCGCAAATGCCTTCGCGGCAGGAGCGGCGCAGCGTCAGCGTCGGATCGATCTTGTTCTTGATCCAGAGCAGCGCGTCGAGCACCATCGGCCCGCAATCGTCCATGTCGACGAAATACGTATCCATGCGCGGGTTCTCGTCATCGTCCGGCGACCAGCGGTAAATGCGGTATTCGCGCAGGTTGGTCGCGCCCTCCGGCTTCGGCCAGGTTTTTCCGGCCATGATCTTCGAGTTTTTCGGAAGCGTGAGTTCGACCATTACCTCAGGTCCTTTCGGATGACGAGCTTCAGCCCGGACCAGATCTCGTTCACGGCGGCGACCTTGACGTCGACGAGGTCGAGCTTCAGCGCCTCTGTGCGGATAACGTCCTCGGTGACGTCGGTCGGCACTTTCGATGCCTTCTTCGGCCATGACACCCAGACCATGCCGTCCCGCTTGATCGCCGCTTCGACGTCGCCTAGACGGTCCTCGATCTCGATACGCTGCCGGGTGAAAGCATGTACGGCATCGTATTTCTCATGAACGCCCGAAATCGCCGACCAGTTGGCCAGCCGGTCGAGCTCGGCAAAATCCACGGCTTCGGTCAAATCCTCGAGTTCGGCCGGCAAGGCGACGAAAGCGGCAATCATCCCGTCCTTCAGGCCGAGCTTGGCCGGAAGGGGCGTGCCGGAATATCCCGCAACCGCCAGCAGCCTCATCTCAATACACCCTGGCCTTTGGCGCGATCTTGGCCGGGTTGATGCCGCCGTCTGCCTCCTTGAGCAGCGTTTCGGTGTGCACCGGCCGGTAGCTGAGCGCCACCTCGCCGGCCTCGTTGAGCCGAGCCAGCGTATGCTTGCGCCAGTTGGCGTCGTCGCGGGCCGAAAAGTCCTCCCGCGCGTGCGCGCCGCGGCTTTCCTTGCGCGCCTCGGCGCCGTAGACGGTGGTGATGGCGTTGGCCATCAGGTTTTCCAGCTCCAGCGTCTCGACCAGGTCGGAGTTCCAGATCATCGAGCGGTCAAACACCTTGACGTCGCCGAGTTCACCCCAGATCTGCGAAATGCGCCTGCAGCCGCTTTCCAGCGATTCCTGGGTGCGGAACACCGCCGCGTCCTCCTGCATCGCCTTCTGCATCTTTTCGCGCAAAACCGCTGTCGGCGTCGAGCCGTTGGCGTGACGCAGCCGGTCGAAGCGGTCCATGATCTTTTCGACGGCGGCCTCGTTGGGCGAAGGGATCGCCGATATGCGGTCGATCACCTGGCCGGCCCGGATTGCCGCCGCACGGCCGAACACCACCAGGTCGATCAGCGAGTTGGAGCCCAGCCGGTTAGCACCGTGCACCGAGGCGCAGCCGGCTTCGCCGACCGCCATCAGCCCGGGCGACACCTGGTCCGGATTCGACGCCGTCGGGTTCAGCACCTCGCCCCAGTAATTGGTCGGCACGCCGCCCATATTGTAGTGGACCGTCGGCAGCACCGGGATCGGCTCCTTGGTCAGGTCGACGCCGGCAAAGATCTTTGCCGATTCCGAAATACCCGGAAGTCTCTCGTGCAGAACGGCCGGGTCGAGATGGTCGAGATGCAGGAAAATGTGATCCTTCTTCGGGCCGACGCCGCGGCCCTCGCGGATTTCCAGCGTCATGCAGCGCGAGACCACGTCGCGCGAAGCCAGATCCTTGGCTGACGGCGCGTAGCGCTCCATGAAGCGCTCGCCCTCGGAATTGACGAGATAGCCGCCCTCGCCGCGCGCGCCCTCGGTGATCAGGCAGCCGGCGCCGTATATGCCGGTCGGGTGGAACTGCACGAACTCCATATCCTGCAGCGGCAGGCCTGCGCGTGCGGCCATGCCGCCGCCATCGCCGGTGCAGGTATGCGCCGAGGTGGCCGAGAAATAGGCGCGGCCATAGCCGCCGGTCGCCAAAACCACCATCTTGGCCGAAAAGCGGTGGATGGTGCCGTCGTCGAGGTTCCAGGCGACGACGCCGGTGCAGGTGCCGTCCGGCTCCATGATCAGGTCGAGCGCGAAATACTCGATGAAGAACTGCGCATTGTGCTTCAGCGACTGGCCGTAGAGCGTGTGCAGCATGGCGTGGCCGGTGCGGTCGGCGGCCGCACAGGTGCGCTGCACCGGCGGCCCCTCGCCGAAATTCATCATCATGCCGCCGAACGGCCGCTGGTAGATTTTCCCGTCCTCGGTGCGGCTGAAGGGAACGCCGTAGTGCTCGAGCTCGTAGACCGCCGCCGGCGCTTCGCGCACCATGTATTCTTGAGCGTCGGTGTCGCCCAGCCAATCTGAGCCTTTGACGGTGTCGAAGAGATGCCACTGCCAGTTGTCGGGACCCATATTGGCGAGCGAGGCGGCGATGCCGCCCTGCGCCGCAACCGTATGCGAGCGCGTCGGGAACACTTTGGTGATGCAGGCGGTGCGCAGGCCCTGTTCGGCCATGCCGAGCGCGGCGCGCAGGCCGGCGCCGCCGGCGCCGACGACCACGACGTCGAATTTGTGATCGACATAGCTATAGGCGGAAGCCGTGTTGGCGTTCTTCGCGTCCTTGGCCAAAAAATCAGCCTCCAAATGCCAGTTTAAGCAGGGCGAAGACCGAAGCGACGCCGACGACTACGGGAAAGAATGTGTTGAGGGCGAGCAGCGCCAGCCTGGTGCCTTCGCCATGCACATAGTCTTCGATGATCGCCTGCATGCCGAGCCGCATGTGGTAGAGCACTGACAACAGCACCAGCGCCAGCACCAGTGCAACGAACGGATTGGCAAGTGCGGCGCGCACCTCGAGATAGCTGGCGCCGTTGAGTGCGATCAGGAAGCCGACGAAGAACAGGACCAGCGGGATGTTGGAGATCGCCGTCAGCCGCTGGCGCCAGAAATGGCCGGTGCCCTCGCGGGCGGAACCGAGGCCGCGGACCTTGGCCAGCGGCGTGCGCATGTCGGTGTTCTTGCCGTTCATGTCAGGCTCCCCGCGCCATGTAGCCGGCGATCCAGATCAGCAGCGTCAGCGTGACCGAGCCGGCAAGCGTCGCCCAGGCGATCCTCGATGCCGTATGCTTTTCCAGCCCTGCCCCAGTGTCCCAGATAAGATGGCGCACACCGCCCAGCATGTGGTGCATCAGCGCCCAGCTGTAGCCGAACAGCACCAGCCGTCCCAGCCACGAGCCGAAGGCCCAGTTTACGGCGTTGAAGGTCGCCTCCGAGCTCGCCGCCGCCATCAGCCACAGCGCGACCAGCAGCGTGCCGAAATAGAGCGCCCCGCCGGTGATGCGGTGGACGATCGACATCGTCATGGTGATCGGCGGCCGATAGACGGTCAGATGCGGCGAAAGCGGCCGTTCACGCCTGGCAAATTCGCGGGTGGCTGGTGATTTGCTCATGGCTCCCCCAGTTCGGCGTCTCTGGAGCCTCAGGTGGGAATGCGGCATTACCGCTTCCGGTTGCGACTTCGGACAGCCGGTTTCTAATGCTCTTTTTGCACCGCGTCAAAGCCGGAAAACCGTTTCGAAAACGTAATTTAGTCTGATGAAAGCCAGGCTTTCAGCTTCAATCGATTAGGGCTGTCGCCTTGCGCCGGCACAATGTCGCCGCACTGCAAAATATGGCTGGCGCAAGGGGCGGATCAGCGCTTGCAGGCCAGCGGTGGTGCACCGCCCTTCATCACCAGCGCCTCACGCCCATCGATCACGATTGCGTCATGCGCCTCGCCGTAACGGCTGGTCTGATTGGCCGGTGAGGCCGGCAGCTCGGCGCTGGCGCCGTTCTGGCCGAGGACGCGCACCGACGTGCCGAGATTCTCGATGGTCATCACGCTACCGTCGGCGCAGTTGTAAGTAGCTGTGCGCGGCTGCGGTGCCGTCGGTTCACTAGCGGCGGGAGCAAGCGACACGGAAGCGGCGGCCGTGTTGCCGAGCTTGGGCGCGCTGGTCTGCGGCGCGCAGGCGGCTGCAGCCAGTAGCGGCGGAATGGCTAGCGCCATCCGAAACGTGCGGCGTAATCTCATTTGCTGCTTTCCCCACCGCGTATCGAGCCCGCCGCGATGCTCCGGCAAGGCACCGGATTTCATGCTTTTTGAGTCGCGCCCGATGCTGGGGATGGTGGAAACAAGGCATGGCCGAATGATGGCCGGTGGGCGATCGGGTATTAACCATATTTTCCGAGACCTCGCCCCTGCTGCGGTTGCCCTCTTAACAAAGGTTAATAAAAGGTTAATTTCTGATTCGAGGAGGCTTGCCTCTCAGCAATGGAGTAGCACGCCATGCATTCGAATTCAGCAGGATCGCGCCTTCCCTGGTTCCTATTGGCGGCGCTCGCCGTCGGCGTCGTCGCACCGGCATTCGCCGGGACGCGCCATCATGACCGCGTCTATGCCGATTCCTTCGGCAATCTCGTCATCGACAGCGCCGCCGGCTACAAGCGTATCCTCGTTGGCGAGGGCAAGCTGGCCAAGGAATTGTCCGACTACACCAGCGCCGGCCAGCCCGACGTGATCTACGAAAACGAATCGGACGATGTCCGCGGCGGCGACTGCTATAGGCCGCCGGTTTTCGTCAAGGGCCGCAGCTATATGTACGGCCTCTCCGACGGCGAAATGCCGGAGCTCAGCCCCTGCCGCTGACGGCCACGCCGCCCTTGGTTGACGGCGCCGGCAGGGCAACAGCCGGCCCCACCGAGACACGCACGCAATCGCGACCGCTGCCCTTCGCCTGATAGAGCGCTTTGTCGGCGCGCCGCAACAGGTCGGAAAAGCTTTCGCCCGGACCAAGCTCGGCAACGCCGAAGCTGGCGCTGCAGCGGTGATCCGCGGGCAGGCAGTCGATCGGCGTGGCACCGAAGGCGCTCCGCGTGCCCTCGGCAAAGAGCCGGGCGGCGGCTAGATTGGTCCCCGGCAGGAAAATCGCGAATTCCTCGCCGCCGATGCGGCCGGCGACATGATGGTCGGCCGCGGCATCGCGGAGAAAACCGGCAAAGGTCTCGATGACCCGATCGCCCGACGCGTGGCCGTAAGTATCGTTGATGCGCTTGAAATGGTCGAGATCGGCAATGACCAGTGCCGCTGGAACGGCGCGCCGCATGGCGTCACGCAGTGCGATCTCGGCATGGCGCTCGAAGCCCCCACGGTTGAGCAGCCGCGAAAGCGTGTCGGTTTCCGATTTCGACGTCGCCTCGGCGAGCACGTCGCGGACCAGGATAGCCAATGTCACCAGCGCAAGCGCCAGGCCGAACACGGTGCCGACCGACTGCGACACCAACGCATAGCTGGTCTGCGCATAAGATTGCGGGTTGGCGCCCCAGCCACCAAGCGCATGGGCGATGAAGGGTTTGCTGGCGAACTGCAAGGTGCTGGCCGCAAGGACAGCCATCAGCATATAGTCGAGCCGCTCGCGTCTTTGCCTGGACGACAAGACGATCGCCAGCCCGGTGAACTGCATGGCCGCATAGGGAAGCTGGTAGGCCGCCATTCGCACGAACGATTGGCGTGGCAGGTCCTGCACGAAGTAGACCGCGAGGGTGGCGAAGACCAGGAAGAACAGCATCGGCGGCCAAGGCGGCGAAACGCGGTATTTATGGGCAAGCCCGCCATTGAAGGCGACGGTAGCGCCAAGGAAGGCGGCAAAGGCGGCGACAACCACGGGGCGCGCATTGTCGAAGGCAGGAATGCTGAACTCGATCGCGAAATAAGCCGTGCCGAGCACATAGCCGAACGCCAGCCAGCGTGCCGACACCCGGCCGGCGTCATAGACCGCGATCGTCATGAAGGCCGCCGCCAGCAGCCCGGCAACGAACAGGTTGATCAGCAGGATGAAATTAGCGCTGCCCATGGCGTTTTGGCACTCCCCCCGAACAGCAAATCACCAACGCGCGAAAAAGACGTTAATTCGAAGCCGCCGCTGACGCTCAGCCAGCACTGGTCCGATTGGGAAGGACGACCGTTTCAGGCCGCTGATAGGACAGGCATACGCTGTCGCGGCCACTCCTTTTGGCTTTGTAGAGCGCTTCGTCGGCGCGGCGCATCAGCGGGTCCAGCCCTTCGTCGCTGGTGCGGGCGGCCACGCCGAAGCTCGCGGTCACTCTTGTGTCGGACGGAAGTCCGTCGATTCTGTCCGCCGAATAGACCGTGCGAATGGCTTCGGCAAACAGTCTTGCCGCGCCAAGGTCGCTGAGCGGCAACAGCACGGCGAACTCTTCGCCGCCGATACGGCCGGCAACGCCGCGCGTACCTGCAGCCGACAGAAGCTTGGCAGCGAAGTCGGCGATAACGCGATCGCCGGCCGCGTGGCCATGCTGATCGTTGAGCGCCTTGAAATGATCGAGATCGGCAAGCACCAGCGCAACCGGCAATTGCGCCGTGGCACAGTGCTGCAGGACAAGCATGGCGCGCTCCTCGAAGCCGCGGCGGTTGAGCAGGCCCGACAGCGGGTCTGTCAGAGTTTCGGTCTTCAGGGCCTTCATCACATCGAGCGCGGCGGCGCCGAACAGGCAAAGCGCAATAAGCAGCGACAGCAATGCATGCGACAGCAGAGCCGTCGTCCAGTAGGACGAGGAGTAAAGCCCTTCATAGCTGGTGAACGGCCCATGCGCGATGACGACGGCAAGCGTCCGCGCCAGGAAGTTCAGGCCGGAAAGCAGCGACAGCACGAACAGGATCATTTCTGTCGGGCCGTTGTTGCGCACCACGCGCAACTCGGCGGCGACAACCAGGCTGATGCCGCCGAAGCTGAAATTGATGGCAAGGATGCGCCAGGTGAGATCCGGCCGGGCAAAAAGAAACCACGAAAACGCGGCCAGGCCGCCGCAGGCCAGAATGCCGACCGCCGGGTAAGGCACGCGCCGCCCATAGCGCGCAATGACCGCGCCGGCGAGACAGCAGGTGGCGAAGGTGAAGCACAGGATCGAGATGAGCTTGGTCGGTGCCATGCCGACCGGCAGCGTGAAATACTGGAGCAGGAAGCCTGCGGCCGAGGCCGAGTAGCCCGCCGCCAGCACGCCCAGATAGGGACGGTGGCGCTGATAGAACCACAGCACGAGAAATGCCGCGCCGAGTGTGAGGGCGATGCCTGGATTGAGCAGCGCTATGAGCAGGCCGGTGTCCAAGCGCTGTAATTTCCCCTCGCTTCCCCTTGGAGGACCTTAGAGCGGAAGCCCAAACAAGCGGTTAAGCGAAAGCGAATATACGACAGGTGCGTCGACAAAGCCGCTGGGCGGAACCGCGAACGGCGAGCGGCGTTTCACGACGGCAACCAGGAGACGCTCCGATGGCCGACACGATCATGCTGACCGATCACGATGCAATTCGCTCATGGGCCGCGGCACGCGCCGGCTTTCCGGCGATCGTCGACGTGTCGCCCGAAGCCGGAACGCAGCCCATGCTGAGGCTGGTCTTCGGCCAGCATGCCTACCAGGACCAGGATGAGGCCGAACGCCCGGTCAATGCCGGCGGCTACGAACTGGTCGAATGGGACGAATGGTTCAAACTCTTCGACGAGCGCCAACTGGCGCTGCTCGTCGCAAAGGACCAACCCGGCCGCCGTGAGGGATTCCACGAATTCGTCAGGCGGCCCGACTGAAGAATGCCCGAACCGCATTGCGGCTCGGGCTCCTCATATCCGACTGCGCGCGCCTGCCCTATTTCCACTCGCGGATGTCGACGAAATGGCCGGCGATCGCCGCCGCCGCGGCCATTGCCGGCGACACCAGATGCGTCCGGCCCTTGAAGCCTTGGCGCCCCTCGAAATTGCGATTCGAGGTCGAGGCGCAGCGCTCATGCGGCTTCAGCCGGTCGTCGTTCATGGCAAGGCACATCGAGCAGCCCGGCTCACGCCAGTCAAAGCCGGCGGCGACAAAGATCTTGTCGAGGCCTTCGGCCTCTGCCTGTTCCTTGACGAGGCCGGAGCCCGGCACGATCATCGCACTGACCCGCGGATTGACCTTCTTGCCCTCGATCACCTTGGCTGCGGCGCGCAGATCCTCGATGCGGCCATTGGTGCAGGAGCCGATGAAGACGCGATCGAGTTCGATATCGGTGATCTTGGTGCCCGGCTTCAGGCCCATATAGTCGAGTGCGCGCTGCTTGGAGGTGCGCTTGTTCTCATCAGTGATGTCGTCCGGGTTCGGCACGATGCCTTGCACCGAGACCACGTCCTCGGGCGAGGAGCCCCAGGAGACGATCGGCGGCAGCTTTGCCGCGTCGAGCACGACCACCTTGTCGAAATGCGCGCCTTCGTCGGACTGCAGCGTCTTCCAGTAGGCGAGCGCGGCGTCCCAGGCTTCGCCCTTGGGGGCGCGCGGCTTGTCCTTGACATAGGCGAAGGTGGTCTCGTCGGGCGCGATCAGGCCGGCGCGGGCGCCGGCTTCGATCGACATGTTGCAGATCGTCATGCGGCCTTCCATCGACAGCGCACGGATTGCCTCGCCGGCATATTCGATGACATAGCCGGTGCCGCCGGCCGTGCCGATCTCGCCGATAATGGCGAGGATGATGTCCTTGGCGGTGACGCCTTCCGGCAGTGCGCCGTCGACGCGCACCAGCATGTTCTTGGCCTTGCGCTGGATCAGCGTCTGCGTCGCCAGCACATGCTCGACTTCAGAGGTGCCGATGCCATGCGCCAGCGCCCCGAACGCGCCATGCGTCGAGGTGTGGCTGTCGCCGCAGACGATGGTCATGCCGGGCAGCGTAAAGCCTTGCTCCGGCCCGATGATGTGGACGATGCCCTGGCGGATATCCTTCTCGGAATAATATTCGACGCCGAAATCCTTGGCGTTTTTGGCCAGCGCTTCGACCTGGATGCGGCTTTCCTCGTTCTTGATGCCGAACTTTCGCTCCGGCGAAGTCGACACATTGTGGTCGACCACGGCCAGCGTCTTTTCCGGATGCCGAACCTTGCGGCCGGTTATGCGCAGGCCTTCGAAAGCCTGCGGGCTGGTGACTTCGTGGACCAGATGGCGGTCGATATAGAGCAGGCAGGTGCCGTCGTCCTGGCGGTCGACAACATGGTCGTCGAAAATCTTGTCGTAGAGGGTGCGCGGTGCGCTCATTTGCGTAAATCCGTCGATTTAAAAAGGGAAAACGACGCCGGTCGGACCGGCGAAACAGCCTGGCGAGTCTGCCCTAGCTAAGTCGGCTGGTCAGCGCCCCGCAGACGCGCGCGGAAAATCGCGACGGCAGGCGTTTCCTGTCCTGCAGCACGAAACCTTTATAGGCCGGATCGCCAAAAAGCTCTTCCATGGCGCTGCTCATATCAATGTTTTGGCTTTTCGGCAATTGGCGGGTTGTGGCGCGGCTTCCCCTTCTCCCCTTGTGGGAGAAGGTGTCGCCGAAGGCGACGGATGAGGGGTGCTCCAGGGAACGCCAACGCCTCATTCCGTCCAACACCCCTCATCCGTCTCGGCACTGCGCGCCGATCCACCTTCTCCCACAAGGGGAGAAGGAAGAAGGCGCCACTCAAACCACCTCGAACACGAAGGTCTTCACCAGCGCGTCGGGCTCGGCGATTGCGTAGCAGCGGAACCACGGGCTCTCCTCGACCGGCTGCCATTTTTTCGCCTGCTCCAGTTCGCCAAACACGGCTTGAAACCCGCCGCTTTCAAACACCTGGTCGCGAACCGTGAAGATGGCGTGGCCGCCCGTCCTGGTGATGCGTACCAGTTCATGCAGGCCCGACGCCGGTGCGTGGCTGATGGTGAACACGCCGGTCGAGAAAAAGGCGCGGAAATACCCGTCCGCCCAAGGCAATGGCCCGCCGAGCATCGCCTGTTTCAGCTCGCTGTAGGCCTGCCGGCTGCCGGCGATTTTCAGCATGTCCTGCGACAGGTCGAGCCCGGCAATATCGTGGTAGCCGAGTGCCTTCAGGGACGGCCCCGACAGGCCGGTGCCGCAACCGGCGTCGAGCAGCGGCCCTTCGCCCGCCGGCACATGGCGCGCCACCCAGGCGGTGATCAGGAACGGCAGGAGATAGCCGAGCGCCGCGGTTTCGCCGTCATAGGTCGCGGCCCATTGCGCATAGGCCTTGGCGAGCGTCTCAGGCGTGTCGGCCGTATAGACCGCTTCCAGCGCCGCATTGGCCTTGTCGATGATCATGGGTCCTCCCCGGTCGCGTCCGCTCGATGGTAGCGCCGTTTTCGCCTGCCTTCTATTCCCCATGCTGGTGGCGGAGCCGCTTCTCCAGCGCCCGCAAGGCTAACGACAGGCCGACGGTCAGGATGAGATAGATATAGGCGACGATCGAATAGGTTTCGAAGAAGCGGAACGAGCCGGCGGCGTAGATCTTGCCCATCTGGGTGATGTCGGCGACGCCGAGCACCGAGACCAGCGAGGAATCCTTGACCATGGCGAGGAAATCATTGCCGAGCGGCGGCAGGATGGTGCGGATCGCCTGCGGAAAGATGACCAGCCGGAAGCGCTGGGTGCGCGTCAGCCCGAGCGCCTTGGCCGCCTCGATCTGCCCCTTCTCGACCGCCTGGATACCGGCGCGGAACACCTCCGAGATGAAGGCGGAATAGCCGATGGTCAGCGCCATGACGGCGCGCCAAAGCAACGACACGTCGCGTACCAGCAGCTCACCGAAGAGGCCGGCGCTTTGCAGCGGCGCCGTCAGCGCGTTCCATGCCGCGACGAAGGCCGGCGCCCCGGCAAAGGCGATCCAGAACAACAGCACCAGCATCGGCACGCCGCGGATGATCTCGACGTAGAAGCGGCCGATCTGGCTGAGCCAGCGTGAGCCCGACAGGCCCATCAGCGCGACGCCGAGGCCGATCGCGCAAGCCAGCGCGAAGGCGACCACCGTGACGAAGATGGTGACGCCGATGCCCTTGGCGACGGTTGCGAAGACCTGGGCATAGAGGTCGCTGGCAGCGATGAAGATGGCGGCGGCCAAGGCGATCGCCACGGCCACGGCAAGCCACCACGGGAAGTCGGATTTGGCTGAGGCGGGAGGCGCCGACGGCATCAAGCGGTACCGATAACAGAGTCACGAAGGCAGCGTTCTGTCACACCCCCCTCTGGCCTGCCGGCGATCTCCCCCTCCAGGGGGGAGATCGGCAGCTTTGACCTCGCGGCCCGTTCTGCAACACTGAAAATTGGCGAAAGCCGATGCGAAATCCGATCTCCCCCCTTGAGGGGGAGATGTCCGGCAGGACAGAGGGGGGTGTACGAGCGCAGAGTCAGCGCGAGTTCCCGCGCACAATCGTCATGAAATGCGCGCAACAAGCGGGCCTACTGCCCCATCTTGTAATCAAGGAACCACTTCTTGTTGAGCGCGTCGAGCGTACCGTCGGCCTTGAGCGCGGCGATTGCCGCGTTGACCGGCTTCACCAGGTCGGAGCCCTTGGGGAAGATGAAGCCGAAATCCTCGGTGCCGAGTGGGCCGCCGATCAGCTTAAGGCCGCCATTGGACGCATCGACATAGCCCTTGCCGGCAGTGCCGTCGGTGAGCACGACGTCGACGTCGCCGGCCTTCAGTGCCTGCACCGTCGCGCCGAACGTCTCGAACAGCTTGATGCGCGGGTTCTGCTCGTTGCCGTCGAGCACGCTGTAGACGGCGGTGTAGAAGGGCGTCGTGCCGGCCTGCGCGCCGATCAGCCCGTCCTTGAAGGCGGCGAACGTCTTGGCATCGGTGAAGCGCTTCTCGTCGCCGCGCACCAGCATGAACTGTTCCGAGCGCATATACGGATCGGAGAAATCGACCTTCTGCTTGCGGTCGTCCTTGATGGTGATGCCGGTCATGCCGATGTTGTACTGATTGTCGGAAACCGCCTGGATCATCGCGTCCCAAGAGGTATTCTGGTACTCGACCTTGAAATTCAGCCGTTTGGCGATCTCGTTCATCGCGTCATATTCCCAACCGATCTGCTTGCCGGTCTTGGCATCGATGAACTGCAGCGGCGGATAGGCGTTTTCGGTCACCACCACCACCTTCTTGCCGCCGAGGTCGGGCAGCGCCTGCGCCAGAGCCGCGACCGGCACGAGAAGGCAAGCCAGCAGGCCGGCCAGCAGCAGTTTCGAATTGATCATGACTATGCTCCCCAGGAACTGAACCGCCTCGATCGACCGAGGCATGCAGGAAATCCGGCGCCGACTTTAGCTTTCCGCAGGCGCCTTGCAAGCCGCTCTGATGCGCCGCTCGGCACGAAAATGAATTCCAATGCTTTCAACGGCGGCAATTACAGAACGATCCGTATCGATTGCGGACCGGCAAAATCGAATCCACCTCGTGAAATAAAAAGGCGGCCGAAGCCGCCTTTCCAAAACCATGAGTTTTGAAGACGCCTTATTCGGCGGCAGTTGCTTCCGCGGCCTTGGCGGCCTCGTCGGCGGCCTTCTTCTCGGCGGCGTCCTGCGCGGCCTTCTCGGCGGCCAGCGCCTGGGCGGCGGCCACTTTCTCGGCCTCGATGCGCGCCTTCTCGGCGTTCAGCGCATCGCGCTCTTCGTCGTTGAGCTTGCGGGCGCGCACGCCGGTGTTTTCCGAAATGCGGGCCGATTTGCCGCGACGGTCTCGCAAATAGTACAGCTTGGCGCGACGCACCTTGCCGCGGCGCACGATCTCGACGCCCTCGACCATCGGCGAATAGACCGGGAACACCCGCTCCACGCCTTCGCCGTAGGAGATCTTGCGGACGGTGAAGTTTTCCTGGAAGCCGGCGCCGGCGCGGGCGATGACGACGCCCTCATAGGCCTGGACGCGGGTGCGGGTGCCTTCGGTCACACGGACCTGGACGCGCACGGTATCGCCGGGCTGGAATTCGGGGAGCTTGCGCTTGGCTTCGATCTTGGCGGCCTGCTCGGCCTCGAGCTGACGGAGGATGTCCATCTCAAAAATCCACTTCTTGTTCTTCCGACAGTCAGAGCGCCCGACACTCGCCTTGCAGTCGCATCGACCGCTCGGCTATGCCCTTCGTTCGAGAACGTCTGTTCGAGAACATCGGGCAGGGGCGACTACACCGTCATTGTTGACGGGCCAGAAGATCGCTCTTGGCAGATTTTTCTTCCGGTTCGGCGCGCACATACAGCTATTTCGGCGCTTTGTCACGTCTTCGCCGTTTCTTTTTTGGGCCGTTTCTTTTTTGCACTGCTTCTTGGGCTGGCGCCCGCTGTGGCAATCCCGTGATCGCTTGTGGTCCAGGGGGTTGCGCCCGCGCGTCAAGCTTCCTAAGCCGGAAGACAGGCATTTTCCTCCAGCGACGACACCCCTCATGCCAATCTTGGACGCGGTCCTGCTCTTTCTCGCCGGCTTTGTATCAGGCGCGGTCAACGCCGTTGCCGGCGGCGGCACGTTCATAACCTTTGGCGCCATGACCCTGGCCGGCCTGCCGCCGATCGTCGCCAATGCGACATCGTCGGTGACGCAATTTCCTGGCTACATCACCTCGACGCTCGCCTATTGGCACGACATCAAGCATTTCTGGCGCGGCGCACTGCTGCTCAGCCTCATTTCGGCTCTCGGTGCGCTGTCTGGCGCGCTCATCCTTCTAGGGCTCGACAACCCGTCGTTCCGCGCCTTGGTGCCGTGGCTGCTGCTGGCGGCAACCGCATTGTTCGCTGCCGGGCCATGGCTGAAGCCGGCGCCCAAGCCGGAGCATGAGGCCGCGGTAGGTTCGCTGGTCGGGTCGCTGGCGCAGTTCGCCACCGCCGTCTATGGCGGCTTCTTCGGCGCCGGCATGGGCGTCATGATGCTGGCGACGCTCGGTCTCACCCAGTCCGGCGACTATCACCGGCTGAACGCACTGAAGAACATGCTGGCCGTGGTCATCGCTGCGGTTGCCATCCTCGTCTTCGTCTCGGGCGGCGTCATTGCCTGGCTGCAGGCGATCATCATGATCCCGGGTGGCGCGCTGGGCGGCTATGCCGGCGTCTGGATCGCCAGGCGCGTGCCGCAGAACGCGGTGCGCGGCTTCGTCATCGCCGTCGGCCTGTTCCTGGCTTTCTACTATTTCGACAAGGGCTGAGCGGCTGAAAGATCCGGCCGTCGCTCCTTCGTCAGCCTCTCCGCTTCGGCCCGCCGCCACGCCGCGATCTTCCTGTGATTGCCCGAAATCAGCACTTCGGGAATCGGCCGGCCCTCGAACTCCTGCGGCCGCGTATAATGCGGATGTTCGAGCAGGCCGTTTTCAAAGCTCTCTTCCTCGCCCGATACCGCATTGCCCATGACGCCGGGCAGCAGGCGCACCACGGCGTCGAGCAGCACGAGTGCCGCCGGCTCGCCGCCGGACAGGATGAAGTCGCCGATCGAAACTTCTTCGAGGCCGCGCGCCTCGATGACCCGCTGGTCGACGCCTTCGAAGCGGCCGCAGACGATCACCGCACCCGGCCCAGCGGCGAGTTCGCGCACGCGTGCCTGGTTCAGCGGCTTGCCGCGCGGGCTCATCAGCAGGCGCGGACGTGGATCGGCTGCCGGCGAGGCATGGTCAATGGCGCTGGCCAGCACGTCTGCCCGCATCACCATGCCGGCGCCGCCGCCGGCCGGCGTGTCATCGACGGTACGGTGACGATCGCTGGCAAAGTCGCGGATCTGGATCGTTTCGAGCGACCAAATGCCGGTCTCGAGCGCGCGGCCGGCCAGCGACAGGGCAAGCGCGCCGGGAAACATCTCGGGATAGAGCGTCAGCACCGAAGCCGAAAAACTCACCGGTTGCCTCCGGCGTCCCTCGGCCCGCGCGGCCTGCCCTTGGGGTCGAAGCTGTCGCGGTCGGCAGACTCTCCGTCCTCGTCCTCGACCAACCCTGCGGCGGGTGGATCAACGCGGACAAAGCCGCCGGCGATCGACACTTCCGGAACAGCGGCCTGCGTGAACGGGATGAGCACGCCTTTGCGCCCCGCCAGCGTCACGTCGAGAATGTCGCCGCCGCCGAAATTGTGCACGGCGACGACCTTGCCGACGACCGCACCGGTGTCGTCCTTGACCTCCAGTCCGACGAGGTCGGCATGGTAGAATTCATCCTCTTCGCCCTCGTCGGGCAACACCGAACGATCTACGAACAATTCGGTGCCGGCCAGCGCCTCGGCGGCATTGCGGTCGTTGACGCCTTTGAACCGCACCACCACCACGGTGTTGGCGGGCCTGATGTCGACGATCTGGAAGGCGCGGCCATCCCTAGCGTAGAGCGGACCGTAATCGGCCAGCGCCAGCGGGTCGCCGGTAAAGCTCTTGACGCGCAATTCGCCCTTGATGCCATGCGCGGCACCGATCACGGCCATCTGGACGGGGTTTTGCGGCTTGATCATCTGCGGAAAATCCTTTGCCTTGCTCTAACCCCAGCCCGTGGTCATTTCAATGACGCCGCTCTTCACCGCTTCCTAACCCGCGTGCCGGAAGATGGCGGGGAACTGGAAGAGTGCAATGCAGGAATTCCTCATACCGGCAAAACCCGACCTGCAGGCGGCGCGCGAGGCCTGGCTGAAGATGCTGGCGCGCGAACGCCGGCTATCGCCCGAAACCGTCGAGGCCTATGAGCGCGACACGCGCCAGTTCCTGCATTTCCTGACCGGCCATTGCGGCGGCTCGCCCGGCATTTCCGACATCGCCGATCTGCGCCCCGCCGATTTGCGCGGCTTTCTCGCTGCCCGCCGTGCCGAGGGCGCCGGCGCCCGCACGCTCGGGCGCGGGCTGGCCGGCATCCGCTCGCTGCTGCGTTTCCTGGAACGGCGCGGCCTCGCCAATGCGGCAGGTGCGACAGCCTTGCGCGCGCCGCGGCAGCCGAAATCGCTGCCCAAGCCGCTGACCGCAAGCGATGCAAAACACGTCGTCTCGGTGGAAGGCCAACTGGCGGAGGAGCCGTGGATTGCCGCGCGCAACGCCGCCGTGCTGACCCTGCTCTATGGGTCCGGCTTGCGGATCTCCGAGGCGCTCGGCCTGTCGGGCGCCGATCTTTCCTCACCTGGTGATACCGTGCTGCGCGTCACCGGCAAGGGTGGCAAGACCCGGCTGGTGCCGGTGCTGCCGGTGGCGCTGCGGGCGATTGCCGAATACCGCCGCCTCTGCCCTTGGCATCTCGATCCCAAGGGCCTGCTGTTTCGCGGTGCCCGCGGCGGCCCGCTCAACCCGGCAATCGTCCAGCGCGACATGGCCAAGCTGCGCTCGGCGCTCAACCTGCCCGACACGGCGACGCCGCATGCGCTGCGCCATTCCTTCGCCACGCATCTGCTAGGGCGCGGCGGCGACCTGCGCACCATCCAGGAGTTGCTCGGCCACGCCAGCCTGTCGACAACCCAGATATACACCGGCGTCGACACCGCCAGGCTGCTCGAGATTTACGAAGCAGCTCATCCTCGTGCGTGATCGATGCATGTGTCGGTGGCCATCTCGCAACAATTTTGATGCGCCGGTTAACCGTTTTGCCGCTTTTTGCGCCTAGAACCGCAGCATGAAACGCCTCATCGCCATCGCCGACCGCGCGACCCATATGTCGCTGAAGCTGCTCGTCGCGCTCAACGCCCTGTTTTTCCTCTCTTTCCTCATCGTCGCGCTGCTCGCCGCGGGCAAGGCACGCGCCGAGACTTCGGCCTGCGCCGGTAGCGATATGCTGAGCGCGCTGCAAAAGGACGACCCGGCGGCCTACCGCAAGATCGAGGCAGACGCGGCAGCAACGCCGAACGGCAAGGGCCTGCTGTGGAAGCTCGAAAAATCGGGTGAAAAACCGTCCTTCCTGTTCGGCACCATGCACGTTACCGACCCGCGCGTCACCACGCTGCCACCCGCCGCGCAGAAGGCATTCGATGCGGCTGGCACCGTCATCATCGAGACCACCGAAGTGCTCGACAAGCAGAAGATGATGGCCGCACTGCTGAAAGAGCCGGATCTGATGATGTTCACCGACAAGACGACGCTTTCGTCGCTGCTGTCGCCGGAGGATGCGGCGGTGGTCAACAAGGCGCTCGATGCGCGTGGCATCCCGCCAGCGACCGTCGCCAAGATGAAACCCTGGTTGCTGTCGGCGATGGTGGCGCTACCTGTATGCGAAGTCGCCCGCCAGGCTGGCGGTGCGCCGGTGCTCGACGTCAAGCTTGCCAAGGACGCCGAGGCTTCGGGCAAATCGGTCGAGGGGCTGGAGACAATCGCCGACCAGCTGCGCGCCATGGCTTCGCTGCCGATCGCCTTTCACCTGAAGGGGCTGGTCGATACGCTGAGGCTTGGCGACAAGGTGAACGATGTCAACGAAACCATGATCGTGCTTTACCGGCGTGGCGACACTGGCATGTATGTACCGCTGTTTCGGGCCGTCATCCCCGAACAGGTCGACGATCAATCGGGTTACGCCGAATTCGAGCAGACCATGATTACCAGCCGCAACAAGGTGATGGTCGATCGTGCAGCGCCGATCCTCGCCCACGGCAATGTCTTCATGGCGGTCGGCGCCATGCACCTTCCCGGAGCGCAAGGCTTGGTCGAGGGTTTCCGCAAGACCGGCTATACGGTGACCGCCGTCAACTGAACGACACGGCGGAGTTGCACACCGAATCATTGCCGAGGCGGGATCAGCCCTTACTCGTGGCGCGACGGCGGACCAGCCGCGCTTCGTGCCAAGGAACTGAAAAAGGTTCGGTTTGGCTCGATCGAAACCCATTTCGCGGTGGAAATGCATGCCTGCAAGCGATTCTGGATCAGAATTGCCCTGTTTTCGGCGTTTTCAACGCCTAATGTGAAACCGATTCAACGATTGTACGTTGATGGCTATTACTTGATGTTTTTCATCCACGGAGGACACTTTTATGGCGAACACACCCAATCCGAACGACCCATTCACCTCACCGGGTACCGCACGGCCACGCGGCGGCGGCAGCGGCTGGCTGATTGCACTGGTCGTCGTTATCCTGGCAATTGTCGCCTATTATGTTTTTGGAAGACGTAGCGAGGCACCTGCGCCTGCCGAACCGCCCGCAGCCAGCACACCGGCTCCGGCCCCAGCACCTGCCGAGCCGATGAAGCCAGCCGAACCGGCTCCTGCGCCAGCTCCGGCGACACCCGCTCCGGCTCCCGCTCCGGCAGAACCTGCACCCGCTCCGGCCCCTGCGCCAGCCCCGGCTCCGGCTCCCGCACCAGCACCGGCCCCGGCTCAGTGATCAGACTGCTGATTTAATATATGAACGGTCCGCTGAAAGGCGGGCCGTTTTTTTGGGGAGCAGCAGTCGATGGTCTGAGCTGCGATTAGCCATGGGCTAACTTCATCTTCGTCATCCAGCGCGGAGCAGGAGCGAAGCGACATCGCGGAGACCCTGGAATCCATCTGCGGTTCAGAATGGAAGCCGTCTGTGGTGATCCTTCGCGCCCCTCTCTGTCCTGCCGGACATCTCCCCCACTTGGGGGGAGATTGGCTACCAGCCCGCTTTCGCCAATCGCCACCGTCGCCTGCGATTCAACCGCTCAGATATGGATCGGCTTGAAGAACGTCGCCAATGCCGCCTCCTTTACCGCTTCCGACATCGTCGGATGGGCGTGACAGGTGCGGGCTAGGTCTTCCGACGAGCCGCCAAATTCCATCAGCACGGCCGCCTCGTGGATCATCTCGCCGGCGCCGAAGCCGACGATGTGGACGCCGAGCACACGGTCGCTGGCCTTGTCGGCCAGGATTTTCACAAAGCCGTCGGTGTGCAGCATGGCGCGCGCGCGGCCATTGGCGCTGAACGGGAATTTTCCGGCCTTGTAGTCGACGCCGGCCTTTTTCAATTCTTCTTCGGTCTTGCCGATCGAGGCGATTTCCGGCGTGGTGTAGACGACGCTCGGAATCACGTCATAGTTCACATGACCGGCCTGGCCGGCGATGGTTTCGGCCACCGCCACGCCCTCGTCCTCAGCCTTGTGTGCAAGCATCGGCCCGGCGATGACATCGCCGATGGCATAGATGCCATGCACGTTGGTCCTGAGATGGCCGTCGGTCTTGACCCGGCCGCGCTCATCGACGTCGACGCCGGTCTCCTTCAGCCCGAGAGCGTCCGAATAGGCCCGTCGTCCCGTCGCAATCAGCACCGCGTCCGCCTCGATCGTCTCGGCTGCTCCGCCCTTGACCGGCTCGAAGGTAACCGTCGCCCCCTTCTTGGCCTTGGCGACGCCAGTCACCTTGGCGCCCAGCCTGAACTCAAAGCCCTGCTTCGACAGCAGGCGCTGGAACTGCTTGGAGACCTCGCCATCCATGCCGCCCAGGATGGTGTCGAGGAACTCGACCACGGTGACTTTGGCGCCGAGCCGCGCCCAGACCGAGCCGAGCTCCAGACCGATGACACCACCGCCGACCACCACCAGATGGCCCGGCACCTTGTCCAGCGACAGCGCGCCGGTCGACGAGACGATCACCTTCTCATCGAAATCGACCTCGACGCCGGGAATGCCGGCGACGTCGGAGCCTGTGGCGATGACGATGTTCTTGGTCTCGATCTCCTCGACCTTGCCGTCATCGGAGGTCACCGACACCTTGCCGGCCGCAACCACCTTGCCGGTGCCACGAAAACTGTCGATCTTGTTCTTCTTGAACAGGAAGGCGACGCCATTGACATTGGCCGTCACCGTCGCATCTTTGTGTGCCATCATCTTCCCAAGATTGAGCTTGGGCGCGCCGATCTCGACGCCGAGCGCCTCGAAGGAATGGCCGGCCTCGGCAAATATCTCGGACGCATGCAGCAGCGCCTTTGACGGGATGCAGCCGATGTTGAGGCAGGTACCGCCGAAGGTCGGGTTCTTTTCGACTACCGCCGTCTTCAGACCGAGCTGCGCCGCCTTGATGGCGCAGACGTAGCCGCCTGGTCCCGATCCGATGATAACGACGTCATAGGCCATGATACTGTCCCTTTTGCTTTAGCGGCCGCCGCCGATTTCCAGATTGGCGCCTGTTGTGTAGGACGCCTCGTCCGACAGCAGCCAGAGAATTGCGGCTGCGACCTCCTCGGCGGTGCCGACGCGCTGCATGGGCACCACCTTGCGCATTCTCTCGACGCGATCCGGCTGCCCGCCGGAGGCATGAATTTCGGTGTCGATGATGCCCGGGCTGACCGCGTTGACACGAATGCCTTCACCGGCCACTTCGCGGGCAAGCCCGATGGTGAAGGAATCGACCGCGCCCTTCGAGGCGGCGTAGTCGACATATTGACCCGGCCCGCCAAGCCTTGCCGCGATCGAAGAAACATTGACGATGGCGCCACCCTTGCCGCCATGCCTGGTCGACATCCGCTTCACCGCCTCGCGGGCGCAAAGCATCGGCGCGATCACATTGATGCGCATCATGCGCTCCAGCCTTGCAGCGCTAAGCTCGTCGACGCGCGCGCTCTGGTCGACCACGCCGGCATTGTTGACGAGCGCGTCGAGTCGACCGAAACGGCCATCGACAGCCTCGAACATGGCCAATACGTCCGTCTCGCTGCCGACATCGGCCTTGACGGCGAAGGCTTCTCCGCCAGCGGCATCGACGTCGGCGACCACCGCTTCGGCGGCTTTTGCATTCGACGCGTAATTGACCGCAATGCGATAGCCGGCCTTGGCGGCAAGCCTGCATGTAGCGGCGCCGATGCCGCGGCTGCCGCCGGTCACCAGCAGGATTTTTCCGCTCGCGCTCATTCCTGACATCCCTTCAGGGCAAAGACGTCCCAGGGCACCTTGGAAAAGCCGTTGGCGCCATAGGCCGCCGACATCTGCAGCGACGCTCCCAGATCGGGCAGGATCAGCTTCTTCGGCGCATCCTTTCCTTCGCCCGGCAGCAACGCGATATTGCCCTGGTCGTCGGCAGTGTAGATGACGCCCTCCCACACAGTGCAGGCGGCGAGTTCGTCGCCGGTGACGTCGCCGGCCGGGCATTTGTACATCAGCGAGCCATGCGGCCGCGCCACGCCCTCCGTCCACATGACGATGCCGTCGAGCACGACGCCCTTGTCGAGCACCATCTTGAAGCTGTTGGTGACGGCGGCCGACTCGCCGGTCGGCCTGAAATCGATCTCGGCGGCGTTTTCAGGATCGCCATAGACGGCGAGCTCGAGCGGGCAGGCGGCATGGGCGGCGGAGACCGTCTGCACGCCGAGTGCGCAGATTGTGACAAACAAACCGGACCGGAAACGAGACGAACTCATCCGGCGGCGCAGATCCATGCTCCGGCTCACGTCGGCTGCCCCTAGAGGTCGAGCACCAGCCGCTCAGGATCCTCCAGGCTTTCCTTGACGCGGACCAGGAAGGTCACCGCTTCCTTGCCGTCGACGATGCGGTGGTCGTAGGACAGCGCCAGATACATCATCGGCCGGATGACGATCTGGCCGCCGACCACCATCGGCCGCTCCTGAATCTTGTGCATACCCAAAATGCCCGACTGCGGCGCGTTGAGAATCGGCGTCGACATCAGCGACCCGTAAACGCCACCGTTGGAAATCGTAAACGTGCCGCCTTGCATATCCGCAACCGACAGCTTGCCGTCGCGCGCCGCAAGCCCCAGCCTGCCGATGTCCTTCTCGATTTCGGCGATCGACATCTGGTCGGCATTGCGCACAACCGGCACGACAAGGCCTTTCTCTGTACCGACGGCAACGCCGATATGAGCGTAGTTCTTGAAGATGATGTCGGTGCCATCGATCTCGGCATTGACCGACGGGATCTCCTTCAGCGCATGGGTGACGGCCTTGGTGAAGAAGCCCATGAAGCCGAGCTTCACGCCGTGCTTCTTCTCGAACACGTCCTTGTATTTGCCCCTCAGCGCCATC
The DNA here is from genome assembly GCF_040322175.1 of Mesorhizobium sp. M0185. NCBI lineage: Bacteria > Pseudomonadati > Pseudomonadota > Alphaproteobacteria > Hyphomicrobiales > Phyllobacteriaceae > Mesorhizobium > Mesorhizobium sp. M0185. The sequence goes on along the minus strand of NZ_JAMYSY010000049.1, from coordinate 946 downwards.
ACCGCGCTCATGTCGACCTCGTTGAAGGTGGTCAGCATGGCGGCGGTCGATTGCGCTTCCTTGAGGCGGCGCGCGATGGTCTGGCGCAGCTTGGTCATGCGCACGCGCTCCTCGCGCGACGCATCGTCGGCCGGGGACGGCGCGCGCGCGGCAACGGGTGCCGGTACAGGCGCTGCCTTCGGCATTTCGGCCGGCTGCGACGGCGCGCCCCTGGCGATCAGGTCGAGCACGTCGCCTTTCAGCACCTGGCCGCGCTTGCCCGAGCCCGACACCTGGTCGACTGCGAGATTGTGCTCGGCCAGCAGCTTTGCCGCCGACGGCGCCGGCGGCATGGTGCGCGTCTCGATTGCGCCGGCGTCGCCGGCGATCTTGGCCGTCTCGGCAGCGGCCTGCTTGACGCTCGAGGCCGCAGTCGGAGCCGAGGCCTGCGACACCGCCTCCTGCTTCGTTGCCGGAGCGGCGGCATTGGCTGCCGCGCCGGCGCCTGCCGAAATCGTGCCGAGCAGTGCGCCGACGCCGACCGTCTCGCCTTCCTTGACGGCGATCTCGGCGAGCGTGCCCGCGGCGGCGGCCGGCACTTCCACCGTCACCTTGTCGGTTTCGAGCTCAACCAACGGCTCATCGGCGGCGATCGCGTCGCCGACCTTCTTGAACCATTTGCCGATGGTTGCCTCGGTGACGGATTCACCAAGTGTCGGGACGCGGATTTCGGTTGCCATTGTGCCTGTCCGTTTCTTTCGGTTCTGTTCTATTCACCAAGCGCGTCGTCGAGCAAGGCGGCAAGCTGGGCGAGATGCTTCGACATCAATCCGGTCGCCGGCGAGGCGGCGGCCCGGCCGCCCGGATTGAGCGCCCCCGGATTCTTTGCGGCGAAATTGGCCCCCCCCCAATAGAGATAAGGCTAGAATAACACCCAGGCCCCCCAGATGTTTGGGTACGCCAGGGA
>NZ_JAMYSY010000048.1:0-46635 GCF_040322175.1 Mesorhizobium sp. M0185 | reverse complement strand
CACCCCTGCCACGCCCTTGGCAGGGCCGCAACGGGGGCGCGGTCCTCGGCTCGCGCTCGGGCTTTCGGGGGGGCCGGGCCCGGGGCGGGGCCGGGAAGCGCTGTCAGGCCGCGATAGGCGCGGCCGCAACCGACGGAGACACGCCATGACCTACGAGCTTCCTTTCGACGACGCCTACGAACCCTACCACGCCTCCTCGCCGACCGACCGCGTCATCCTCGAACTGCAGATGTATGGCTATCGCCCGCATCAGGACGAACCTGATCCTCGGCCACTTCCCGACGACGAAGTGATCCGGGCCGGCCTCGCCGGGATCGTCGAGACCTTCGCCGGCATGCTTGGCGACACCAGGCTCGAACCCGATCTCGACGACCTGCTCTGGTCCTTCGCAAACGTCTTCCACCGCGCCGCCGAGCGCGTCGCCCGCAGCCTCGACCGCAACGAGGAGGCGCAGCGTTTGAGCCAGGGCGAGCAGGACGGCTCGGAGGTGAAATCGGTCGAGCTGGAACGGCTCACCGCGGAAGGCATCAGCTATGTCGAGCGCCGCAACGTGCTCGAAATCATGCGCGATGAGGCCGCCGACCTCTATGAGGCACAAACCGGATCGGCATGGCGGCCGCGCACCGGCTCCAAGGTCTCTCATCAGGCGATGACCGCGTCGGTGATCGACTCCAGAGACTTCCTCGCCGCCCGCCGCCACGCCGAATCCGAGGTGCTCGTCCCGGCCGGCACCAAGATCGCCTTCGCCGGCGGCCTCGACTGCAACGATCACGACCGGATCTGGGAGGCGCTCGACAAGGCCCGCGAGAAGCATCCCGACATGGTCCTGCTCCACGGCGGCAGCCCGCGCGGCGCCGAACGCATCGCCGCCTGCTGGGCCGAGAGCCGCAAGGTCACCCAGATCGCCTTCAAGCCGGACTGGAACCGGCACGCCAAGGCGGCTCCGTTCCGCCGCAACGACCAGCTTCTCTCGGTGGTGCCCTACGGCCTGATCGTCTTCCCCGGCTCCGGCATCACCGACAACCTTGTCGACAAGGCCCGTCGGCTCGGCATCCCCGTCTGGCGGTTCGCGGAGGATGGCGCGTGAACGCCGTTTTTCTTGCAAATCCAGAAAATCTGGATAATATGGAGATCGAAAAGGAGTCCAGCCATGCGTCAGTTCACGACGGGGGATCTCAACAAGCAGGTTGGCGACGTCACCGACGTTGCCAGCCGCGAACCCGTTATTCTCACCAAGCACCGCAAACCCCGGTTCGTGCTGATGAGCTACGAGCACTACGAACGGATGCGCATCGGCGGCGATCCCCGCCGCGCATACCATGTCTCCGAGATGCCGGAGGAACACACGGAACTCTTCGCCGCCGAGATCGACCGACTGGCGCGCGGCGAAGGATACGATGATGAGCGGTAGATTTCTGCCCGGTCAGGTGATCTCCTACCCATATCTTTGGGCATGGCAACACGAGCGCGGCGAAACGGAAGGCCGCAAGAGCCGGCCGACCTGCGTGGTCATCGCTGTCCGCGGCGCAAGAGACGGCCTGACATCTCGCGCTCCTGGCGATAACCACCCAGCCACCGACCGGCGATCGGGTCGGTTTGGAAGTCTCCGCTATCGAGTGCCGCCGCGCCGGTCTGAGCGATCTCAAACGCTGCTGGATCGTGGTTGACGAATACAACTACGATATTGCCGAACGCTCCTGGTACATCGAATCCGACGGTAGGCCCCTCGGTCGTTTCAGCGAGGCATTCATGATGAAGATCGCAGGCGCCTTTATCGAAGCGCGCAGCGAGGGCCGCCGCGTCAGCCGCCTGGATTGACCTTCTCTTTTAGCGGCAGGGAGCATACCTCGGATCGGACCAGTCCGCCGTTTCCGATGCCTTTACGCCGGTCACGGGAACAGGAATGGCTTCGTCACGCAAATCCGGTGTCATGCTGCTTTGCGCCGACGTATTCCATTCAGGAAAGGAACGCAGCATGGCCGCCGCCGCAAATAGGAAGATATCCGTTTCGATGCGGTTTCGTAGCGATGATCTCACCATCATCGACCGCGGCGCGGAACTGCTTGGCCTGTCGCGCACCGAGTTCATGCGCCGCGCAGCACTCCATGAAGCCCAGACCGCGGTCCTGAACGAGACCGTCATCGGGCTCTCGCCTGACGCCTATGACGCGTTCATGCAGGCGATCTCGCCGCCTGCCGCGGCTCCATCGCCAAAGGCGGCCGAGCGTCTGCGCAGGTCAGCGCCGTGGGAACGATAGGTGGCGATTTCAGCCGTTGAACTGCTCGATGACATGCACCGGCTCGACGCGTTCGGCTGCGGCAGGCCGGCGCTCAATGCCCGGCTGACCGGATTTGCGCGAACCAACCAAGGCCGCCGCTTCACCCGCGTCCTGGTCGTTCACGATGGCGGGGCCGTGGTCGGCAATTACGGACTGAGGGTGTGATCCAACCAAACAGCGCGCCACGCGCGATCCGCACCGCATGACGGCCGGATCCGATCCCCTGTCTCCGGATCGGGCAACTTGCAGTCGATCAACGCTATGCAGGGCAGGGCATCGGCAGCGGACTGGTCAAGGACGCGCTGCAGCGTTGTATCGCTGGGGCCGATATTGTTGGCGGCCGCGCGGTCATTGTCAGGGCGATCGACGCCGAGGCCGAGCGCTACTGGCAGAGCTGGGGCTTCATTCCTGGGCGAGACAATCCGTCGGTGCTCATGCGCTCGATCCAGGACATGAACCTCTGGCTGGCCGACAAAGGCCATTAGCTCCACGCGCGTAACGCCTCCGGCAGCGGCAGGGTCCGGGCGCGCCGGCCTGCGGCCGGCCGGGCTCTCGTCGCGGCGTCCCGCCGCTCCCCGCGCCGGCTTCGCCGTCTCGGCCTTTGGGTGACGATCCCTCGCGCAGGGCCAGAGGGAGAGGGCGGCCGGCGCGGGGCGGGGACCCTGGAGAGAAGGGAAAGTCACGATGTCGATGATATTCATAGGTGGATCACGCGAGATATTCGAGCTGCCGGAACCTGCCATCACTCGCATCGGCGCAGTCGTTGCTGCCGAGCACGGCGTGCTGATTGGCGACGCGCCCGGAGCCGATGCCGAGGCGCAGGGCCTGCTCGCTGGCTACGGCTACGAACATGTCGGGGTCTTCCATGCGGGCAAGGAACCCCGCAACAATCTGGGCGACTGGGCCGCCTACCATGTCCCGTCTCCTGAAGGCGCTCACGGGTATTGGTTCCACGCTGCCAAGGACCGGGAGATGGCGCGGCGCGCCGACTTTGGGATGATGGTCTGGGACGGTGCATCACCCGGGACGGCCGTCAACGTGCTTCGGCTCGCCATCGCGAACAAGCCGTGCGTCATTTACGATCTGGCCAGGGGCAGCATGGCGACGACGTACAATGCGGAAGACTGGTGCGCCATGCTCCGCCATGCCGGTCCGGACATTCGTCGCCAAGCCGAAGCCCGCATGACGCCGGACGAGCGTCTGGCGTTGCCGGGATGATGTACGCGCGGTCCCCCGACAGCCCGGCGGGTCCGATTCGATATGCTTGATCCGACCCGCGCCGCCTAATCCACTTCTATGAACGGCCGGAGCCGGCCCTTTTCGAACCGGCCCACGCGCAGAGCCGCGGGGCGTTGTGCAGAATGATCATCTTGACCCTTCTCGCATCTGAAGCGGGTGCAAGCGTGCCGAACAACATCCTGGCTTGCCGGGTCATCCAAACTGACTGGGAGGCATCACCACCGAGGGGCGTGAAGTTCGCTGCCAGTCGGCTCCGATCTCATACCACTATGCCGCCATACCGAACACGCAAGGCGGTTCACGCGCCATGCTGCTGTTCGATGTGTTGGCGATGGCGACGACATGACCCGAGAGGCTGCAGCCTGTTCCTGCGATCCGGCAGCATTGCGTCGGCGATTAAGCGATGGCGGCCTGAGTTCTTGTCCATCTGTCGCATCCGGGGCCATTCCCGTTTCATGTCGCCTTTGTAGACGACCGCCTGCTTTGTGCGGTCAACCCCCGTTGGGGGTACACTCGGCGAATATTCAGGAAAATTCGATTTCTGTTTTTATCTGCGGGCAGGCGAAGGGCCTGCCCGCTATTTTTCGGTAAATAGAATTTTCCAGAATTTTCGCCGAGATGACCGCAGCAGGACGGCCCTCTCCTTTGGCGCCATCGGGAATGGTCCCGATGCAACCGAAGGAGAACTACCATGGCCACCACGATCGCAAACCTCACCACCAAGGCCGACGGCTCGATGGAAGGCATCTTTGCCACGCTCCGGGTCAACGCCCCGATCACCCTGATCCCGAACACCAACAAGTCGCGCGAGGACGCGCCCGACTACCGGATCGTCAACAAGCGCACGGGCTTCGAGATCGGAGCCGGCTGGCACCGCATCTCCCAGCGTTCGGGCGAGGAATACCTCTCGATCAAGCTGGAAGCCCCCGAGATCGGCGTCATCTTCGGCAACCTCGCTCCCGCCCCGGGCGGCGAGGAAAACAAGAAGGTCATCCTCTGGAACAACCCCCAGTGAGGCATCGGTGGCCGGCCCCGCAAGGGGCCGGCTCCCCCGGCAAAAGGAGGTTGCAATGAGTCGCTACACCATCACTGTCACTGTCACTGGCACCGTCACCGGACAGGGCCGCTCGGATCCAGACGCTGTCATCGGCTACGACCCGCCACTTCGAACCTACTTCCTGCAAGCGTTCCCGCACGAAGAAACCGACGAGCCCGCGCTCTGGCTTGGCACCCGCGACCGCGCGTTCGAAACGCTTGAGGATCTTCGCCATGCAGCCATCTCACACGGCTACGACTTAGTCCCGCTGCCGCCTGAATTGGCCGCAAAGCTGGTCGACGACAAAGCTGCAGCCAGCGGGCGTCCGGAGCGGGACACCCTCGGCGAGGTGCTGAAACACCTCAACCAACCCAAGTAGGCAACACGTAAAAGGGCCCGCGACGGAACACTCCGTCGCGGGCCCTTTTTTTGCGCGTCGCAAAGAGCCACGAACATCACCCGTCACAGCATGCGATGGAGACTCCAAACCGCCGATTATTCCTTCGGCAGTTTGTGCTTATGAATGCGGATATAGTCCTGGACAGCCTTTCGCAGCAGTTCGGTCATGCTGTGCCCGTTGCTGATCGCCAGCAACTTGAACTGCCGCTGCTCCACGGCCGTCAGGTAGTAACCGCAGCGGATCATCTCCTCCTCGCGAATCTTCTTTCCGGCGATGGGGTCTTTTTTCTGACCCTGCCGCAGCAGCTTGCGGAAATCGGGCCCGACTGCCGGGGACGGCTTTACCGATTCCTGTATCTGTGGCGCAGCTTGCTCCTTGGCCCCTGACGTCTCGACCTTCTGTGGGATGAACATGCTCGGCAGCGCTGGCGGCTGCGTGGAGATCGCCTTCATCATGCGAGCTTTCTTGTCGTCACCGGCTTTCGGTGCGGTTTCTTTCATGCCGCGTTCCTTGTGGCTTCGATGAAGGTTTGCAGAAGGTCGTCAAAGACCCCTTCGCTCTCGGCAACCGCCTTTGCGTCAGGCACCTCGGGGCTGTAGAGGGTCTGCCCGGTCTGAAGGTCACGGTAGGCAACGCGATTGTGCAGGACGTGTTCTGCAATCGGCGTGCCGTTGGCCTGGATGATGGCGCGCAGTTCGGTCAGGGCTCGCGCCCTGCCATCGATGATGGTCTGCTTGGTCAGCACGAATATCGCAGGCAGCTGCCTACCCCGGCTCTCGACCGCCAGCGGGATGTAGTGATCCGTGATCTGGATGGCGGCGGTCACATCGTCGAGGGCAAAATAGACCGGCACGACGACAATGTCGGCCGCAAAGAGCCCGGCCATGAGGTTGTCATTTGTGGTGCCTTCCGTATCAATCAATACGACGGAGCGTTCCCCGTTGTGAGTGGCTGCAGCGTCAAGGATCTCCTGCGGGGTCATCGCGCTCACCAGCTGGAGGCTGTCAGGGCGATTGCCAGCGTCACCCAGCATCTGGAACCAGCGGTTCATGTTCTGCCGCCGATCGCCATCGATAAGAGTGACCGAATAACCCCGATGCAGCGCGACGGATGCGAGGGCACGCAGCATCGTTGATTTGCCAGTGCCGCCCTTTGGGATCGCAGCGGAGATGATCATGGGGGCCTCCTTCCGGCGTTGTCTCCTTGTTTCCATGTTAACATGGAAACAAGTCATCATGGACACATGGAATAATGTCACGGTCGAAACATGGTGACATAGTCAACGGGGCAAACCGGTTTGGCAACCCAGGCGCGCGCCGTAAGGCCCGCTTGGGGTGCAGACATTGCGCAGCTGCTATCAGTGAGGAAGGGGTCTGGCAGGCTGACCGGGGTGCGGATCGCTCTGATGTTTCCATGTTTACATGGAAACAAGTCTTCAACGCGTCATGGAGACATTTGCCCGGACCGCTGCCGCTGACAAATGCGCTCGTTTGAAAGGAACGCCGGCCCGCCCCTTGCCTGCTTTTATTGGGAGGATAGCCTATTTTGTGATACACACAAAATAGGCGGCGCGGCCCTGGCGGGCCTTAGCGCCCGCAAGCGGGCTTGAGAGATGGATGCAGACGCCCAGAAAGCAGCGATCAAGAGCGCGTCACGACGCTATGGCGAGGTGACGCACATCCGGTTTTCGGCTAACGAGTTGGCCAGCCTCAAAGCCATTGCGGAGCGGGACGGCGTAACCGTTAGCGAGGTCGTCCGGCGTCTCGTGCGGGCAGAGGTCGGGCACCTGCCTATCGCGTCAGAGGCGTTGCGGCCGGCAATCGTGGACATGACCGATCAGCTGCGGCGCGTCGGCGTCAATTTCAATCAGGCCGTGCGCACCATGAACGACGGCCGTGTTGCCCATGATGAGGATCTTGAGCAAGCGCTGGTCGCCGTGGGCGACCTCGTGCGGCAGTTCCGCGAGGAACTGAAGGCGATGACCGTCGAGCCCCGCAAGGCTAGGGAGGCCAGGCCATGAGCGGTCGTCTTGCTGGCTACGCGGCCGAAATCGAACGCTATCTGCGGGGCGGCTCCGGCATGAAGCGTGAGGACCTGGACGACGACAAGTCCGTGACGGGCGCCGGACGCGCGGGCGGTGAATTCCAGGCGATGAAGAGTTATGAGCTGACCGGCGGTGGCGGACGCCTCGGGCAAGGACAAGTCGGCTCTGCGGTAGGTGGCGGCAGAAACGCTCCTCGTTCTTCGCCGGGAGGATTGGGGGCGGCGGGGAGTTCCATGTCCAGGAAGGCACCGAAGTCCGCCGCGGCTGCGAGCTCGCCCAAGGCCCCTAGCGCGCCGATCATGGTCTATGGCGCCACGCTCGCCGGTTTCCGGCCGGAAGAGGAGGAGGAAGACTGGAAGCGGCGCGGCGGCGGCGGCCGTGGTGCTGCGCGCCCGAGCAGTCCAGGACGAGCGGCGCGGGCGGGCTATCAGGCGCGGGCCGTGGCGGCACGGGCAGGCTATGCGGCGGGTGCGCAGCCTGCTGTGTTTAAGGTCATGCCCAATCCGCCATCGACCAAGGAAGCCGCCGCTCGGCTGCTCAATTACATCGGAAAGCGCGAGGACGAAAAAGGCGAGAAACACGACATAGAGATTTTCGACGAGGATGGGCAGGTCCTTGCGACAGGCGCCGCACGAAAGGCGTTCCTGGAGACGTTTTGCGAGACGTTCGAACCGCCCTTGGAAAATACCAATTTTCTCGAGTTTCGTTTCGAACTCGCCGGCGAGGTCACCGGTGCCGACTTGAGCGAGGCGTTGAACAAGGCCTTCGGTGCAAAACCGTTCATCTATGCACAGGACGGACAGACGGTTCAGGTTTACGCACACACCGATGAGCGGGCCGGACCGCTTGCCAAAGTGCTGGCCGGCGGTCGGGAGAATTCGCGCAGCAGGGCGCTCGATAAGATCGAGGCCCGTTTGTCTGAGGAAATGGGCGCGGCGGGGGTGGTCGCCAAGGCAGAGGTAACGGCGGCCGTGAGCCGTGAACCCAAAGCGAAATATTTCCTGCAGAAGTTCATCCGCACCCACAGCCAGGTTCGCCACGCAAATGGCGAGCCTGTACCCGGGGTGAAGAATTCCACCAAGGCGGCCGCTTCGGTCTATGAACAATGGCGCCCGCAGTTTTCAGGGCGTGAGCGCCGCAATGCCTATCACCTGCTTTTCTCGGCAAGAGCCGGCACCGATGCCAACGCGGTCATGGCCGCGGCACGCGCCGTGCTCGAGGAGCGCGCGCCAGGATACAAGTTCGTCCTGGCGCATCACAAGGACACTAAGCACGTCCATATCCATGCGATGGTGCAGGCACGGTCAGCCGACGGCGAGCGCCTGAAATTCTACAAGCCAGATCTGGTCGCCTGGCGCGAGACCTTTGCGGAAAAAGCACGCGAGAACGGCATTGCGATGGTGGCGACGCGGCGCATGGATCATGCGATGACGCGGCCATTCACGAAGGAGCATGCCGGAGCCTATAGCCGCGCCCAGAGCGATCCGCGCTACCAGGTCAGCGCCAGGACGATCGAGCGAGTGGAGGCCAAGCGGCAACGCCGTATCGATGGGCAGTCCCTAGTCGTGAACGGCGATGCAATCGCTGCCGCATGGCAAAAGACTGTGACGACGATGCGGAGCGCGGGCGTAGTTGGTCAGGCTCTCGCGGCAGCGGAGTCGATCGGCAGCAATTTTCTGCAGTTCCGTCGCGATCGGACAGGGGAGAGCCAACCACGTCCTGGCGCGGGTCGCGGAGCTGATCAATCGGGGCAGAAGTCTTTCCTGTCCCATCCCGGTATGAGAGAATTGAACGCACTGATAGGAGATTTGGACATGGCGCAGACCCCCTTGGAAATGCGGCGTCAGATGGCCCGCGTCAATCAGGCTCTCGACAACATGCGCGAGACGCTGCCGGCGGCGCATCAAGGGCAGTTCGAACAGTATCGTGAAGAGGTCAACGACAAGATGCGCGACCGTCTGGCGCGGCTGCAATTCGAGCGGCAGCAGCAGCGTGGTGGTGGTGGCGAGCCGATCCCCGAGCGCGAGGCGCGAGGGCGAGACCTTCCAACTCGGGACGATCCCCGCCAGCCGGAGGAGCCGCGCACAGGCACCGAGCAGGAGAAGGTGAGAGCCAAGCAGAAGGACGCCAACAAGCAGAAGGCTCATCAGGCAGAAGAGCAGGACCGTAAGACCCAGCGCTCAAACGAGAACGATTATGAGCGTTGAGCAAAGATCGCTGCGTGCCTTCTGGCTAAAGTGGCCGAGAGTGTCGGGAAACCACAATGTCGCCGAGGCCCGCTCGGCGCCTCAGAGGTTTAGGATCATGAGCCACGCAGATTTCATTGCCGCGCATGATCTTGAAATCTAGCTACGTGCCGCATCCCAGGATGACCAATGCGCATGCACGATCATCCCACGAATCCCGTTGGTGTCGGCCGCCTGGATGACACGCAGGCCTGCATCACTAACCAAGGCAAGCCCAACGCCTTTGCCTACCCATCGACTACATCAGGCAAAGTATCTTCGACGACGCTCAAATTCCTATCGAAAGCCTCGGTGTCGGATGCGTGGGCTCGGAGAGATCGCACCTTGTTTAGGATCGCCGCAACCGCCGCTTCTTTGTCGGGTGCTATGCGTGTTGTCACCGCTTTGGCCGCCAAAGCGGTAAAATCTATGGCGGCATAAGCTGGTACGGCTGCAGCATCTGTTGCTCTCAGCCGGTCTTTCACGACTGCGCGCCGGCCCCGCCGCGGAGCCATACGGCCGGCTTTTGCGGCAAATGTTGCGCCGCGCCGCAGGCGCGTCTGCAAGAGGCCTGAGCGGTATGCGGGTGCTTTCGGCACAATCGTCGGGAGCGTAGGAGATGGGACCGCCGCGGAAGCGTCCAACGCACGGCTTTTCGTGCGCGAAGCGTCGGTAGAGGCGGGCAGGGGCATGAACGCGCGTTTGGCGAGCTGGCCGTCGGCGAAATAGAAATTGCGCGTGCCGAGAATTGGCAGTTCGCCGCGCGGCAATATGATGACCTTGTTCTTGTCGAGCGTACGGATTTCATCCGGCCGCATGAGGGGCCGACGCACTTCCTTGCGGTGGACCGAGCGTGTGTAATAAGTGTCGAACAATGTTGCCTTGGTGCGCGTCACGTCTTTTTGCACGTCCGACGTTTCGCCGAGCTGCTCGGAAACGTAGCGCAGATCGTCAGCGTCCTGCGCACCGAAAAAGATCTGCACGCGAGCCGCATTGATGAGGGTCTTGCGCCCTTCCTGGCGATAAATCTCGTCTACAGCCTTCAGCGACTGTACGAAAAACCACATCGAAACGCCGTTGCCGCCGAGTACGCTCGCCATTTCGGTCACGTTCTCGAGCTTGCCGAGATTCTGGAACTCGTCGAGCAGCACAAGCACCGGATGTTCGTCCGGACGCGGCAGGTTTTCCGACATGAAGTTCATCATCTGCGTGATCAGGACGTTGAACAACGGTCCGAGCGACGTAATCTGCTCGCGCCGCACGTCGAGATAGAGAGATATCCGATCACGCTTGAGCCTGCGAATATCGAACGTGCTGCGCGACGTAGCTCGCATCAGGCGCTCGTTGAGAAAGGGGGCCATGCCGGTGCGTACGCCGGCATAGATTCCGGAAAACTGCCGCTCGGACATTTCGAAATATGGCAGCAGGGTTTGCAGCGTAAAATGCGAGCATTCGCGGCGGCGTTCCTCGCGCAGCGAGCCGATGAATTCCAGGAGCGGCTGCTCGGCGCCGTTCATGATCTCGAGGATTGTGGCAAAGGTCTTCTTCTCGTTCGGGATCGCGGGCGACTCAATGACGAAGGACGCTATGCCAGTAAAAAGGAGGCGAGCGTCGTTGACCCAATAGGGATCTGCGTTGGATGGGGGCCGGGGAAACAGCGCCGCAGCGATATTGCGAAGGTCGATGTCGCGCTGCGCCGAATCCAGCGAGATGAAGTCCATCGGATTGTAGCATGCGGTATTGCCGTCCGGATCAGCCGGCGCGAAGCGCGCCACGCGGCTCATGGTTGAACGGTAACCGGCAGTCGCCGCATAGGTCTCGCCGCGCAGGTCGAGAACCACGAGCGAATGCGGCCAGGTCAACGCGTTCGGGATGATGAGAGAAGTGCCTTTACCGGAGCGCGGCGGCCCTATGACGAAGCCGCCGACATCATCGCCATCAATCCACAATTTCTTGCCGCCGATCAGCTTGCGCTGCGTCAAGCGGATCTTGCCGGAGCGCTGATCGCGGCCCGGCGAAAAAATTTCGGCAAGCCTGCCGCCGGCTCGACCGACGAAGACGCCGCCCACTTTCGTCAGGCCGGTTTTCGATACGTCGCTCACGGTCATGAAGCGAGAGTCATTGCGCTTTCTCGGGCGCATGAGGAACAGGCTGACCAGGGGCGCAAGAAACCCTAATGCTCCCGCCGGAACGGCGTATTGTACCCGGCCAAGATCCCTTGCCATCGCGTCCGCCCAGGCCTGACGAAAGACCGGCAACGGATTGGCGTTCAGCTGGTCGAACAGGACGTGGGAGCCAGTCCTGTACCAATCAGTCGCGGCATAGCCGACCGTGAAGAGCAGGACGCCCAGGGCCATCGCCATGAGCACCATGAAAATTGCTGTTGCGATTTTCTGCATGAATGGCCCCGCTAGATTGTCTCCGCCTTGGTAAACTTGATCTCGCTGATGCCGCGCCGTCCGCCTTCTGTCCGAACCATCTGGACGACCACCGGAATGACCTCGCGCAGATAGCCGAGGATTTCGCTTCGTGAGAGGCCCGAGCTGCCCTGCATGACCATGAGCGCCAGCCGCTCGTAGGCGGATCGGGCGGAATTGGCATGAACGGTCGTGAGGGAACCCGGGTGGCCGGTGTTGATCGCCTGGAGGAACGTGAAGGTTTCAGCGCCGCGCAATTCGCCCAGCAACAGACGGTCGGGCCGCATGCGAAGCGAGGCCTCGAGCAGCTGTTGCGCGGAGACCTTTGCAAGGCCCTGGTCGCCCTTCGAGGCTATCAGGGTCACGTTGTTGGAAGCCGGCAGCCTCAGTTCGCGGGTATCTTCGATCGTGATGATCCGTTCATGGGCAGGGATCTCCTTCAAGAGCGCATTCAAAAACGTCGTCTTGCCGGTGGAAGTACCGCCCGAAACGACGATCGAGACGCGGTTGCGCACCGCATATTGCAGAAAGTCCAGCGGCGACGTGTCGTGCAGCATCTCGACAAGTCGCTTTTCTTCGGTCGAAAGCGCCAGGCCGCTGCCCATCGCCGTGTCCTCGAAGGCGCCGAGATCCTTGTAGGCAGCAAGGCTCATATCCATGATGACCTGCTTGCGGATCGAGATCGCCCCGCCTTCGGGAGCCGCCGGCGGCAAGATGCATTGGATGCGCTCGCCTGAGGGTAGAGCGGCCGACAGGACCGGCTTTTCTTCGTTGATGACCTGATTTGTCGCCGAGGCGACGCCGGTCGAGATATGCCTAATCCAGCCGGGCGTGACCTCGCGCTTGACGACGTGCTCCATTTCCTTCGCGCCGAGGCGTTCGATGAACAATTCACCGGGCCTGTTGATCGCAATCTCGGACACCGCATCTTCGTTCAAATAGGACCATATCGGCTCCAGATGAGCGCGCAGGACCGGGGCTCTCGCCCAAGGGTCGGGGAGGGGATGGACGGCATTCATTTCACCGGGCTCCCATAGCCGGGATAGAAATTATCCTTTGGGGTGCCGTAGAGAGGCGTCGGATCGACCGCCGTCTTCGGCCGTCCACCTGTCTTCAGACGTGCAACTTCTTCCTGAACGGGATCGGCGTACAAATCCGAGAAATCGAGATCGCGCCGCACCAGCACGACAATCGATGTGCCCTGGTCGACGTAGACTGTCGGGCCAATGTTCTGCGTGTCGCGAAACGCCTCTTGCGCGAGTTGCTGCAGGGCGGTCGATGATTTGTCGAACGCGATGCTGCGGGCGTCGCGCTGCGAGCCATTGCCGCCATAAGTTACGGTCGTGGTCTCGCCGGTTACCGGATCGGTCGTCGACACCTGGCGCTGTTGTCCATCCGGACTGCGATCGCCAAGCGAGGACAGATATTCAGAGACACCGCCAACGACGGAAAGCATGATGGCGTTGCCGTACCGTTCAACCCAGTGCGTATCGACACGGCCGCCCATGCCACCGCGGCCGAGCGCGTCTGCCCCGGGCGACTTGATATCGACGGAAATGCCGTCCGAGCGGACGACCCTGCTCCAGACGATGAAAACACGCTTTTGACCGCGCGCAAGCCCCGAGCGGTATTCCCCGGTCAGGCGCGAGCCTTTTGGAATGAGGATCCGCCTGCCGTCGAGCGAGAAGACATCCTCACGCACGACAGCGCGCACGGCGCCGGGAAGGTCGGTGTTGATCGCGGTTTCCAAGTAGCCGCGAATGATCGTTCCTTCAGGGATCAGCGCATCGGTGCGTCGAAAGACCCTGGCTTTGACGATGCCGGAAGAATTTGCCTCAGACTGCGCCAGGAATGCCTCGTTGGGATCACTGTCGGCGCCGAGGACCGGGATGATCTGACCGTCGGGCGCGATTTCGACCTGTGTCGCCTGGGCGCCGGCATCTGTTGAGCCGGTTTCATCATTCGTCACCATCTGGTTCGACCGCAGGCGTTCCCACACCGCTTTTTCACGCTCGGCGGCCTCAGCCTTAAGGCGTGCCTCGTCCTCCGCTGCGGCCTTGCGTCGGGCTTCTTCCTCCTCGGCCTTGCGGCGAGCTTCCTCGGCCGCCATTTGCGCCTCCAGCGCGCGCCGCTGCGCATCGAGATCCGCTCCCTCCTGCACGGTCTGATCGACATTATCGGCTTGTTGCGTGCCGTTCTGGTCGGCGGCCGGTGGCGGCACCACGATCTGGTCGATCGTGCCGTCGGCAGGTTGCGGCGGTTCGTTCAACGCCGGCGGGCGGAACTCGGGCGGGTTGAAGTTTTCCTCGCCATCGCTGCGAACATCGCGCGATACCGGCTCTCGAGGCCAGTTCAGCCATATCAGCGCGCCAACCAGCACCACGCCGAGGCCGACCAGGGCGATCCTGGTACCCACGCCCGCACCGCGGCGCGCGACCGTCGGGCTGCCGTCCAGCTGGTTATAGTCGATCTGGGTCATCACCGCCCTCCGCTCGGTCCGAACAGGGTGGAACCGCCCGTCAGTTTCGTTGGACCGTAGACCTGCTCGACCGGATCGATTGCGTTGGGTCGCGCCCGGTTGTAGAGGCAGAGCGTCTTGCCATCGGCTCGCAAGGTGAATTGCCGCGCGACCTTGTCGATGACTGTGTATTTGCCTTGCGTGCGAACGTTGACCAGTGACTCATGGCGTTTGTCGTCGACAACTAAAATCGCCGGAATGTCACCCTTGAACTCCAGAAACACCCTCGTGCCGTCGTCGAATACGGTGCGCGGCTTCAAGCTGTCGTCGCCCTTGTAGGCGTAGTCGTAATTGAGATCGGCATAGTTCAGGTCCTTCAAATCCGGATCAGCAGCGCTCTCTTTGGCCTGTGAGAGCAGGCGCGCGTTGACATCCTCGTCCGGGTATTTGAACCGGACCTGGAAGGATGCCCGGTCCCGGTCATTGTCAGTCGCCTGCAGCAGCAGGGAATAGACGCGCCGGTTGGTGACCACGTTGACGTTGGTCCAAGCATCGCGCTCCAGGGGCTTGACGAACAGAAATCGCGATCCGCGTTTGGGGATGATCGACCAGCCTTTCGTGTCGCCGGCGGAGACGGTTTCGATGACTTCGGTCGGGCTGAGCTCGACCATCGTTGAAATGCCAAGAGCTGCGCGCACCGACGTCACGTCGTCATTGTTGAAGGTGACATATCGGATGCGGCCGTCGCGTGCGGCCGCGCCGTGGATCGTGCCGAGCAGAAGGGCGCCCGACAGAGTGAGGCCCATGCGCCATCTCATTGCAGGCTTCCCGCAGCGGGCGCCGATTCCTGGTCGCGGCGGTAATCTGTAACCTGAAATCCCAGCGGGTTGTCGAAACGCCATTCGTTCTTGAGCGGCGTTGAGGTGTAGCGGAACTTTATCACCGCCACCCAATTGTCGGCCGTCGACGAATTGTCCCGCCGCGTCGTCGTGGCAAAGCGTACCGAGGCGGTGTTGCGATTGAGCAGGGAAACCGACTTTATCTCGACGGAGATGGTGACATTGCGGCCATAGGTCTTGTCCAGAGAGTGCGGATTTGCGGGCGTGAACAGCCATGTCAAATCCTTGGACGCGGCGTCGGTGGAGTAGAGCTGCGCCAGATCGTAATTCTGTTTTAGTTCACGCGAATCGTAGGTTTCGCGAGCCCTGATGTAGCGGACCAGATTGGCTGCGGTGACGGCTTCGTTCTGGGACAAATCTCCAGGCTTCAGCGCGCGCATGATCTCGAGGTAGCCCGTCGATTTGTCGACCTCGACAACGTACGGTTCGAACTGCCGGAGCGGCAGGACCAGCACGAGCGCCAGCAGCGACAGCACCGCAACCAGTCCGAAAACGCCGCTGACGATCCACGCCAATGTACGCGATCGACGCATTGACCGGTGCGTGTCGTCTTCCCAGGTCGCGCCCGCCCTGTAATAGCGCTTGTCGACGAGTTCGCTGCTGCGGTCAGCAGCTGTTTCCATTGGAATTGCCACTTTACTATTGCCTCGTTTGCGCGACGCATCTGATCCAGCACCGCGATCGGTGATCGTTCTTGTGTTCTAGGCCAGAGGCCTGGAGTTATCGCGCGCACCTTGCTGGATGGCGGACCGGGTTGCGGCATCCGCCCTCGCTGCTCGCGAAGATCGAAAACTGTTTGCCGCGAGTTGCCGGGCGCGCCGAGCGGCACGGCCGGTGGCCCATCGCGCGCCGGAATAGCGCACGGCATTCCTGCCGAAGGTCCCATAGGAATAGCGAGCTCCCACGGTGCTGAGATACCCGCCGCCATTCAGGATCGAAGCAATCGACGGTATCTGCATGAGAACGTAAATCCCGATGATCGTCACCAGCACCAGCGGCAGCACCAGCGACATTTTACTGTCCATGGTCGCTCCGCCGGACGTGGCGGTGTTCAGCGCCGCATTGACGAGCGCGAAGTAGAAGCCGAGGAAGCCGTAGATCAGGATTTGCTGGATCATCAGAAACGTGGTGAGCGAGAGGAAGCCTTCGCTCATGCGCGAGGACCAGCGGTAAAGCCAAAGAATGATCCATATCGGCGCCAGGGCGAGCGTGATGAACAACATCACTTTGGCAGCGATGATCGCGGCAATGGCAAGCGCTGCGAAGATGATGGCCGACAGCAATACAAGCAGCGACAGCAGCGCGCCAAAAATGTCATAGAAGGATCCGCTATAGACCTGATTGGCGACGTCCTGCGCCCCTTGGTAGAGGTTGTCGATAAGCGCTGGAATTGCCGCCTGATCGCTGAGCTGATTGCCTGTGGCTCGCGACACGGCGCCAACGATCACCTTTCCGACCTCATCTGGAATGCTTTGCACAAGCTGGTAGATCGTCGCGGAAAATGTCCCCCATCCCGTCAGCAGCAGATAGATGATGACGGCGCGGCCCAGGCGATAAGCCGCTTCGATTGGCGAAATCGACTCTCGCCCGCTCAGGATCGAATAGCCCCACCACACGATATAGAGGGTCAGCATGAGGGTGAAGACGTTGCCCATCGCATTGCCCAATTGCATATAGACGGTGCGAACGAAGTCCTCACCGATGTTGTCAATGCCACCGAGGATGCTTGCGGCGAGACCGTTCATGGATCCTCGTCAATGATGCTGGCGAACGGCGTTGAATTGACCGGCTTCGGCGCGCCGCAGTTGTCAGCCTGGGCATACGCCAAAGGCCCGCACGGCGCTTTCAGTTCACGTTTTGCGCAACCGAAAAGCACTGCGCCGAGCCCAATCACGGTGCATATCCGCAACGCCCGCCTCGACAAGTGCTAGCCCCCGCTCTTGCCAAAGTCCGCGAACGGATTGACGTTGCGCGGCGTCATCATCTTCTGCACCTGACTCTGGCGAAGAAGATCTCCCTTCAGCTTCTCATTCAAGGCCGCGACCGCACCGTTCTGGACGCCGATCAGTTCGTTGACCGCGCGCGCGTTTTCCAGCTGCATTCGTGTGTTCTGGTCCACCGAACCCTTGACGTCCTGCGACTGCCCGATCTGCCCACTCGCGGACTGCAATGACTGTTGGCGCTGGGTGACGCCCTGGGAAGCCTGCGACGTCAACGCGCTTAGCAGCGAGGCCACGTTGACGCTGCCGCCGTAGGCGGTGTTGACGGCGCTCGTCTCCTTGCCGGCAATCTGCTGGAGCTGCTTCACCAGTTGCAGGCCATTGATGACCGCGCCGGCGATTTTCTGGATTTCGGGCGACAGGCCACCAAACGAAAGAGCCCCGCCGTTCAGGATCGATCCGAACGACGGCGCCTGGGCGATCGACATGTTGCCGCCGAGGCCCATCTGTCCGATCCCGAGCGAACCGTCACGACTGCCGCTGAGAGCCTGGAGGATCTCCTCGCTCTTTTTCAGGATATCCTTGTTCGAATCCATGATGGAGTTGGTGTTGTCCGCATTCTTGCGGGCGACATCGAGATTGGCGCCATCGATGACGGCAATCTGTGCGTGGGCCGTGCTTGCCCAAAGCGCCAGACTGGCGGCAATCGCGAATTTCTTCATGTCAGCCTCCTATTGCTCTAGAGAATCGATGACGCTGGCAGCGCCAGCAGGGTCAGTGGTGATGATCATCGAGCGGCTGTCGGCTGAGCTTGTCCCCGCGTTCTCAACCGCGCATGGTAGCCACCGGCCGCGATCGATCTTCAACCGTTCCAGTTCCGCGGGATTGCAAGAGAACGGGTTTGGAGAACCGCTCTTCGGCTGTTGCACCAGCTTCGACGCCTGCGATGCCTGAACGTTCTGCAACGACAGAAGTTGGGCCAGCAACGCCGTGAAGTCCCCCGCCTGGGCGAGGTACTGGTTGGTGACATCCGCGTTGATCCCACGAGCCGACGAGTTCAGCTCCCAGGCGTCCTTGTATTCGGTCACCGGGCCAACGTTGCCCGCTAGCGCGTCGATCGCCGCATCGTTGGCGCCCATCTGCGATGAGCTTGCATCAAGGCCGCCAGCCGCCTTCCTCACCGTGCCCATGGCCGCGTCCTGGGCCGTGCCGCCGGCGCCGTCCGCCGTTACGATCGAGAATGGTGGCGGCGCAGCGGCTGGAGCCTTGCCGCTCGATACATATTCGTTGAAGTAGCTGTTCCAGCGGCCGACGCCGCCGGCCCACTCTCTTTGCTCGCCTGCGTTCGATCCGTTGTAGAAGGAGGCGAGACAGCTGTAATTCGTCGCCCCGCATTGCTTCACGCCCATTCCGAGATATTTGACACCGCCTTCGACATTCTGCTCGTTCACGTCGCGGTCCAGTCCCATGGACTTGCCGGTGCCTTTGGTCAGCTGCATGACGCCTTTGACGCCGGTGTGGCTCCCGGCGCATGTGTCGAAGCGCGATTCCTGATAGGCAACGGAAAGCGCCAGGCCTTCGGGCACACCGTACTTTTGCGCATAGTAGCGGATTAGCTTTACGTTGCCGGCGTCGCGCTGCAACGCGTCGGCCGGCGACCGACGAAACATCTGTGAGCGGTATTTGTTCGAATAGGTGCAGACGACGCTTTTCTTCTTGTCGGTTTCGTCCTTCTTTGCCTCATCCGACTTCGTGCTGTGCTGCTCGTCCTCTTGCCGCTTGTCGAGGTTCGAATCGTCGATCACCGCGATCTGAGCGATAGCCACGCTCATGCTTTCCGCCGTAGCGAGAGCCACGGCCAGACAAGCGCTGCTAAGCCGCTTCGTCATGCTCGTTCTCCCACCCGCAGAAGTATGGCAGCCACATCTCCGGCTCATCGCCGAAGGTCTCCCGGAGCCGTGCGCATTCCTTGCTGTTGGCTTCGTTCGAGGACAAGACCTTGATGAGATCGGGCATCGCCGACAAATCGAGCTTGGCTACGATCGAGTCGCTGTCGTGCTTGACGAGGAAGGTGCGTGTTTCCTTGGCGGTCCGGCGCACGAACTCGAATTCCTTCGCTGTCAGCGAGAAGCGCTCCATGTAGGATTCCTTGCTCGCCTTCGGGTTGGGGAAGAAAATGTTGGTCTTCGTTTGCTCGATCAGCGACGACGAGATGGAGGAATTGACGACGTCTTCCGCCGTCTGCGTGCCAAAGCCGACAACGCCGTTCCGGCGACGAATGGTCTTCAGTGTCTCGTTGATGAAAGCGGCGAAAACCTCGTCGTCCAACAGCTTCCAGCCTTCATCGAGGAAGAGCATGATCGGCGAGCCGTCGATGACGTCCTCAAGACGGTGGAAGATGTAGAGCAGCGCCGCCGAGCGCAGCTTACGGTCACCTAGGATCTTCGTCATGTCGAACCCGACAACGGGTTTCGAGAAATCGACCAGATCGACAGGATTGTTGAAAAGCCAGCCCTTGTCCTTCGGGTCGAGCCAGGGTTGTATCCGCGCCGCCAGATCATTCATGCCAGGCATGAGCGAGCCCCGCAGCACTTCCGGCAGCAGGTCGAAGGTCCGCTGTTCGCGCGGAATCTTGTAGATCATGTCGACGGCGGCGTTGATGACGCGCATTTCCGCCACGTCCAGCGCGCCGCCTTCCGGCGTCAAAATGTAGATGAGCAAGTCTTCAAGGAAAGAACGGTTTTCTGCGGTGTCTTCGAGCTGCAATGGCGCGAACCCGGTCGGCTGAGAAGGCTCCATCACCTCGTAGCGGCCGCCGAGCGCCCGAACGAAAATTTCAGCGCCGCGCATATAGTCGAAATACACACATCGCGGCCGCGGCATGATGCGCATAGCCTGCGCCATCAGGAATGACAGCACGACGGTCTTGCCCGAGCCGGTCGGGCCGAACACCGTGAAGTGCCCGACATCGTGAACGTGGAAGTTGAAATAATAGGCCGTCTGGCTGGTCGTTTCGAGCAACGCGATGGGCCGTTTCCAATGCAGCCGCTCACGTTGGCCGGAGGGGAAATTGTGTCCTGAAAAGAGGCCGGCGAAGTTCAGCGACGAGATCAACGCACGTCGCGCGATGTAGCTGAAATTTCCCGGCAACTGCGCCCAAAAGGCCAGTTCCGTGTTCAATGTCTCGCGAACCGGCACGATCGACATGCGCGAAAGCTCGGCCGTGATGTCGGATAGCGCACGGTTGAGCCCAGTCATGTCCGGTGCCAAGGCCATGACGCTCATGTGATGTTGTCCGAAGACGACTTCGCCGCCGGCCAGCTTGTCGGCGCCGTCGTGGACGGACTCCTCGACCGTCGTGCCCGCCTCGTCTGAGCCCTCGACCTGGTTCGCGATGGTGTTGATCCTGCGCATCGCCGTTACACGATCTTCGATCGCAAAACTCTGCGTCAGCACAAACTCATGTGGCAGGCGCAAGAGACCGTCCAATGAGCCCGGAGCGGTGAACGGTGGGTATTCCTTGATCGACACCATGGCGCCGATCGTGCCTTCGTCCGGCCCGCGAAGTTCCAGCGCGGATTTGCCGAAAAACAGCTGTCGTGTCGCCAGGACATCGCCAAGGGACATGCGCGGCAAAGGCATTTCCACGTCGCTACCGCCGGCGAGGATCTTCGCCAGAAACTCCGCAGGCTCGGAAAAGAAGCTGTCGCGGCGCTTTACGACACCGAGAAGACGCGCACCATAAGCAGTGAAATCCTTGACGACGCCGTCGAGAACGTCACGCAGTTCGGCCATCGCCTCTTCGCGGGTTTCTTCGCCCGCGGTGCTGATGCGGAATGCATTGAGCGCCTTGTCCACCCAGCCGACGCGGCCGACCATCGGTCGGCGTATGACCGCCAGATACGCTTCGTTGACGAAAAGGTTTTTTGCGCCAAGCTCATCCATGTAGCGGGCGTCGAGCTCGGCCACGAAAGGGTTGTCAAAATCGCCTTCGATCTCCGGCGTCACGTGGCGGCGGATGATCGTTGTGGAGACCGCAAAGCGAGAGGTCGAGAGATTGCGGAACGTCGTGTTGCGATTGAACATGCGGCTGTTCAACTCGGCCTGGTCCATCGTCTGGAAGGGCAGGCCACTGAGCTGGATGACGCCGACCAGAAAGCCGCTCTTCGTCACGATCAGATTGTCATCGACATGGCGGAGGTAAGGGATGTGCATCGCCGCGGGCTTTTCGCGGCGGCGCTCACGGCCAAATTTCAGGTCGGCATCGAGGCTCATGGCGAATAGCTCCTCGCGCCCCAGAAAGTAATGTTCGCCACCGCTCCGCGTTTGGAGACGCGCCGCTCGAAAATATGAAACATGTAGGGGTCACGCTGGCACAGATATGCGCTGACCAGATGCACCACGCCGAACACGCCAAGGCCGAGCATGAAGCTGCTGGTGGCAATAAAGCCGATCACCGCCAGGATGCCGTTCAGCGCGAAAACCTCGTAGCGCACGCCCCATTTCATCGGGGGGCGTGTCAAAGGCAGGCTGACCGGCTCGACATAGACTTCCTCGTCCTCCATGTCTCAGCTGCCTCCCGCAGTCGCGCGAACCGCATCCACCAGTTGGGCAGCGCCGAAGATCAGAGCGATGCCGATGATGATGGAGAAAGCCATCATCCACGCCAGCCGGCCCGTCATGGCGAGGAAGCCAAGAAAGCAGACAGCGATGATGGCGAATGAGCGCGCTATGTTGCCCTGCAGAACTCCGACGAACCACTCCAGCACGTTTTCCACTGGTGCCGCCGACTGGGCGTAGGCAGTGGCCGGTGCGAGAGCTATTCCGATCGCCGAGGCCAAGGCCAGTTTCAGGACAAATTTGCCCGCTTTCCTGTAGTTCACCCTTGGCTCCTTTCAGTTGCCGAAATCCATGACATGACCATCCTGCCAAGCGTCCTCGCTTGCTGGCGGAACTGCCGCGAGCGTTTCGGATTTGGTCAGGGCGTACTTCTTCACGACACCGCCGAACTTCCAGCGGTTCAGTATTTTCACGATGTATTCTGCAGTTTCCGGATTCACCGGAATGCCCTGCGCCTTGTAGACGCTGTTGGGCCCGGCGTTGTAAGCCGCCAGCATCAGCAGCGGATCCTGGAACTCGTCATAAAGTGACTTCAGATAGCGGAGGCCAGCCCGGACATTTGCCTCTATGTCGCAACGGTCGCTCACGCCGAGATCGGCCGCCGTGCCTGGCATCAGCTGCATGATCCCCAGGGCCCCCGCCTTCGACGGACCCTGACTGGCGCCGAGATCGCTTTCGGCCCATGCAATCGCCTCGGCCAGATCGGTGTCGAACCCTTCCTCCTGCGCGATTGAACGCACAAGTCGCGAGACCTCAGCACGATTTCCGGTGGTACACGCCGCCGGCCTTTGCGCGGCGATGGCTTCTGCCGGCGTTGCAAAGGCAACTGCTACGCGGTCTGATGCCAGTTCCTGGCCGTGCGCTTTGAACGGCATCATGGCGCCACACAGGGTGAGCAGGAGAGCGAATCGAGCGTTCATAGTGTCGCCAAAATTTAACACTTTACTATGGCTACACGCAGCCCTAGTAAAGTGTCAACACGGTATGTCATCGCAAGGACGGATTTCGATGAAACAGGCGGCCCTTTGCACGGTTCTTCTGCTCCAGGGCACCGTGGCTTATGCTGCAGGCGTCGACGCCCCGAGTGCCTTCGCGCAGCCGTCGGAGCACTACCTGCTCCAGTTTGCGAAGCCGGGCGAGAAGGTGTTCGTCTATGAACGCTACGATGCAAAAGGCGCGCTCTTTCAGCGCGATGCGGCGACCCTCATCTCGCCGGTCAAGGTGCCGTCGGCGACCGAGCGCGTCATCAACGGCGTGACGTACCGGCTGCGCGGCCTTGCGGCCTGCCCCAAACCGAAGATTACGTACAAGACGCAGCAATGGGACTGCACGAAGGCCGCGCAGGACTATGAAGAAGGCATCTACAACGACCGTGCGTCTGTCGTGCTTTGCAAAACACTTGTGCTGCAAAGCAAGAAGGGTGAACCCGACGCTGTGTCGTGTTTCTCGCTCGTGGGTGCGGGCAACGCAAACGACCCGTACAACGTCGCCTACGACGATGACGAAATGGTTTTTTTCGACATGGCGGCAATCAGACGCAACAAGGACGGCAAATCGCTGCGCCCCGATCTGGAGCATTCCGCCGACCTCGGCGGACAGTTCCAGGAATGAAACAGGCGTGCTTTGCAGTGCTGGCCGCATTTTCTGTGTGCGCATCGGCACAGGCGCAGGATGCCACCGATCCTGCCGTACCCGCGCCCTTCGCGGTATCGAAATCGGCTCAACTGCTGACCGGAGATACCTGGCGTGACGGAGATCACCTTTTCCGCCTCTATGGCGTCCAGTCATGTCTTCGAGGCACATCAGCCGAAGAGCCAAATGGAAACAAAATCGATTGCGGGAACACCTCGCTGGCGCACCTTGCTGCGCTGTTCGATAGCGCCGCGGTTACATGCCAGCCAATCGGCTACGCCCTCGACAAGGCGGTTTTTGTCGTGTGCGGTGCTCAGCTCGATGGCGAAACAATCGACGTTGGCACCGCGCTGATAGCGACCGGATATGCGTTTGCCGCAATGACAGCAAAAGGCAAAACCGTCAATGACAACTACCTCGTCGCGGAAATCAACGCTAAGATGAAACGTGCAGGTTTGTGGAGCACAACGTTTCAGCATCCTGTGCAACTGCTGCTGAACCAGCGGTCGGAGAGACAGCCATGAAGCATGATGATGAAGCGCACAGATATTACTATCCCGTGGAAGGGCGCACCGACGGCGCCATTGGCGATGCTATTGCATTCATCGCGATCATCTTGGTACCAGCAGGACTCTATGCGGCCTGGAATACCGTGATCTCCTGGATTTCCGCGCTCTTCTTCTAGGACTGCAGTTTCGTGAAAGAACCGAGCAACGCGCGCAGATCGTCGACATCAATCTCGCACCAGCCTTGCCCCAACAACCGCCGGAAATAAGCTGCCTTCATTTTCATTTCTGCGATGTTGGTTACCGGGGCAATGGCAGCACGCCTTCGCAGTGCGGCCTCCTCCGCCATGACCACGTCCAGCCTCCGACCCAGCAAGATCGCGTCCGTACCCTCGGCCTCCATCGCTCGCTTGCCGAGACGTTCAAGCTCAGCAATACTCCGACGATGTTCCGCTATCAGTTTCGCGACGCCTTCAGCCGCTACCACCTGTCCGTTGCTACAGACCAATTGAATAGACATCGACCGGCTCCACGTAACTGATACTTGGGGAGGCGAGAAAGTAGCGATAGGTTCATCCCTCTGCTTCTCGGGCTCCCGAAGCCCTGGCTTCCCCTGCCTTTCGCTCATGCGAGCACACTCCGCCCCTGCCACCAGACAAAACGTTTCAGCTTGTACGCCGAGATTGCCCATCCCGATTTTGACCTTGGCGCGGGCTCGACCAGTCGATGGTGCGAATGAACAGTCCCATGCGGTCCTTCTGGTCGGCGAGAGGATGCCCGACACGGGCGCGGGTTCGGGAGCATGTCCGGTTGCCGTGCTTGATATTCTTCGGCATCGGCCTGCCTTCGGCGCCGGTGTTGGTGCTGGCCCAGCAACCCGCGTCGACCCTGTCGCCGGCAACGAGAAGACCAAGGGACCGGCCGAAGGTGCGCCGGTCCATGATCTGAACTCGGACTGCTCATCTGACAGCCCGTAAAGTCTGTAACACCAGGATTTTTTAACATCATAACCGTCTCGTAAGGTGGGCGCCCGCCCTGCGACCGATCCGGGCAGTTCACTGCCTTGGCTGGCCTCCCACGCAACAACCGTGTTCAGCCTCTCCAGCGGGTTCCGGTCATTCGATCTTCTCCCGGCCGGCCAAAATCGAGTTGACAAAACCGTTGATTGAGGACGAAGGCACGATAAAATACGAAGCCTAGCGAAATGGAACGAAACTAGAGCCCGTAAGTCATTGTTTACGAACGGAAAGTTATTTCTCCCTCCGCCGAGAGACGGGAGTGATTTCAAAGAATTATTCAAACGACTGGCGGCGGCGGGTGCGGGTCGGCCGTTAGGCAAAGACGGGTTTCCTGCAGGCCCATGGACGCCCGAGCTTCTTGCAGAGGCGATTTCACAGATTGATTCCAATCAGGTTGGGGTTGATCTGCGAACGGTGCAGCTTTGGTTTCAGGAGAACGAGAAGGGGATTAGCACTACCAACATTCGTTGGCTGGCGAGGATTTTTGGATGCGATGATCCGATCGCGACTAGCGAATGGCAGATGGAGCTTAGTGCGGCGCAATCGCGCTTATCGGCCAAGAGACGAGAATGGAAGAGAGCCGGAAGCAGCGTTGCACAGGAGACTCCAGATACGGCACTGACTGGGACTTTCGATGACAAGACAGACGCGCCGGCAGAGCTGACACGGGATACTGACGCCAAGGGGCCGAGGCGGCGTTTTAGTTTGGCGAGGAAATCGGAGGCGTTTTTTAGTTACGGATCTCCCCTGAATTTACCGGCGTCGGTGTTTGCCGGCATGACCGCCCTCGGCTTTTTGTCGTACATCATTGGTATCCACAACGTCACCTACGAGCGAGCCGACGGGCTCGTTAAGCAGGTTGGATTTCTTTGGGCTGCAAATTGGACACTCGACTTTATGGTGTTCTTACCGCTGTTTTTCTTCTTCGTTATAGAGTTGCTGGTCTTCTGGAAAAGTGAGGGGCGCAGAAAGCTTGCAGTGCAGGGCGATCAGGTGGAAAGCGACGACGCCTGGTTGCGCAACGTTGACTCTTCCTCGTACACCTATTGGTCGGTTTTTTTGATTTGCTTGCTGTTCGCGGGTCTTTTTCAATGGATCGGCGTGTCCCTGATCCCGTTGATGAGGGGCGGTGGCAACTATGCCATGGATTGGGGGAAAATAGCTCTTGTGCGTCCTGAGATCGTATCTGTCCCAGAAACAGTCGCTTTTACGGGGCTAGCCTACCTATACATG
This sequence comes from Mesorhizobium sp. M0185, assembly GCF_040322175.1. NCBI lineage: Bacteria > Pseudomonadati > Pseudomonadota > Alphaproteobacteria > Hyphomicrobiales > Phyllobacteriaceae > Mesorhizobium > Mesorhizobium sp. M0185. The sequence continues at coordinate 20,689 of NZ_JAMYSY010000048.1, read as the reverse complement.
TGCCTGGTGTTTTATCTTTTCTTCGCAGGTCTCATTTTGGTCTACACGGTTGTTCATGAGCTTTGGAGAATTGGGGACAGATTGAAGAAGCTGTCGTATGTTGATCATCAGCAAGAACTCAATGAAGCCGGCCTCACAGTGATGCGTGCGGTTTTTCGGTGTACTGTTTTGGGGGTTCTGGTCGCCATATGGATGAAGGTCCAAAGCTCGTATCTGGCATCCAGTGGTGAAAATATTGTGGCGTGGTTGGTCGGCGATATGTCTTTTATGTTCCAAGGTCGCGAGCATGTGACCAACGGGTTCCGCTATCGCATGCCGACGCATTACAGCAGCCTTCTTGTCGTTATTTCAACCTGTTTTGTATTTCTGTATGGCACCATCCGATTAGGTGTCGGGGGTCGATTTCATGCGCCTTTGTGGAAGATGTCGGCGGTCGTGGCGTTACTTGTTGTCAGCTACTTGTTGATCGACACGTTTGCCGGCTTTTCGACCCTTCTGGCCATTTCAGTGCTAGTCGCGCTTTACGGCCTGTTCGATCCAGGGTTGGGGCGATGGCGAGAGAGTGATTTGGGAAACAAACAGAGTGTATCATAGTTGGCTTGATCGTTGGGACGAACGCCGGGCCCTTCGCGGTGAGGAAGGGAAGAAACCAACGGATTTCGTCCTTGACGCGGAACGCGCCTTTCCAGGTGCGAAGAAGATGACAAGTATCGAGGGATTCTGTGCCCTTGCGGACCAAGCCGTGGTTGATCCAGCCTTTTTCGATGAGCCGAGTGTGAGTGATCAGGGGTTTGAAAGGCTAGATGGGTGGCTCAAATTTCCATCGGACATTTCTACTGATGTCGAACAGAACAACGTTGTCTCGGCGAAAATCACAGAAGGCGGGGCGTTCGATCAGGCAATGGTGATTTTTCACCATTGGAATGCAAGCGCCCGGAATCGTCAGATTGCCAACTTTTTCTCGCAGCGTGGCATCACGGTTGTCGAGATTGCTATGCCTTATCACTTAGAACGTAGCCGTCCCGGCTCCGTGCACGCCGATTATATGCTTAGCCCTAATCTCGGTCGAACGATCCAATCTGTAAGGCAGGCAGTGTTGGATGGGCGAAAACTCATACGATTGTTGAAGAGCGAAGGCTATCGAGAGATTTCGGTTGTCGGTATGAGCTTAGGCTCGTGGGTTGCGGGGCTGGTCGCGGCGCACGACTCGGCTGTGTCAAAAGCCTCTCTGTTTCTGACGGCGGGGAGTCTAGCGGATATGGTTTGGACGGGTCGCGCGACACGACTGATACGTGACAGCATTGAGTCTGAGATTGAGCTGACCGATCTCAGAAGGGCCTGGGGTCCGCTTAACTTGGAGAATTACGAACTTTGTTTGGCACGGCCTGATCTCGATCTTCACGTTGTGTTGGCTAAGAGAGACAAAGTGGTGTTGCCAGAACTATCGGAGAGGTTCATGCGGAGGCTGAAGGATGCCGGTGCTAGGCCAAGTATTTTGGAATTAAACTGTGGTCACTATTCGCTCGCCATGCCGCCTTACATTTTGTGGGCCGGTTTGAGCTTGAAGCGGTTTCTGTCGTGTGCTGACAAGTCGGCCCGGCGAGCATGAGTGTGGCGTTGGCCGGTCAGTTCACCAGAAAATTCTCTGTTAGGCGTGCCTGCGCGTCCGGCTGCAGCCAATAACACGTAGATCAGGTTGGTGGGACCTTATCCCAAAATAGGAACGTCCGTGGATCAAGCTTCAACGCCTTGGCGATCGCGGCAATCGTGTCCACGCTGATGTTGCCGCTCGCGCGCTCCAGTTTCATGAATGTCGCCTCCGCCACGCCGATCAGCTTCGCCATCTCATAGCGGAGCATATCGCGTCGTTGCCGCTCCATGTCGATGATGTGTGCAAGGCGCTTGCGGATCGCAGTTTCGTCCAGCTGATGCACCCATTCGGGGAGTTTTTTCCCGCCGGAGAGCAGTTCTGCGACAGACACTTGCAGGCCGTTTGCCATGATCTGCAGCGTCGTCAATGTGACATTATTTTTCTGCCGAACGGTCTGGATGTAAGTTCGGTAAGCGAGCCCTTCGCCTTCAGGGGTGCGAAACAGCTCGGCCATGTGCATATGGGATAGGCCACGTTTGGCTCTCTCCCGCTCAAGCGTCAGGGCAATGTTGGCACGCAACGGGTTGTTGACCGCGCCCGCGTCGTCTCGTTTCATAAATCGGTGTAGTCGCACAAACCTGCCTTTTCGATCTGTCCTTTTTCGCGCGGATCATCCATAGTAAACTATCAAAATCCGCAACGAGGAAAAGGCTATGACCATGCTGAAACATTTCTTGGTGAGTGCCGCCGCCGTCGCGGGCGCCGCGGCTCTCCCATCCCAATCACAGGCATCGGAATGGGGCTGTCAGGTCCTCCTGTGTCTGTCCGGTGATTGGCAGGGCACTCCTTGTTGCCACCCGCCAATCTACAAGTTGATTGCGGCGATGGAAGCCCCGGGTTTTAACTGGCCGACCTGTCCGCAAGCCAACTCCAGCGCCGCGAAATTTGAGAAGTATGAGGATTGTCCGCTTGGCTGGCAAGCAGTTGGTGCCAACTCCGACCGGCCCGGAATGGGGCAAGAACGGAACATCTGCCGCATCAGCTCCGACAGACTCACGTTACCCGTCGTTCTCAAAAACAGCGGGCTCGGCGGACGTGATGGAGACGGATCACGACAGGTCCAAATCGAAATCGAAGGTAAGGTGGTGACGGCAAAAATCCAGACAAGCGGCAACGACAAAGGGCATTCCCTGGGTAATGACCCAACCTACTACACTATCGCTCGACCGATGCGCGGAGAGCCCTGGTTCATCGAGTATGACGACGCGAACGGCATGCGCCAGAAAAGCTGGTTCAATCTCGACATGCCATGAGCCGGGCGATCACGAGGACGAGGCACTATGAGGGTCACAATTCAGGGAGGTTTGTAGTGTTCAAGTCGCTTATCCTGTCGTTTGCTGTCCTGAACACAGCCGCAATGTTGGCGGCGGCTGGTCAGAGCGACAGGCCCCGATCAAGCGTGGACAACCCTATGTGGCCCGCTTCACTGAAATGGGATTGCAAGAGCGCTGCCAAAATCGTGTGTGAGCGTGATGGCAGTTGCTTGGTGGCTGAGGATCACACTGGATTTGTTCTGAACTACGGCAGCAACGAAGTTGAGTTCCCGGCCAGCAATGTCAGGATCAAACGCCACTATCAACAGACCGTTCAGGCAAGCCCTTTGCAGCAGGAAGTTAAAGTCGAACTGGCCGACAATCGCGTTCTTTGGCTGACGGCCGTAGATGCCAGCCGCACTTATTCGGAAGCCTGGGTCGGCGCACTGAGCGAGTTGAAGGGTGGCGCGGTACTGATGGAATCCGAGGGAGTCTATTGCATGCCGCACAAGTGAGTGCACCCAGAGGGCAGGCGAGCGAAGGTTGATGGTCTGACCTGAGGGGCGCCGGACCCCCAGCGTTTCAGAAGAGTTCAGGGGTTTCCGTCCAATTTCATCGGACGATGATGGCCTTAAGTAACATCGATCCGTCGAAAACCGAGACATTGAGGAAATTGTTGCCGCACTGATCGGTAATCTCCGGATACTGTCGTTAAGACCTACAGTAAGCGCACGTGCCAACTTAATAATACCGAGAAATACATTAGTTTATTGTCGAAAGTCGCGTAATCTATCTTATGGAACTGTCGCAAATTCGTCTGCCCAGCGGTTTCTCTGCGACCGGCGCTCGACATATAAGGCCACAACAGCGGCGTCCAAGACGTCCGGCGGAAATCGTCGCGCCAGACGCCATCCTCGCTGAATGGGCACACATTGAGAAGCGGTTGGGCGGCAGCGGCGGCACCATAGAGGCAAAATGCAACTTCCCGCTGATCCAAAGCGAGAACGACCTAATCCTCGTCGACATCGGCGGGGCGGTAAATTCCAGCCAACGGAGGGACAACTGGAAACCGCACTTTCGGCCGCAGGACACAACCCTGCCGCCGTCACCAAGGTGCTGCTCACCCACGCGCATCCAGATCATCTGTGGGGCATGCTAGGTTCCACGGGCAAGCTGCGCTTTCCGAATGCCACCTACTACATCGGCGCAGCGGAGTGGGACTTCTGGATGACCCCGGACTACGCGTCCTCCATGCTCGAAGTGCTACATCCGTTCGCGCAAGGCTCGCAACGGGATCTTTCCGCGATCCGCGAGCGTGTAATGACCGTGAAGGATAAGGACGAAGTCTTACCGGGTATTCATGCGATAGCCACGCCGGGACATACTCCCGGACATTTCTCCTATGCGCTTACCGGATCTGAGACGCTTGTCGTGACCGGAGACGTCGTTACCAACGAGATCGTTTCGTTCGAGCATCCGGCCTGGCGCTTCGGCAATGACACCGACAAGCAAGCCGCTATCGCCAGTCGCCAACGCTTTGTCGACCGGTCGGCGACAGATCGCTTCCGGCTCCTTGGCTACCATTTCGCCTATCCTGGCCTTGGCGCGGTCGAGAGAATCGGCAGTGCATTTCGTTTTGTCGCGAATGCGCAATGAAGGCGATCAACTTTCGGAAGGCTCCTGAAGTCCTGGCGCTTACATCGTCGTTCCCGAAGGTCTGCATTCCGGCGTGTAACCAAACGTCGGCAACTAGCGCTCCTTCTCCTGCTGGTGCAAGCGTTTCCCCACCCCCGCACCGTACTGCGGTCGGATTCAGGCATCTTGCCGGAACTCACGATAATCGTCATCCTTGCCAGCCCGACGGCCAGCGTTCCGACCGGTCGTCACGGAGTGCCCGCCCTTGCAAGAAGACGACGCCGGAAACGCATTCCAAGAGGCGATCCTCGCTTCGGTGGTTCGCTCATCGCTCGACTGCGTGATCGTCACGGACGAAGCCGGATTGGTTGTGGAATTCAACCCGGCGGCCGAGGAGACCTTCGGCTATTCGCGCGCTGAAGCGGTCGGCAGACAGATCTCGGAGCTCATCGTCCCGCCGCATCTGCGCAAGGCGCACGCAGATGGGCTTGCGGCCTATCTTGCGGGTGGCGTCCCGCTGTTGCTTGGGCGTCGCACAGAGCAGACTGCCATGCGAGCGAACGGCACCGAGTTTCCGGTGGAACTCACGATCACCGAAGCCCGGAGCGGCAAACGTCGCTTCTTCACGGCGAGCTTGCGCGACCTGTCGCAGCGCCAGGCTGCCGACGCCGCTCTGCGTGCCAGCGAAGCCCGATTGGCGGCGTTTATGAAGCATGCTCCCGTAGGCATGTACCTGAAGGATACCGACGGTCGCTATCTGGTCGCCAATCCGGAAATGGGAAAGGTCTTCGGCCGGCCGGCCGAGAGCGCAATCGGATTAAGCGCGGCCGACATTTTCGGGCCCCAGGAAGCCGCGATGATCGCGGAAAACGATCGCCGCGTCCTGGAATCAGGACAGGCGATTGCAATTGAGGAATTCCTAAGCAACGCGGCCGACTATGCCTGGAGCCTTGTCGTCCGCTTTCCCGTTCTGGGAGCCGATCAGCAGCAGGCGCGCATCGGCGGCTTCGATATCGACATAACCGAGCAGAAGCGCGCAGCCGAGCGCCTGCAGCAAAGCGAGCGGCGCTTCCGAGACCTCACTCACTATCATCCGGTTCCGGTCGTTTTCATAGACTCGCGAACGAGGCAGCTGATTAACGCCAATCCCGCCTTCCGCGAGATCATGGGCATAGGCCCGGAGGACGAGGACAGCTTGCGGCAGCACCGCTGGTTCGCCACACGGGAAGACTATCGGCGCCTCAAAGCGCTGTCACGTCAGCAGCCGCGCGCCGACGGCGTGGAGGCTCAACTTCGGCGTCTGGGCGGCTCCATGTTTCCCGTGTCGCTGAGTTGGCGCCACATCGAGATGGACGACCGACCGGTGATCGTCGGCAGCATTCTTGATCTCACCGCAACCAAGGCGGCTGAAGCCGAACTGGCGCGGTCGCGCGAGGCATTGGCTCAGAGCGAGCGCCTCAACGCACTTGGTTCGCTGCTTGCCGGCGTTTCGCACGAACTCAACAACCCCTTGGCGGTCGTCGTCGCGCAGGCCCAGTTGCTGGAAGAATTTCTAGGCGGAACCGCCCACGCACAGCGGGCCGGCAAGATCAGACTCGCCGCCGAGCGCTGCGCGCGCATCGTGAAGACCTTCCTGGCAATGGCGCGACAACGCCAGCCGGAGCGCCGCAGTATCGACGTCAACGATCTGATCCGCGCAGTTCTCGACATCGCCGGCTACGGTTTGCGCACGGCAGGCATCGAGGTGCAATGCCGGCTCGCCGAGGGCCTGCCGCCTCTGGAAGTCGACCCTGACCAGATGCATCAGGTGTTCTACAACCTGATCGTCAACGCGCAACACGCCCTGCAGGAGATACCGGCACCGCGGCGGATCGAGATCGAAACGTCGCTTGAAGGCAATGACCTCCAGATCGTGATCGCCGACAATGGCCCCGGTGTGCCCGCCGAGATCCGGAATCGCGTTTTCGATCCGTTTTTTACCACCAAGGCTCAGGGTGCGGGCACCGGGATCGGGCTCGCTTTCTCGCTCAGCGTGGTGCAGTCGCACAATGGACGGCTGGCCCTGCTTGACCGTGCGGACGGCGCGCATTTCCGGTTGCTGTTGCCGGTGGAGGCCTGCACTTCGTCAGATTCAGTCGAAGGTGTTGCGGCGCACTCGGTCGCGGGCATCGGTTGCACCGCCCTTGTGGTCGATGACGAGCGGGAGGTTGGGGAAACGATGGCAGAACTACTAGAGGCTGAAGGTTTTGCCGTCAGGATCGTCGAGGACGGCGCCGGCGCCAAGGCAGCGCTGATGAGTGCTGTTTTCGATGTGATCTTTTGCGATCTGCGGATGCCGAACATCGACGGCCCCGCCTTGTTCGATTGGGCCTGTCAGGCAATCCCGGGCATAGCGGAGCGATTCGTTTTCGTTACCGGCGACACGCTCGGCGGCGCTGCGGCGCGCTTCCTTGAACGGGCCGGTCGACCAGTTGTCGAGAAGCCGTTTTCGCGCGATTCTATCCGCCGGGCACTAAGCTCGTTGGCAGACGTTCCGCGCTAGCCAACGACCCTCTTTGCGCGCTGGCGCCTTCGGACAACACCGCAGCGTCAGCGAACACGCATCGCAGTCCAGCTTGCTCGCGCAATACCGCATAAAACCTTTTTCTTCGACACTGCGTTGGCGCATGGGCTCGGATTATATCGCGATGGAGCGTCCTACGTCTCAATCGGGTCGATTCAAGCCGTAGCGCGAAGCTCAGGTTTGGAGAAGCGCCGGGAATGGCAGCTCCTGGCGCTACCCGGGCGGCGGGCGATTCAGCTGCTCTGAAGGCCGAGGTGAGCGTCAAAGGGCCGACTCGGGTCAGTGCTTGCCTTAGAAGTCCTCCGAACGAAGGGCAGAGAAGGGTCGGAACGTTGCCATTCGTCTCATCGATGGGAACGAGCAAGTGGCGCCATTTGCTGACCTCCGCGCTACAAGCGCGGAAAGTCGGGTTTGGGGCCGTCACCAGTCATGGGTTTCGGCTTTCGGGAGGAGGAAATCTCAGCCAAGCCCCTTTTCGAAATCGTTCTATCGAGTGAGGTTATCCTCTCACTTGATATCGATCCCCAGGTCTCATCCACGACGCTTCGAGTCATTGCAAATCCGGCACCACTTCATAGGTCCAAACTCGAAACGCCTTCAGGACGTGCGGGCCGAAGGAATTGATGAGCGGTATGTCGGCCGCATCTCGGCCGCGTGCGACTACTATCCTGCCGATCCGCGGCGTGTTGTTGCGCGGATCGAAGGTATGCCATTCGCCATCGAGGAATACCTCTATCCAAGCGCTGAAGTCCATCGGATCGACGACCGGGACGCCGATGTCACCGAGATGACCGTTGATGTAGCGGGCGGGGATGTTAAGGCAGCGGCAAAAGGTCACCGCGAGATGCGCGAAGTCGCGACAGACGCCGATGCGTTCGTTGAATGCCTCGAAAGCTGTCCGGGTCGACCGGGCCTGCATGTAGTCGAAGCGTATGTGGTTGTGGACGAAGTCGCAGATCGCCTGCACGCGACCCCACCCGGGCGGGATCGTGCCGAACAGGTCCCACGCAATCTGGCTGAGACGGTCGGTTTCGCAATAGCGGCTGCCCATGAGGTAGACGAGACAGTCGTCCGGCAATTCCGCCACCGCGAGTTCCCGTGCGTTGGGCAGCACCCTGTCCAACTTGCCGTCATCCTCGATCGTCGCATCGCCCCACATCGTCAGGTCGCCGGCCGGCGCGACCAGCCGGCGACATCGGTTGCCGAAGAGATCGCGTAGGTCGATACCGGAACGTCGGGGGCGGTGAATGTCGTTTCTGGAACCCTGATGTCGGCCGCACGATCTTCGTGGACCGACAGGAGACATACCAATGCGGTCGGCTGCTGGCAGGTCAGCGTGATTTCATAGCCATAGCGGATCAGCATGAGGATACTCGCTCCTGATCCGACTACCGGAAATCGGCGGCCGTTAAAATATAGAATTCGCGACGTCGGTGAGAATAAGCCTTGCGCGCTGCGTCGTAGATGGACGTGCGCATTGAATCGAACGCGGCGAGGCACTTCGCCTCCGATGGCGCTGTCCCACGTAACTCCGCGCCCGATTTCTCCAGTGCAGCGGCCTCCACCAGGAATCGCACTTGGGACATGCCGTCATGGCCGCTGAAGCGGACGACGTTCTGCTCATCATCGAAGCTGCGGCTCGGGTTTGGAAAGGACAGTGTCATGACCGGCATCCCATCGCTTCGCCCGACGCATCCCGGGCGAGTGCCGGCAGGCTGATGGGCTGTTTGCGGCATTCGGCGTTGCGAATATTGAGAGACATCATCCTGCTTGTGGCCTGTGACCTGTCTAGGCCAGTCAAGTCATCGTTGCCGACACGCGCCGTAACGCCCGTGAAGACATGATAGACCGTCCAGGACCTATCCGCTTCGATACGACGACCGTATTGGTGGTCCGTGAAATCATTGCCCGGTGCGCCGCCCTCATTTTCCCAGATGGCGATCGCGACACTATTGCGTCGCAGCTCGGTTTGATTGTTTTGACCGTTCATGATTGTTGCCTTTCGTCATTGGCCGCTTCAGCGTTAGTGACGCCAGAATAGAGTGTCGCGCCGTTGGCGTCGGTGATCGTCATGGCGTCTGGTCGCTGCGGCATGTCGAGGGTTTGCGAAAGCAGCCGCGCAATCTCGATCGCGTCACTGGTATTCACCGCTTCCTTCGTTTCGCGGCCGACGACGGCATGAGCGTCGTCCGCGTTTCGGGTGCGGTAGAATTCGATCACGATCTTCATCACTGACCGGACCCGTTCCGAACGAGCGCCATGGCTGTCAGCTCTTGCCCTTGCCACGTGGGGCATTGGCCTCGGCCTGCTTACTCTGCGCGCCGAATGCGCCTTCAGGTTTCGGCGGTGCTTTCACCTGTTTCGGCTTTCTGATCTCGCGGCTGCTGCGTTTCTGTCCCTTGGCCATTGCCGAACGTCCTTTTTATGAGTGTTGCGCCATCCGGTTGATCCGGGCCTAGCGGTTCCAAGCGGTCTTGGGTCGCAACCCGTTCATGGCGCTCGTCGTCATTGCGAAGGCGGTATTGAAACGAGTTGTCGCGCGGAGGTAGCGTTGCGGTGATCCGGTATATATCCCCAAGCTTGGGCGACGTTTGGAACCCGCCCTTCAGCCGGACGCACTGCCCAATCGAAAAAAGATGTTTTGCAGCGTCGCGCGGGGTTGCACGGCGGGATGGTGCCATCATGATTGTTCAAGGTCCTTTGCGAGGGCGGCTTCCAGGTCCGCTGGATTGATCGGCACCATCTGCTGCGTCGGAGCCTGCGTGGCGACCGCCGGCAGGTGCATGAAAGCGCCGACTCGTCGCCAGGCAAGCCGGGAGGTGCCCTCTACCAGCTCCTCGTCGTGGTCGACGCGGTAGTCTCCCGCCGGTTGCGGCGCGTCAAAACCCGGCAAGCGGAAATCCGATGAAAAGTGAACGACAGTTTGCGTGGTGCGGCTGGTCATATTGCAGGCCTCCGCAGGAGCACGCGGATGCGCCTCCTGCATCATTCCCGCTCGAACCGGACGACCCCGATGCTGCCAGTACATCCGTGGTCAGCGCCAGGGTCCAATCCAGATCGAACAGAGCGAAGTGCGCGCCGGATCGGCGGTATGCATTCACTGTCGAGATTCGGGGTGCATGGCGGGTCTAGGTCTCTGACACCGCGAAAGCCAATCGGCCAAAATCAACGCACTCTATATATGCTCCTCAATCGAGCTGCGAACAAGGCGCGAGCACTTTTAAATTTGGGTACTTTCGCGTAACGGCAAAAGGAGAGGCTAAGCCAACTACCTTTACACGGAAATAATTAGACAGCCACCAATTTATATTTTCCTGTTTCCAGGCTATCAGGTTTTATTTTTGGCACTCCTATCATTCGAGTGCCAAAGGGCCTAATACAAAGGCGCGGCCCACCTATGCGCCGGCCGCAGAAAGAATCCCAATGAAATTCCGGCCACTTCACGACCGCGTCGTCATCCGACGCGCCGAAGGCGATATCAAATCCAAGGGCGGGATCATCATTCCCGACAATGCCAAGGAAAAGCCGCAGGAAGGCGAGGTGATTGCCGTCGGTCCGGGCTCGCGCGACGAAAGCGGCAAGCTGATCCCTCTCGACGTGAGGGCTGGCGACGCCGTCATGTTCGGCAAATGGTCGGGAACCGAGGTCAAGATCGACGGCGAAGATCTCCTTATCATGAAGGAGACCGACATCATGGGCATCATCGACAAGGCCAAAGCGGCCAAGAAAGCTGCCTGACCGAGCGATTTTCCCGCTCTCCTCATTTCAAGACTGAACTGGACGAAAAATCATGTCTGCCAAGGAAATCAAATTCGCAACCGACGCTCGTGACCGCATGCTGCGCGGGGTCGAAATCCTGAACAACGCCGTCAAGGTAACGCTCGGTCCCAAGGGCCGCAATGTCATCATCGACAAGGCCTATGGCCCGCCGCGCATCACCAAGGACGGCGTCACCGTCGCCAAGGAGATCGAGCTTTCCGACAAGTTCGAGAATATGGGCGCGCAAATGGTGCGCGAAGTGGCCTCGAAGACCAATGACCTGGCCGGGGACGGCACCACGACCGCAACTGTGCTTGCCGCCTCCATTCTTCGCGAAGGTGCAAAGCTTGTTGCCGCCGGCATGAACCCGATGGATTTGAAGCGCGGCATCGACCTTGCCGTAGCCGCCGTCGTGAAGGACATCCAGGCCCGGTCCAAAAAGGTGAAATCATCGGAGGAGATCGCCCAAGTCGGCACGATTGCCGCCAATGGCGACGCGTCCGTCGGTGCGATGATCGCCGAGGCGATGAAGAAGGTTGGCAATGAAGGTGTAATCACAGTCGAGGAAGCCAAGACGGCCGAGACTGAACTCGAGGTGGTCGAGGGCATGCAGTTCGATCGCGGCTATCTCTCTCCCTACTTCGTTACCAACCCAGAGAAGATGCGCGTGGAACTGGAGGATCCGTACATACTCCTGCACGAGAAGAAACTCGGCAATCTGCAGGCCATGCTGCCGATCCTCGAGGCCGTGGTGCAGAGCGGCAAGCCGCTGCTGATCCTCTCCGAGGACGTCGAAGGCGAAGCGCTGGCGACCTTGGTCGTCAACAAGCTGCGCGGCGGCCTGAAGGTCGCGGCGGTCAAAGCCCCAGGCTTCGGCGACCGCCGCAAGGCTATGCTGGAAGACATCGCCGTTCTGACGCAAGGACAGCTGATCTCGGAAGATCTCGGCATCAAACTCGAAAATGTCACCATCGACATGCTCGGCCGAGCCAAGCGCGTAGTCATCGAAAAGGACACGACGACGGTGATCGACGGCTCCGGCGAAAAGCAGGCGATCGCCGGCCGCATCCAGCAGATCAAAGCGCAGATCGAGGAGACCACCTCGGACTACGACAAGGAGAAGCTGCAGGAGCGGCTGGCGAAGCTTGCCGGCGGTGTTGCCGTCATTCGCGTCGGCGGCGCGACCGAGACCGAAGTCAAGGAAAAGAAGGATCGCATCGATGATGCGCTGAACGCCACCCGCGCCGCTGTGGAAGAGGGCATCGTGGCAGGCGGCGGCGTAGCGCTTCTTCGTGCCACGGCAACCTTGGCCGGGCTTACCGGAACCAATGCCGACGTGACGGCGGGTATTTCGATTGTCTTGAAAGCACTCGAAGCACCGATCCGGCAGATCGCCGAGAACGCTGGCTTTGAAGGTTCGGTCGTCGTCGGCAAGTTGGCCGGCGGCAAGAACCCCAGCGAGGGATTTGATGCCCAGACCGAAACCTATGTCGACATGATCAAGGCCGGCATCATCGATCCCGCCAAGGTTGTCCGCACCGCTCTGCAGGACGCGGGCTCCATCGCCGCGCTTCTGATTACCGCCGAAGCCATGATTGCGGATGTTCCGCCGAAGGATGCAGCCGCTGCGGGCAATGGCGGCGGCATGGGTGGAATGGGACACTAAGCAGCGGCTGAATGCCCGGCGGCTGGCGGCCGGGCGCAATCCAGAACAACACTCAAGGAGGAGAACTTACATGGCCATGCAGACCAATACCAAGCAATCGCTCGCCCAGCGCTGGGAAGCCTATCAGCCATCCAAATCGGCGCTCGTCTGGGCGTGCGCTGCGACGGCTGTCGCAACGATGATCGTCGGCTTCAGCTGGGGCGGGTGGGTCACGGGCGGCACGTCGCTAGCACAGGCAAAGGCCGCCGGCGACTCGGCGCGCAGCGAATTGGCCTCAGTCATCTGCATCGACAAGTTCAATGCGTCTCCGGATAAGTCGGCGCAACTCACCGCATTGAACGCAATCTCCGACAGCTACAAGCGGCGGCTGTTCGTGGAGGCAGGAGGCTGGGCGACGATGCCTGGTCAGACGTCTCCCGACAGGCGCGCCGCCGAAGGCTGCGCTGCAGCACTCGCAGCCTAAGCCACGCAAATGTAATCGTCTTCGGACGTCTTCGCGTCAAACCAGGAACACGATAATGATCTCTTTTGTGAAAAAGACGGACACGACGCCGACGAGCAGGGAAGTCGAAGACAATCGCTTCGAGCAGATCCGCAAGGAGGCCGCGGAACGGCACCGGAAGGCGGATACGGACGGCACCCGTCGCCGTGCTCGCTCGACGGCCGAGGACAACCGGCTTATCTGAGGCGAGCTGGAGCGGCATCGTACAAAATAAGACATGAAACAGGCCGACCTAAGTGTAGTTCGGTCGCCATGGCGCTGTATTATTTCGACGTGCGCGACAATGACCGGCTCTTTCCCGACGATGAGGGGACAAGGCTTGCTGGAAGCCTCAATGCTGCTCGTGCGAAGGCTTTCGCGGCCCTGGCGGACTATGTGAGAGAAATCGCACCACCCGACCGCCGCTGCTGCCTTGCAATCGAGGTTCGCGACGAACACAGCCAACCAATCTTGAAGGCGACAATGACCTTCGAGATCGAGTTATCAGGCCGGCAAATATAGGCGTATGTCAGTTTTATTGCGTCCACGCGATGTAGCGATCGGGCCTACCTCACTAGAACGCCCGGTGCCTTTCAGCGAAATATTCGACCACAACAACTGGCGATGCTCTCTCGAAGTACACATCGCATGCGCCACTGGCAATCTGAGATGCCGGATCGAACGACCTGGGCAGCAGAATGAGAAAACCAGTATCCCGTGCCTTTGGCATCCGGGGACCTCAAACAACCCCACCAAGGCAGTCGCAGCAGGCCACTCGGCTCGCTGGAGCGCCCCGATAAAAGAGTATCTGACGTCGTCGGACCGAACCGCGATGGTCGGGTTTCTGATCAACATTATGGGTTTTAGTTATTATCCTCATCGTGTTCTTCGGATAAACTGCCGACAACCCTGCCGTTTTGAAGTCGATTTCGTCCAAATCTCGGACTCCACTCGCTCCAAATCTAAAGTTGAGAGCGGCCCACAAGGAAACAACACATGTCGGACGCTATCCTTCCGAAGCAGAAGATGCCCAAGCTGGTCGTCGTCATGGCGTTCGACCCTGATGACGACGGCGTGCTTCAGGTTGTATTCGGCCCAGCCGAGCAGCAGAGCGAGGAGCGTGCAATTCGGACAGCGAAGGCGCTGGCACCCAAGCATGCCGGCGTCATCGCCTGGTCGCGAGAAGCCAATCCGGCGCTCGGCGAGTATGGCGAGCCTTCGACCTTGTTCGTCAGCGGAGATGTGCCTGCCATGGAATGAGCGGCGGGATGGTCGGGAACGTCACCCACGCCAGGCTGCTTAGGCGATCGGTGCGGAAGTGCAGCGATGGCACCGATTTTGCGATTCCGATCAAAAACAATCTCGCTGTCATGGGAGGCACATTCTCGAACATGCAGCGGCCAAGCGTTGTGTATTGATGGATTGGGGTTAGGCGGGCATGAAACGAACGATGTACGCAATCGTATGCGTGGCTTTGATCGCTGCGGGCTCGGCGTTGCTCTTTTCGATGTCTCTCGACCCCCCGAATGAACCGTTTGCGGCTAGCAAGTTACAGGACGGCTAAATCTTGGACGCACTCCCGAACTGGCTAGCAATAGCGAGGCAAGATAACCGCAGCCGCTGCGGAACATCCGCACTAGCCAAACGAAGCGCGGGCGAGGCGGTTGGACCTATGGCGGCATTTGACCTGACATGGCACAATGACCGGTGGTCTGTATGCCAATTTCGGGAACCGGCTTGATGATTCCCAGCACGCTCCAAGCCCCTGACCTCCCGGCAAATGTTCTCGAATTTGACGATGACGCGCTGTTGGACATCGTGCAGCGGCATACGGCCCGGTACTTCTGGGAAGGCGCACATCCCATTAGCGGCCTTGCCCGTGATCGACAGAAGACCACCGGTGCTCCGGCCAACGATCTCGTGGCGATCGGCGGCTCTGGCTTCGGCATCATGGCCATCATCGTTGCGGTTGAACGCGGATGGATCGATCGCACGGCGGCGTTAAGCCGATTACAGGGAATGCTGGATTTTCTGGAAAGCTCGCCGCGCTATCAGGGCGTGTTTCCTCATTTCATCAACGGCCGCACTGGTGCGACAATTCCATTCCGTCGCAAGGACGACGGCGCTGATCTGGTCGAAACCACTTTCCTGTTTCAAGGCCTGATTTGCGCCCGCGAGTATTTCGCCGGGATGGCAACCGAGGAGGCGCGCCTTCGCCAGAGCGTAGACGAGCTATTGTCACAGGCCGAATGGAACTGGTTCACGCGCGGGGCTCGGCAACTCATGTGGCACTGGAGCCCCAACCACGGCTGGGCGATGGACAGCCCGATCAGGGGTTGGAACGAATGCCTGCTCACTTTCGTGCTGGCGGCGGGATCAGCGCGCCACTCCATTGATCCGGGCATCTATCACGAAGGCTTTGCTGGTGGACCCGACTTTCGAAACGGGCGCGACCATTACGGGATCGCCCTGCCGTTGGGAATGAATTCTGGTGGTCCGCTCTTCTTTTCGCACTATTCCTTCTGCGGGCTCGATCCGCGAGGCCTAAGCGACCGATATGCCGACTACTGGCAACAGAACCTCTGTCATACGCAGATCAATTATCGGCATTGCGTTCGCAATCCCCATAAACATTTGGGATACAGCCCTGACTGCTGGGGTTTGACCGCGAGCCATGGGCCGCGGGGATACATCGCGAGTGCACCTGACAGGGACTTTGGCGTAATCGCTCCGTCCGCTGCCCTGTCGAGTTTCCCTTATGCCCCGGCCGAAGCGATGCGCGCACTGCGTGGTTTCCTGACCAAGCCTCTAAACCGCATATGGGGCCGGTTCGGCTTTGTCGACGCGTTTTGCGAAGGTCGCAACTGGTACTCCCGAACCTATCTGGCGATCAATCAGGGGCCAATAATCGCTATGATAGAAAACCACCGTACAGGGCTTTTGTGGAGATTGTTCATGGGCGCGCCGGAAGTGCGCTGGGGCTTGGCGAGGCTGGGCTTCTCCACCCAGCATCTGGACAGCATCAACGTCCGCTCAGGGGGTCAAGAGCTGCCGCGGATTTAGTCCATGGGGATGGATTCTTCCCTGAACGATCGCCTGGCAGGTCCACGCGGTTCGCGATGCGCTTGCGCGCCGCCTCGTAGCTCCGGCGCGGAGTGCCAAATGTCAGGGGTAGTCGCGAGATAGTCTAAGCGTTGAGCCTAAACGTTACCATGTAGTCCCAAAGACCATTGCATAGATAGCGGTTCCAATAAACAACACGGTCGACATTCTCATGAATAGCTGAAATGAAAAATAATCTCTCATCGCGGCCTCCTTTGTTTTGTTAATTTTTCTTGGCCAACGTTTGACCATATCACATATGAATGCGCGCTGGTAATTTATTTCCAGAGTTTCTAGAGGAGGTCTCGATCAAGCAGCTGACCGTTTGCAGCCGCAGGTCGAAGTCGGTTTCGTAGATCGCCTGGTTGATTGCCTCTCGCTTCGACGATAGTCGCTGGCCCTTTAATTTTGGGCTGGATCGCACCGTCAGCGCGTGGTGGGCGTCCATGACAGGGTGAGCGTGGTGACACCGGAGGGCACTCCCTATCCGGATCGACCGCGATCTTCTCACGCGAATGGTCGAATCCCGCGGCTGGGCCGGACGACATCGGGCGTTAGCTGCTTTCTGTTTATAGCGTAACATCCGCTACAATCGCGCTCGGCCGAGGCTGCTGCTGTCGCCTACCCTCCCTATTATGCAGCGCGGGCTACCGACCAGCGTCTGTTCTTTGTCGTACTGCCGACATTGGCGTATCGGCCGCCGAAGGTCGCCTCAGGGTCAGATCGCGTCATGCGACGCTCCCAACTGGATGACGGCAAAGGGTCGAACTCGGTCGTTCAGAGTGATTGGGTTTTGGCGGCTAGAGCGGCCCGGCATGAGGTGGTCCGGACTGTGAACGAGGGGTGTCGGCAGAGCGCGTCTCATAGGGGGCCCACAAGCCAGTGCCACCCCCCGCCGACAAACCCCGGCGGGCGGGTGCCTCGGGGACACGATGGTAGATTGCCAATGCGTTCGCGCGTGTGGCCTTAAGTCGCAAACTATTGGCTTCAGAAGCAGGACGTCGGGCTTCATTGACGGTGCTACCAACACCATATGGTGATCCATAGCCCTCCAAAACGAGACAAGCTCGCCCCGACGGGTCGCACTGCGGCCGTCAGCCGGCAATTGCCATGAACTAGGAAACCATCATGCCTGAAAATATCAGATTAACTTCGAGAGATGTCCCCCTCATTCAGCTAGGCCTCTATCAGTGCCGCTTCCCGGTGAGCGAAGACCCGTCAGTACCCGGCGGTTATCGTTTTTGTGCTGGGCCAACTTCGCCGGATCGCGTCTACTGCGATCACCACCACAATATTGTGACCGCAGTGGACCCTCGTCGAGCCCGTTCGGGTCTTCACCTCGCTCAACGACGCGCCGCGTAAATCTGGCTGGCGGCGGCCTCCCGGCCAGGCGCTATGCGCTCCAAGGCCTTGGCTACGACCATTCCGTCGGCTCGGTCTGGCCCATCCTCCCTTATGCCGTCTTCGCCGATGTATCCCCCGTCGCCCGATTGAGAACGACGACTTCTCGCCGAAGCGATCGCTTCGGAATGCCGTCGTAGTCCGACCAGAAGCTCCGTGTGCTTTTGTAGAGGTCGAGGGTCCAATCCAACGTCTCCGACGGTGATCGTGACCAGGTCGCAACCCCGCAACTTGCTGTCGATCGCGAGATTGAACAGTCAATCTGGTATGCGGTGGGCATGTCGAGGGATGGATGAGTAGCAGTCAACAACGGGCGCCGATTGGCCCGTGCCGAAAAGTCCTGCCAATGCTGCTGCTTCCGCTTCGATGTCGAGCATGCGATATTGATACCTGTCTCAAGCGCGCCGCGAAAGTGGTGTCCGCTTTGGGTCATTCCTTCGCCTCCAGCAGGATTCGGTACTCGGGCGGCGCCTTCAGCAAGGAGTCGATAGCGCCACTTGCCAACCTCAGCACCTCTAAGCGCGAACGTCTGGTGTGATGCCCGATGCGCGAGTTCGTAGGGCATCTCGCTGTTACATCGCGGTGACAAAAGCACCGCCACGGTGGCATCAACCGGTTACGCAGGGCAGGAAATATCTCCGGCCTTCTGGGAGTGGCGTGTCAGCGTCTCTACAGGCTGCGTGGGCGTGTCGTCGCTTGGCTGTTAGCGCGGCGACTGGAACGCTCCACGCCTCGCAAGCGGGATAGCGAAATCTCGTGAAGGCAAGGTCGAGCTGCGTTCTGCGTTCTGAATCGTCGACGGGCGGCGACTGGGAGAGATGGATACCATGCACACGGGGAGTCAGGAAGTTGGCAGGACATGGACGCGGGGCGGCCCGCGTGCAGGCGCTTGGCTGAGTGGTGCAATGGCCACGCAGCGCCACCTCGCAGCGATCCTGGCTTGCGACGTGGTCGGCTATTCGCGCCTGACGGAGCGGGACGAGCGCGGCACGCTCGAGCGGCTGAAGATCTACCGCAAGGACCTCCTCGAACCGCTGGTCTCTGAGCACCGGGGTCGGATCGTCAAGCTCACCGGCGACGGCATGTTGTGTGAGTTCGCGAGCGTCGTCAACGCGGTGGCCTCGGCGATGGCGATCCAGCAGGCCCTGGCAGAACACGAGGCGGAGATGCCCGAGGAAGAGCGGATTCGCTTGCGCATCGGCGTCAATCTCGGCGACGTGGTCTGCGAGGACGACGGCGACCTCTACGGCGACGGGGTCAACATCGCCGCCCGCCTCGACAGCATCGCCGATCCCGGCACCGTGGTCGTCTCGGGCACCGCGTACGACCACCTTCAGGGCAAGCTCGACTGCGGCTTCACGCCGCTCGGCAACCTGCGCCTCAAGAACATCGAGCGGCCTGTGCGCGCCTACCGCGTCGAGAGCGACGCCAGCGCCTCGGTGGCTGCACCGCCTCCCTTGCCCGAGAAACCCTCGATCGCGGTTCTGCCTTTCACAAACATGAGCGGCGATCCCGACCAGGAATACTTCGCCGACGGGCTGGTGGAGGACATCATCACGGGATTGAGCCGGGTGAACTCCTTCTTCGTGATCGCCCGCAACTCGTCGTTCACCTACAAGGGCCGGGCGGTTGACCTGCGCCAGGTCGGGCGCGAGCTGGGCGTCCGCTACGTGCTAGAAGGCAGCATCCGCAGAGCAGGATCGCGGGTGCGCATCAGTGGGCAGTTGGTGGACGCGATCAGCGGGCACCATGTCTGGACCAACCGCTTCGAGGGCGACGTGAGCGACATCTTCGACCTGCAGGACAAAGTGACCGAGAGCGTCGTCGGCGCAGTCGAACCGAGCATCCGGCTGCAAGAGATCAAACAGGCGCGCATGAAGCCGACCGAGTACATCAGCGCCTACGACCTCTACCTTCGCGCGCTGCCGCGCTTCTACAGCATGACGCGCGAAGGCTTTGCCGACGTGCGCCGGCTCACCAACGAGGCGCTCAGCATCGACCCTGGCTTCATCCTGGCGAAGGCACTCGGCGCCTATATCCGCAGCCTATCCGTGAGCCAGTGCTGGCACGAGCCGGACGATACCCGAGTCGCCGCGCGCATGGCGCGCGAGGTACTGGCGGAAGCGCGCGACGACCCCACGAGCCTACGCTTCGCCGCGCAGGTGCTCGCCTACAGCGCGAAGGACTACGAGGTGGCGCTGGGCGCGATCGAGCGATCCCTGATGCTCAACCCCAATTCGGCGCAGGGCCATATGGGCAGCGGCTGGGTGAACGCACATTCCAGCCGCCCGCTCGTCGCCATCGAGCACTTTCACAGGGCAATGCGGCTGAGCCCGGTCGACCCCGAAAAGGGCATCGCGCTCTCCGGCATCGGGATGAGCTACCTGATGCTCGAGCGCTACGAGGAAGCGCTGGCATGGGGAGAACGTGCGCTGCACGAGATGCCTAACTACGGCTCCTCGCACCGGGTGGTGATCATGGCGCTGATCAAACTCAACCGGCTGGACGAAGCGCAGGCGGCGGCGCGGCGGCTTATGAAGGGGTTCCCGACCTACACGCTCACCCTGCAGAGACAGATCAACCCGTGGCTGGACGAGGTGTTCGCCGAGCGTTACGTCGAGGCGCTGGGCATCTCCGGCGTGCCGGAGTGATCGTCGCGGTTGCAATGCCCGGCGAGGCGACGTTCCCTTGACCCCTTCGCTTCTGGAAGGACAGTTCTCTGGCCGGCTTGTCTGAGGACTGAGCGCGTAGAGCAGCCGTGAACAGCCGGCAAGCTCTCTGTTGGGTTCGCGTCGAACTTCCGGTTTCCACCCCACTGCGACATTCCGACAAAGGCGCTCGTCTCTCCCTTTAGGAGAGCATGACTTTTCCCGCCACCGGCGCTAGCTGCTGCCGTGGTCCCTCACGACTTGGCTGAGGTAGAGCACTGGCCAGGCGCAGCTGGTCGGGGTTGCGCAGCCTGGTCGGGTGCGGTTGAGTTCAAGGGCAAATCCGGCAACGACAACCAGCCGTCGTGACCGACGGCGCCGCGCCTGCTTCCACAGGGCGGCGGCCGCCAGCCGGGATAGTGTGCCGAAGGTTCTGCAAAAAGTTTTGGAGAGAGAACGGCGCTTGCTCTGAGGGGCGAGCGGCCATGGCACGGTGGTGACGTTGCGATCACCGATTCCCGTGGAAGGGG
>NZ_JAMYSY010000047.1:0-46751 GCF_040322175.1 Mesorhizobium sp. M0185 | reverse complement strand
CAATACGCTCGACCAGAACGCGGTGATCGGCCCGCACCCGGAGGTCGGCAATTTCCTCTTCGCCAACGGTTTTTCCGGCCACGGCTTGCAGCAGGCTCCGGCGGTCGGCAAGGCGCTGGCCGAACTGATCGTGCATGGCGGCTATCGCACGGTGGATTGCTCGGCGTTCGGGTACAGCCGGATCGCCGACGGGCGGCCGTTTCGGGAATTGAATGTAATTTAACGCTGGCGCGAAGGGATGCTACCGTTGCTTGGTGGATTGAGCCGCCACCAAGCCGCCCGTACCAAGATACGCCTGAAGCCAGCCCAGCACCCGGGCCCAGCCTTCGGCATGCTTCGTTGCGGCAGCAGCGAGGCCGGCGAAGCCGCCATGGCAGATGGTGACGCGTGTGCCGCCGGCGATCGGCTCCAGCAGCCAGGCGACTTTGGTTTCGCGGCGGCCAAGCGTCGGATGGTCCCAGTCGTATCTCCGCGTCTGCACGATCCGGCGCGGCTCTTCGATCTCCAGGAATTCGCCGCTGGCGGGCAGGTGTCTGCCGGCCGCCGTCTCGACGGTGACGCTCCAGCGGCCGCCGACGCGGAGGTCGGCCGCCCATCCGGTCATCCGGTAGGTCCTGGCGGACCCCCACCAGCGCTCGACCTCGCGTGTAACGAGCGCGTCAAATATCCGCTCGGGCGGCGCGCGAACATCGGCGCTCGCCATGACGGTCTCGCCATTGGTCATGCTGTGCACCGCGGAACCGTGCATCACCTGTCCTCCAGAAACGTTTCGCTATCGAAACAACCTCAAGCCTTCGACGCCGGGCGCGACAGGCCTTTGCCGGTTTCGAGCAGGCTCTTCAGGCTGGACAGGATGAGCGGCCAGCCGTTCGCCACATGGCCAAGCAGCTTGTGCGGTCCATCGGCTTCGTGTGTGATGGCGAGCTTCATCATCTCGCCCTCCTGCTCGAGGGCGAAGGTGCAGCGTGTGTAGCCGTCCGCCTTGACCTCGGGCATGAACTCGTTGCGCCATTTGAGCACGATGCGCTTGGGTGGATCGATCTCGAGGACCTCGCCGCTGTCGGTGACCCGGCCGTCGGTGTAAACCATCTTCCACGCCGAACCTTGTTTCCAGTCGCTTAGCATCTGAGCGCCGAGGAAATATTGCCGCTGGAACTCCGGCGCGGTCAGTGCTTGCCAGAGTTTTTCGGGCGAAGTGCGGATGTAGGTGACATAAACGAAAATGTTGCTCATCAGTCTTCCCTTTCGAGACGTTTCTTCAAATCGCCGAGGGCGCCCAGTCGCCCCCGCTCGAATTTGCCGATCCAGCGTTCGGCGATCTCGTTGATGGGAACGGGATTCAGATAATGTTGCTTCTCGCGTCCCTTGCGGATGGTGGCGACGAGGTTTGCTTCTTCCAGGATCGCCAGATGCTTGGTCACCGCCTGGCGCGTCATGTCCATCTCACCGCACAGCGCGTTCAGCGTCTGCCCGTTCCTGGCATGAAGGCTGTCCAGCAATCGCCGGCGTGTCGGGTCGGCCAAGGCGCGAAAGACAGCATCCATGCTCATGACTCTAATATGCAACCATTTGGTTGCATGTCAAGAGGCAGAATGCGCGGGTTGAGGTCGCTGGGAGTGGATTTCAGCGCTTGCGGCCGAACCAGAATGCGTTGGGCATGCGCTCCATGCCGATACGCTCATAGAAGCCGACGGCGTCGGGTATGGAGATCAGGCTGATGGCAACGGAAGGTCCGAGTTGCCGGCGTGCCTCATCCATCAGGCCCTTGCCGATACCCAGCCCTTGCGCCGATGCAGAAACAGCGAGCTCGGAGATATAGCAGACCCAGGAAAAGTCGGTGATGCCGCGAGCGACACCAACCAGCGGCTTGCCCGGTGCATCGATGCGCGCGGTGAGCACCAGGTCGGCACTCGTGAGCATCGCCTTCAAACGGGCATGATCATCGACGGGCCGTGTCTCGCCGAGGCCGGATTCCACCAGAACGCGGCGGAACTCGGCGATGCCGAGGCCCGGTTCGCTGGCGTAAAGGATCGTGGATCGCGTTGTCATGTCGACAAAAGTGCACCATGGGCAGGTGGTTTTGAAGCTGTTTTGTACCGATTTTGTGTTTCGATCGACGACGGAAGTCCAAAAACAGCCGTCTTTTATTTGCCCGCGGCATTGTGTAAACCGGGCGCCAGCAATTCCCCGCAACGAGAAGAAGACGGGCAAGAACCATGGAAAAATTCACCAAGCTCACCGGTGTCGCCGCGCCGATGCCGATCGTCAATGTCGACACTGACATGATCATCCCCAAGGATTATCTCAAGACGATCAAGCGCACCGGGCTCGGCACCGGCCTGTTCGCCGAAATGCGTTACAAGGACGACGGCTCGGAAAACCCGGACTTCGTGCTCAACAAGCCGGCCTACCGCAAGGCGCAGATCCTGGTCGCCGGCGACAATTTCGGCTGCGGTTCGAGCCGGGAACATGCGCCGTGGGCGCTGCTCGATTTCGGCATCCGCTGCGTCATCTCGACCTCGTTCGCCGACATTTTCTACAACAACTGCTTCAAGAACGGCATCTTGCCGATCACCGTCAGCGCGGAAGACCTGGAGAAGCTGATGGACGATGCCTCGCGCGGTTCCAACGCGACGCTGTCGGTCGATCTCGAAGCCAAGGAAATTCGCGGGCCGGACGGGGGCGTGGTCAAGTTCGACCTCGACGAATTCAAGCGCCACTGCCTGCTCAACGGGCTCGACGATATCGGTCTGACCATGGAGAAGGCCGGCGCCATCGCTTCGTTCGAGAAGAAGAACGCTGCTGAGCGCCCCTGGGCCTGAGCGGTACGATGACCTGGCCGCGACAGGCCGGGTTCGTGGCGGCTGAACGGAGGGAACAGTCATGACACGTTCGCTTCTTGCCGGGGCCTGCGCGCTGGCGTGGATTCTGATGCCGGTGGCAGGCGCGCATGCACAGACCGACGTGGTGCTCGTGCCGGCTGACGATGCGTCCGGCGGGGCCGCCGACCAGGGCGCGTTGAGCAATGCGGCCCTAGCCGACAATGACAAACAGGCGCCGATGCCGTTCGAGGGCGGCCAACTGACTATCACCCAGGAGGAAGAGTACGGGGAACGGGTGCTCGCCTTCGACGGCAAGGAACTGGCGCGCAATTACGACGTCTTCTTCGACAAGATCGTCGAGGTCGGCGGCGTCAAGGTGGCGCTGGTCGATGTCGGCGACGGCGGCAATCAATGCGGCCCGGCCAAGGTGATCGTGTGGAAGCCGGAAGGCGGCACGATCCAGACGACCACGGTCGAGCAGGATGAATGCGGCGCGCCGCCGGCCGCGATCTCCGACAGCGCCATCTATTTCGTGCCCTATCTGCTGCCGGGTGATTCCAAGCCGGCGCTGCAATGGTCGCCGACGGACGGACTGACGACGTCCGGTAATCTGACCTACATGCCGGAGCCGGGCACCGACTGGAAAGACATCGATCCGTCGAAATACGACAACATCATTGATGCCTTCCACAACGAGGCCGTCTACAGGCTAGCCGAGACGCTGCTCGGCAAGGACATGCCCGACATCGCGACCAGCCTGCTGGTCGGCGGCGGTACTGAGGAGACCGCTTCGGGCGCCTTTTTTGCCAGCGGCTGCGTGCCGCATGATTGCGGCGGCAATGACGGCTTCATGGCCGTTGACCCGGTCAACCAGAAGCTCTATTTCGCCCGCCGCGGCGACAAGCCCGAGCCGGACGCGTGGCCAGCGGTGAGTACATGGCCGGCCGACGTCAAGGAAGCGCTGGACAAGGCGCTGGGGTCGGCGAATTAGATCGTTCTGCCGCGATCCTTCGCGCGCCCCGGACATCTCCCCACTTGGGGGGAGATCGGCCGTCACCGCCGCTTTCGCCAAACCGCCTACGCTGCAAAAAAGGAGGACCTATGCGAAAACTGATCTCCACCGGTTCGCCCTTCGAGAACACCGCCGGCTATTCGCGCGCCGTGGTGCAGGGCGACTGGTGTTTCGTGTCCGGAACGACCGGCTACGATTATGCGACCATGTCGATGCCGGAGACCGTAGAGGCACAAACGCGCAATTGCCTGGCGACGATCGCCAAGGCGCTCGGGGACGGCGGCTTCGAGATGGCCGATGTGGTGCGGGCACATTACTATATCACCGATGCGGCTTTCGTGGATGTGGTGTTCCCGATCCTCGGCGAGGCCTTTGGCGAGATCAGGCCGGCGGCAACGATGATCGTGTGTCAGCTCAACAAGCCGGAGATGAAGATCGAGATCGAGGTGACGGCGCTGCGGCGCACAGCCTGATGCCTGTCACGGTTGCGACAACGACACGGTCAGCACGAGGATCGGCCCATGGTGAAGGTCAGGCGCATCGTTGCAAACATAGACACGCAGGATATCGCGGCGGCAAAACCTTTCTATCAGGATGTGCTCGGCCTCGATCTCAAGATGGATATGGGCTGGATCGCTACCTACGGCTCGCAAGAGACGATGTCCGTGCAGGTCAGTTTCATGGCCGAAGGGGGATCAGGAACGCCGGTGCCGGACATCTCTATCGAAGTCGACGACATCGATGACGCGCTTGAAAGCATGAGAAAGGCCGGCTTTGCCATCGAATACGGTCCGGCGGACGAACCCTGGGGCGTGCGGCGCTTCTTCGTACGCGACCCGTTCGGCAGGCTGGTCAATATCCTTTCGCACCGGTAGCGACACCGGGCGGCAAAGCGCGGGCTTGCGCAGAACCCGCTTGGCCTTTAGCAAGGCCGCGTTCATGCGCTAAACGATTGGGACGGTTCTCATGGCTTCGAAAAATCTTCTCCTGCTTGCCGGCGACGGTATCGGCCCCGAGGCGATGGCCGAGGTGAAGAAATTGATCGCCGCCATGAACGACAGCCTCGACAGCGATTTCGCCACCGATGAGGGCCTGGTCGGCGGTTGCGCCTATGATGAGCATGGCGCGGCGATTTCCGATGCCGACATGGCCAAGGCGATGGCGGCGGACGCGGTGCTGTTCGGTGCCGTCGGCGGGCCGAAATGGGATGCGGTGCCCTATGAGGTGCGGCCCGAGGCCGGTCTCTTGCGCCTGCGCAAGGACATGGAGCTGTTCGCCAATCTCAGGCCGGCAATCTGCTATCCGGCGCTGGCGGCGTCTTCCTCGCTCAAGCAGGAGGTGGTCGAGGGTCTCGATATCCTCATCGTGCGCGAGCTCACCGGCGGCGTCTATTTCGGCGAGCCGAAGCAGATCATCGATCTCGGCAACGGCCAGAAGCGCGGCATCGACACCCAGGTTTACGACACGTTCGAGATCGAGCGCATTTCGGGCGTTGCCTTCGAGTTGGCACGCACGCGCAAAAACCACGTCACCTCGATGGAAAAGCGCAATGTGATGAAATCAGGCGTGCTGTGGAACGAGGTCGTCACCCAGACGCACAAGGCGCGCTATGCCGACGTCAAGCTCGATCACATGTTGGCCGATGCCGGGGGCATGCAGCTGGTGCGCTGGCCGAAGCAGTTCGACGTCATCGTCACCGACAATCTGTTCGGCGACATGCTGTCCGACATCGCCGCCATGCTGACCGGCTCGATCGGCATGCTGCCGTCGGCCTCGCTAGGCGCACCTGATGTCAAGACCAAGAAGCGCAAGGCGCTCTACGAGCCGGTGCACGGCTCGGCGCCCGACATCGCCGGCAAGGGTATCGCCAATCCGATCGCCATGATCGCCTCCTTCGCCATGTGCATGCGCTATTCCTTCGGCATGGTTGATGAGGCCGACAGGCTGGAAGGCGCGATCGCCGCCGTGCTCGATCAGGGCTTGCGTACCAGGGATATTCATTCGCCGGGGATGACCGAGGTCGGCACCGCTGAGATGGGCGATGCGATCATCGCCAAGTTCCTGGGCTGATCCCGTGTCGGTCGACGTCCGCTGGGCGACGACCGGGGATGCGGCGGCACTCGCCGCCATGCTTTGCGAAATGGCGGTGCATTACCGGCAGCCGCCACTCGACGCCAGCCAAGCTTTGTCGGCGGCACAGAAATGGCTTGGCGACGAAAGTCCGGCCTATCCGCATTTTGCGCTCGCCTTCGTCGATGGTGGAGTTTGCGGGCTGGCCTCGGTTGCGATCGCGCATCCCGGCATCGATCTCGAGCGGCTGCTGTTCCTCAAGGACCTGTTCGTGCGCGATACCGCCCGCGATGGCGGTGTCGGTCGAGCGCTGATGGCATTCCTCGCTGGCAATTGCATGCGCGAAGGCATCGGCCGTATCGATCTGACCACGGAGGACTGCAACGAAGGCGCGCTGCGCTTCTACGTCGGACTCGGAGCGGAGCGCCAGGGCCAGAAGGTCTTCCTCAGGCTTTCGAGCGAGGTGCTGAAGGCGATCGCTAAACCCTGACACCCGCCGGCACCGGACCCCACTTGTTCTCGCGCGGCTGGTTCGGGATCAGCGCAAAGATCAGGATGATCACGGTGCCGAAGGTCGGGATCAGGAAAAGCAGGAAGAGCCAGCCGGTCAGGCCGGTATCGTGCAGGCGACGCACGTTCAGCCCGAACCACGGCAGGGCTGTCGCCAGCAGGAAGAGACCGGAAAGGCCGACCGTCACTGCCGGCAATTCACTGTTGTCGAGATTGCCCATGGCGTCGTCGATAAAGACGCCGAGTCCTATGACCACAATCAGCGCGATCGTCCAGAACAGACAATAGCCCCAATACTCTTTGCGGCGGGCACGGCCGGCGAAGTTGAAGTAATTCTTGGTCAGACCCCGCCAGAAGTAGCTCCACAGGCCAGCCGACTCGGCCGGACTTTGTTCCGCGGAACGGCCGAAATGTTGCGGCTGACGTGCCGCTGGCGCATTGCCGGCCTGAGACGGCGCGGCGGTTGCAGTGGAGGCGTCGGCGGGCGCACTGGCAGGTTGGGCACGGATCGAAAAAACATCGCGTGCCCGTCCGCCAGCCGGCTGGAATTCGACGGTCGTACCTCCGGCAACCGATGCTTCGCGGCGCAAATCTTCGCGCGCCAAAGTGTAGCGGTTGCCGTCGGCTCCGGTGATGAAGCCGAAACCCTGGTCTTCGTCGTAATGAAGAACTTCGCCGCGCATGTCCTGCCCACCCCCATTTCCCCGCCCCAGACTGTGCAAAGTTCCGGCAGACCGCAAGGGGCGTGCGGAAATGGAGAGTGCTGGCTATTTACCCCGGCCGTTTCTTCGATTTCTTGTGTTTCGCAGGTCCGCCTTCGACCTTCGCCTTGGCCGGTTTCCCGGCCCAGGGCTTCGCCTCGAATGCCGGGCGCTGGTCGGCCGGTGCGCGCTTCTCGAATTTGGGCGTGTTCTGATCGAAGGTGCGCTTGCCGCGGTGCGGCTTCCTGTCGGGCCGTGGTTCCTGATAGCCGGCCCGCGACAAATCCGGCGTGCCGTCCAGCCGCTTGACCGCAATGTTGCCCTGCAGCTTCCGGTCGGGGCCGATCGCAGCGAGGAAACGCTCGGCCCAGTCCGCCGCGATCTGCACGAAGGTTTCCTCCGGCTGCATCTTGATGGCGCCGATCTCGCGCTTGGAAATGCCGCCTGTCCGGCACAGCATCGGGATCAGCCAGCGCGGCTCGGCATTCTGCCGGCGTCCGACCGACAGCGAGAACCAGACGCTGTCGCCGAAATCGTCGCGGCGGCTCGGTGTCTCGTCCCGGCGCGCAAATTTTTCGCCCGACGGCGTGAACGCTGCCACGTCGAGAAGATCCTCCGGCGCCGAGTGGCTGGAGCGGCACATCCGCACGAAGGCGGCGGCAACCTGTTCGGGCCCGTGCTGATCGAGAAGCGCCTCGACGAAGCCGCGCTCCTCATCCTTCATAGGCTCGCTGAAGACCGGATCAGCGAGAATGCGCTCGTCGTCGCGCCGTATCACGTCGTCGGCCGACGGCGGGCTCGCCCAGGTTGCCGCAAGGCCGGCACTTTGCAGCAGCCGCTCGGTGCGCCTGCGGGCACTATTGGGCACGATCAGGGCGCTGACGCCCTTGCGTCCCGCACGACCCGTGCGTCCGCTTCGGTGCAGGAGCGTTTCCGGGTTGGTCGGCAGGTCGGCATGGATCACCAGCTCGAGATTGGGAAGGTCGATGCCGCGTGCCGCGACGTCGGTGGCGATGCAGACCTTGGCGCGGCCGTCGCGCATCGCCTGTAGCGCATGGCTGCGCTCGTTCTGGCTAAGCTCGCCGGACAGCGCCACGACGGAAAAGTTGCGATTGTTGAAGCGCGCCGTCAAATGGTTGACGGCGGCGCGCGTGTTGCAGAACACCAGCGCGTTCTTGGCCTCGTAAAAGCGCAGCACGTTGATGATGGCGTTTTCGCGATCCGCCTGGGCGACGCTCAGCGCCCGGTATTCGATGTCGAGATGCTGCTTTTCCTCACCGGAGGCCGAGATGCGTACCGCATCGCGCTGGTAGCCTTTGGCCAGCGTGGCGATGGAGCGCGGCACGGTCGCGGAAAACATCAGCGTGCGGCGATCGGCGGGTGCGGCATCGAGGATGAATTCCAGATCCTCGCGAAAGCCGAGATCGAGCATCTCGTCGGCCTCGTCGAGCACCACTGCCTTGAGCGCCGACATGTCGAGCGAATTGCGGGTGATGTGGTCGCGCAGGCGGCCGGGCGTGCCCACGACGATATGGGCGCCGCGCTCCAGCGTGCGCCGTTCGGTGCGCATGTCCATGCCGCCGACGCAGGACGCCACCGTGGCGCTGGTCAGTTCGTAGAGCCATTCCAGCTCGCGCGTTACCTGCAGGGCCAGCTCCCGCGTCGGCGCCACGGCCAGCGCCAGGGGTGCCGCCGCGTGGGAAAAGCGCTCCGCGCCATCGAGAAGGGTCGGCGCCAAAGCCAGACCGAAGGCGACGGTCTTGCCGGAGCCGGTCTGGGCCGAAACCAGCGCATCGGCCTGGCCAAGCTCGAGAACGGCCTTCTGCACCGGCGTCAGCTCGACATAGCCGCGTTTTTCCAGCGCCTTTGCCAGCGCGGGAACAATAGCTTCGAAGTTGGACATCTTGCTCTTTCGAAATTCGGATTCTGAATACCCGGCGACGGGTCAAATGTCGGCAAGCGCCACAGACGGGCGCCACGAGCCAGACGATGCTCGTTCGTACTTGGTGCCGCCGTCATTGTACAGGGCGGCGGGTCGGCCTGCTTGCGATTGACTCTAGACGTAAACCGCGTAAAAGCCGGCACCGAACGGGATAGTTTTCGATGCGCGGCCTTTTGATGGCGCTTTCTGCCTTCGACATCCCCGGCCCCAATGCGAACCATTGGGCCGGGCGGGTCGCTGCGTCTCCTCGTTCCAGCAAAATCATGTTCTTGCTCAAAAAATCCGGCAAAACGACCACCAAAACGGTCTGATTCCCTTGGCCTAACCACCCTCTCCCGGGTCCGGCCCGGGGGTTGAAACCCGCATCGGCCGGCGGGTTTTCTCCAGAAACCGAGCGGAGAGGGACAGGAGATTTCGATGAGTTTCAAGGTTGCGATCGTCGGCGCCACGGGCAATGTGGGCCGGGAAATGCTCAACATACTGGAGGAACGCGGCTTTCCGGTGAGCGAGGTGGTGGCGCTGGCCTCGCGGCGCAGCCAGGGCACGGAAGTGTCGTTCGGCGACCGCACGCTGAAGGTCAGAGCGCTCGACCAATATGATTTTTCAGATACCGACATCTGCATCATGTCGGCCGGCGGCAACGTCTCCAAGGAATGGTCGCCGAAGATCGGCAAGCAGGGCTGCGTCGTCATCGATAATTCGTCGGCCTTCCGCTACGACCAGGACGTGCCGCTGATCGTTCCGGAAGTGAACCCGGATGCGATCTCGCTGTTCACGCGCAAGAACATCATTGCCAACCCGAACTGCTCGACGGCGCAGCTGGTCGTGGCGCTGAAGCCGCTGCATGACGCGGCCACCATCAAGCGCGTCGTCGTCGCCACCTACCAGTCGGTCTCCGGCGCCGGCAAGGAAGGCATGGACGAATTGTTCACGCAGACGCGCGCGGTGTTTGTCGCCGACCAGGTCGACGTCAAGAAGTTCACCAAGCGTATCGCCTTCAACGTCATCCCGCATATCGACGTCTTCCTCGACGACGGCTTCACCAAGGAAGAGTGGAAGATGGTGGCCGAGACCAAGAAGATGCTCGACCCGAAGATCAAGCTGACGGCGACCTGCGTGCGCGTGCCGGTGTTCATCGGCCATTCGGAAGCGGTCAACATCGAGTTCGAGAAGCCGATCACCGCCGATGAGGCGCGCGAGATCCTGCGCGAGGCGCCGGGCTGCCAGGTCATCGACAAGCGCGAGGACGGCGGCTACATCACGCCGCTGGAATCGGCCGGCGAGGACGCCACCTTCATCTCGCGCATCCGCGAGGACTCGACCATCGACAACGGCCTGTCGATGTGGATCGTCTCCGACAATCTGCGCAAGGGCGCGGCGCTGAATGCCGTGCAGATCGCGGAGCTGCTGGTCGAGCGCGGGCTGATCCAGCCGAAGAAGAAGGCGGCATAGTTCGCTCACGGCCGTATCGCCGCTAGCGCGGCTGGCCTCCGCGGGGGCGCCGGACGACCGGCGGCCTGCGGTCGCAGGCTCGGCCTTCGGCCGCGATTTTTGCTCAGCTTGCTTTTCCGCTCACGGCCGTATCGCTGCTGTCGCGGCTGGCCCTCCGCGGGGGCGCCGGACGACCGGCGGCCTGCGGTCGCAGGCTCGGCCTTCGGCGGTTGTTTCGCTCACGGCCGTATCGCCGCTACGCGGCTGGCCTCCGCGGGGCGTCGGAAGGCCGGCGGCCCGCAGTCGCGGGCTCGGCCTTCGGCCGTTAGCGCCCTTCTCCCCGTTCACGGGGAGAAGGTGCCGGCAGGCGGATGAGGGGCATAGGCGTCTCAAATAGGCAGCAAGGCGACGGCGTCACAGCCGGTTCTCCTCCGCCAGGTCCAACAGCAACTCCAGCGCCTCCTCCGCCCGGTCGGCGGGCACGAACAGATGATCGTGGTAGAAGGCCGAGACCGGATTGACGCCGATGCCGGCGGTGGCCAGCCGCGCGGTGATGGCGGCGAGGAAGCCGACCGCTTCCAGCGACGAATGGATGTTCAGCGTCAGCATCCGGCAGCGGAACACGGTTTTCAGTCCAGCGGCCTTGGCATGGTCTTCAAGCACGATCAGCGTCGTGCCCTCGCGCTCGCGAAATAGCATCACCGGGTGGAGCCTGTCGGGAACGGGCGCATCGGGTGGCAACGTGGTGAAGACATGAACGCCGGCAAGCAATTCCGGCGTCATTGCCGCCAGCAACTTTTTCAGGTCGGTCTCTCCGGCCATCGGTTGCTTTCGTTGTGCGATCAGGCGGCGGCTTTCGTCGAGCGTCGGAAGACACCCCTACGGATTTTCAATAACGCCCTCCATCTCACCTCGCAAGGTGGACTTGCCAGGTTCGTTGCTGGCTGAACTTGTACATCCCAGGTCGCCGTCCCCGGGAGTGAAAAAGAACTGGAGGCATGTCGGATCGCCATCCTGGGCCGCGTCCTTGGTTCGAGCTGGCGAAGGAGCCAGTGCTCACAACGACCGGAGGGAACGTCAATGACCATGTCTCAGGCAGCACCCGTCTCATCGCGTGCCTTGTGGGCCGGCCGCGTGCTCAGCGCCGTCATCGTGCTGTTCATGATCTTCGACGGCGTCATCAAGCTACCGCCGCTCGAAATCGTCACCCAGACCATGGTGCAGCTCGGCTGGCCGGCCGATGCCAATGTCTCGCGCATGCTCGGCATCATTGGACTGGTCTCGACAGCGCTTTACGCGCTGCCACGCACCTCGGTGCTCGGCGCCATCCTGCTCACCGCCTATCTCGGCGGCGCCGTCGCCACGCATGTGCGTATCGGCAGCCCTTTGTTCTCGCACATACTGTTCGGCGTCTATCTCGGCGCCGTCCTCTGGGGTGGCCTGTATCTGCGCGATCCAAGGGTGCGCGCGTTGTTCCCGTTCAGCCAATAGCGGCGACATCGAAAGCCGTTCGATGGTGGCCACGCCGCCAGAGCGGGCGCGGTCTGCGGCCGCCTTTCTACTCTTTGGATCAAATTGAGCGCCGCCGGGCGGCAGCCGATCTTCTTCTTTGGATCAAATCGCCTGGTTGCGAGTTAGGGGGTGCAGCGGCGAGGACGGCACCCTGTTGGAGAGGAACGACAATGAAAAAGGTGATGATCTTGATGGCCTTGCTGGTCCCGCTCGGTGCCTGCTCCCGTACTGAGCAAGGCGCGGCAGTTGGTGGCCTGGGCGGTGCGGCGGTCGGCGCTGCTGTGGCCGGCAACCCGACCAAGGGCGCGGTGATCGGCGGTGCGGCCGGCGCTTTGGCCGGTGCACTGATCGGCCGTGCCAGCGAAAGCGGCCAATGCCGTTATCGCGATCGTAACGGTCGTGTCTACGTTGCGAGTTGCCCGGAAGGCTATTGATCGGGCCGCATCATATGGATGCAATAGCAAAACGGCGGGCAGGGCCCGCCGTTTCGTGGTTGTGGAGATGATTTTATTCGGCGCTGGCGGCTTCCGCCTCGGCCGGCGCGGCTGCGGCGGCGGCAACGGCCGCGGCGGCATCTTCCTGCGCCTTCTTCAGCAAGGCTGCGCGCTCCTGCGCCTTCTTGCCAGGCTCGGCCTTTTTCGGGTTGGCGCGCGCTTCGCGCTTGGCGATGCCGGCTTCATCGAGGAAGCGCAGCACGCGGTCGGTCGGCTGGGCGCCATGCGACAGCCAATGCTTGACGCGCTCGGCGTCGACCTTGACGCGTTCGCCGTCCTTGGGCAGCAGCGGATTCCATGAGCCGAGCGACTCGATGAAACGGCCGTCGCGCGGCGAACGCGCGTCGGCGACGACGACATGGTAATAGGGACGCTTCTTCGAGCCCGCACGGGCCAATCGGATTTTCAGTGGCATTTCTTTTCTCCTAAAAGCTCTGATTTGGTTGATCGGTTGGTGGCTGGTCCTCAGCCGGTTTTCGCTACGCCGTTGGATGCGGCGATCTGCTCGTGATGGCGGATCACTTCGCGGACGACGAAGTTCAGGAATTTCTCCGCGAAATCCGGGTCGAGATGGGCGTCCTTCGCCAGTTGGCGAAGACGGGCGATCTGCTCCTGCTCGCGCGCCGGGTCGGCAGGCGGCAGGCCATGTTCCGCCTTCAGCACGCCGACTGCCTTGGTGCAGCGGAAGCGCTCGGCCAGCATATGGATCAGCGCCGCGTCGATATTGTCGATCGAGGCGCGATAATTGGCCAGCGCCGCACGCGCGTCCGCCATGTCCTTCTCTTCGTTCATGGCGCCCTCACTTCTTCTTGCCGAGGCCATTCTTGCCAAGCATTGGCAGCCCGCCACCGCCCGGCAGGCCGGGAAGTTTCATGCCGCCGGGCAGCCCAGGCAGGCCACCGCCACCGGGAAGACCACCGGGCAGGCCCTTCATGCCGCCGAGCCCGGCCGCCTGGGCCTGCTTCTGCAAGGCGTCGAGCTGCTTGGGGTCCATCTTGGAGAGGTCCGGCATGCCGCCGCCCATCATGCCGCCTGCGCCGCCAGGCATCATGCCGCCGAGCCCCATCTTGGAAGCGAGGCCGCCCATCATGCCGCGCATCAGGCCGCCGCCTTTGCCCTTGCCGCCCATCGCCTTCATCATGTCGGCCATGCCGCGATGCATCTTCAACAGTTTGTTGATTTCGGCCGCGTTGGTACCCGAGCCGGCGGCGATGCGCTTCTTGCGCGAGTGCTTCAGAATATCGGGGTTGGCACGCTCGGCCTTGGTCATCGACGAGATGATGGCGAGCTGGCGACCGAACATCTTGTCGTCGAGCCCGGCGGCGGCCATCTGGTCCTTCATCTTGCCCATGCCGGGCATCATGCCCATGATGCCGCCCATGCCACCCATTTTCGACATTTGCTGAAGCTGGCCGGCGAGGTCGTTCAGGTCGAACTTGCCCGACTGCATCTTCCTGGCCATCGCCGCGGCCTGTTCGGCGTCGATGTTCTCGGCCGCCTTTTCGACGAGGCTGACGATGTCGCCCATGCCGAGGATGCGGTCGGCGATGCGCTTGGGGTGGAATTCCTCCAGCGCGTCCATTTTTTCGCCGGTGCCGATCAGCTTGATCGGCTTACCGGTGACGGCGCGCATCGAGAGCGCCGCACCACCGCGGCCGTCGCCGTCCATGCGGGTCAGCACGAGGCCGGTGATGCCGACGCGCTCGTCGAAGCTTTTTGCCAGATTGACGGCGTCCTGGCCGGTCAGCGAATCGGCGACCAGCAGGATCTCGTGCGGCGACGACATCTTCTTGATGTCGGCCATCTCGACCATCAACGGCTCGTCGATATGGGTGCGGCCGGCGGTGTCGAGGATGACGACGTCATGGCCGCCGAGCTTGGCCGCCTGCACGGCGCGGCGGGCGATATCGACCGGCGTCTGGCCGGCGACGATCGGCAATGTGGCGACCTTGACCTGCTCGCCGAGCTGCCGGAGCTGCTCTTGCGCGGCGGGACGCCGCGTGTCGAGCGAGGCCATCAAGACTTTCTTGTTTTGACGGTCGGTGAGGCGCCTGGCGATCTTGGCCGAGGTCGTCGTCTTGCCGGAACCCTGCAAGCCGACCATCATGATGACGACCGGAGCCGGTGCATTGAGGTCGATGGCGACGCCCTCGGCGCCGAGCATGTCGACCAGCTCGTCATGGACGATCTTGACGACCATCTGGCCGGGCTTGATCGACTTGACCACGGCGGCGCCGACGGCCTTCTCGCGCACCTTGTCGGTGAAGGAACGCACCACTTCCAGCGCCACGTCGGCCTCGAGCAACGCACGGCGCACCTCGCGCAGCGCCGCCGAGACATCAGCCTCCGACAAGGCGCCGCGGCCGGTGAGGCCGTTCAGGATCGAACCAAGGCGCTCTTGCAGGGACTCAAACATTGGTCAAACCGCCGTGCGAGAGCGCCTTGGATTCATGCTGATCCCCGTCGGGCCTGCGGCCCTCCACGCCTCTTGTGCGTTCCTGTAGCGATTCAAACATTCTTTTTCCTTTTCCCTGGCACCCGGATGATGCCCGAGAGGTAATGCGTTCGCGCCGACTGTCCAAGCAAAAGCCGGTCCGGGCAAAAGCCCAAAGCCAAAAAGCACCCGGGGGCGCACAGCGCTGCCGGGTGTTGGCCTCCGGGATCGATTTACAGCACTTCACCTCAAAGAGGTTTCGGCGTCCCGGTCGGTTTGCTCGGAGGAATACTCGTCGCGGAATTCGCGGCGTGTAGACAGGAAATCGGCCGCAGAGTCAAGCTTTGGTCAAGCTTTGCGTCAAATAGCTCAGGACGACCAGGCAATGCACATCAGCGCACGCTGCCGGCGCGCGCCATATCCGGCTCGACCTTCAGCGGTGAGCGCGGATGTAAAAGCAGCAGAACGGTCAACAGGCTGCTGACGATGCCGATCGAAGCGATGAGGACGGCGTCTGAAGTCGTCCAGCCGGCGGCTTCGAGCGGCTTGGCGTTGAACAGGGCGAAGGAATTATAGCTTTGCTGGTGCGAAATCAGCAGGAAGCCGGTCAGATTGTTACCGAGATGGGCACCAAAGCCGGCACCGAGATTACCGGTTGCATAGACCAGAAGCGTTAGCAGCAGCGCAAAGGCGGCGATCGAGGCCAGCACGCAGGCATTGATGGCAGCGCTCGAACCTGGGCTCCAGTGCAGGGAGGTGAACAGCAATCCCGGCAGCAGCGCCCAGATGAAAGGGTTCCGGAACCGGCTCGCCAGGCCCCTGAGCAGATAACCGCGAAACAGCATCTCCTCCGACGAGGTCTGCAGAAAGGTCAGGGCGGTGATCGGGATCAGGAACGAAAGCCACGCGGACAGGCCGATCGCGCCGCGCGCGATGTCGGGCTGCAAACCATAAAGCAGGATCTCGGAAAGCAGCGAGGTGATCAGCACCGCGGTCAGTCCTTTCAGGAACCCCGACCAAGAAATGCGCCGGCTGACGCCAATCAGGGCTGTCAGCTTCTCGCGATGGATCCAGCGCATGGCAGCCCAAAGGCCGAGCCAGATTCCGGCAAATGAAGCCAGCGCCGCGAGGATGCCCGCAGGAGAGGCCATGAAATCCTGCACCGCTCCTCCACCTGGCGGGGCGGTGCCAGACGATGCCTGCCAAACGGCAAAGGCATAGGTGCCGCCGAACAGCACGGCGGCAGTGGTTCCGAGCCAGAACAGGATGACGACCACCGCTCCAAGCAGAAGCCGCGGCAAAGTGGTCTTGTTGTTGGCGGTGTGCCGGTACTGTTGGAAGGCGGTTGGGTCGATCGTCACGCGGGCTCGCTGGCTGGTGCTTCGGCTCGCAAGGTCTAGAACATCGGCCCCAATGTGGAAACCGGTATTGCAGCGGCAATGCCGGCTTGTGGCAATGTCGGGAGTGCGAGCGGCCGCCATTACAGGGCGACCGCCCTGTTTGTATCGTCAGCGCACGACGTACACGATACGCCGGCTGCCCGGATCGACCAGTGCCGGCTGGCCGTTCACATAGACGTAGCGGTAATCATAGTCCGGAATCTCGCGCAGCTCGACGGTGTCAGGCAACGTCGCGCCCGTCACCACCTCGCCCTCCAGATAGACCGGATCGAGCCGATGCGTACGCACATAGGTACGGATCTCGGCCGGCGGTCTCCGGATAGGCTCGATCGCCTCGCCGGCGACGATTGCTCCGGTATAGCTGTCGGAATACTCGACGCTATCGGCGGGCGGCGTCACGACGGCAATGTCGGCGCCGGCCGGACGCTGTGTCAGGACCACACGGCTGCCGCCGAAATCGGCCGTCACATAGTCGGAATAGACCCAGCCCTGGCCGTTAGCCTCGGCGATAGTGCACCATTTGCTGTTAGCGATGCAGCCGTCGAGCGTCGCCGACTGGCCGGCCGCGAGCACGCCGATCACCGGATATTGCGGGCCGGGGCCGGCGCGTACATTGAGATCAGTGATGGCCGAGACGGCGGTGTCGGCCAATGCAGAGCCCGACATCGCTATGAGCGCTCCGGCCACCGCCGGAAACAATATGCGTTTCATGGTCTTCTCTCCGTTTCACAGTCCCTTGGCACGGAAAACGAAGCAAAGCCGCATGCGTTCCGGCTAAAAGGCTTCGGCCGGCTCACGATTTGTTCCAGTCGTTTTCGGCAGGTCGGTCAAAAGCTCGTGAACAAAAGCAAGTTTTTGCGCCGCCACGTCCGAGATGACGAAGGGATAGAGATCGGGCAGGCCCATGCAGCGGTTGATCGAGTTGGACGCCTCCGACAGCACCAGCCAGCGGTCGAGAATCCTTTCGAAAGGCTCTGGCCTGGAGGCGGGTTCCGATGGTGCCGGCTGCAGCTTGCCGCCGGTATCGGCGCGCGGCAGCTCGTTGGCTTCAACGGTTTCCAGCCGGCCGAGCGGGAAATTCAGGGCATGCACCATCTCCAGCGTGTCGGTGATGTGCATGTGATGCGCCCATGTCTCGGCCCAGTCCTCCCATGGGTGCGACGTCGCATAGGCCGAGATATGGCGCTGCTGCCAGTCGGGCGGCGCGCCATCGGCATAATAGGTCTTCAGCGCCTGTTCGTAGCCGGCGCGCTCGTCGCCGAACAAAGCGCGAAAACCGGCAAGCTTTTGCGAATCGTCGCGGATCAGGCGGTCCCAGTAATAATGGCCGAACTCATGGCGGAAATGGCCGAGCAGCGTGCGGTAGTTCTCGCCCATCTCGACGCGACGCCGTTCGCGCTCTGCCGAATCCGCCTCGGCGACGTTGAGCGTGATCCGGCCGTTGTCATGACCCGTCAGGATACGTTCGCCGCCCGGACCGCCGCCGATCGGATCGGCAAGAAAATCGAAAGCGAGACCGATCTCGTCGCCAACGTCCTGCTTGGGTGCGACCGGCAGGCCGAAGGCGAGCAGCGAATAGACGGCACGCTTCTTTGCCGCCTCGACACGGATCCAGCGGCGGCGGTTGCCGTCGACCGACAGATCCGGGATCAGCTGGTTCAGCGCACAGGCGCGGCAGAAGGCGTGGCCGGGCTCCGCCATCCAGTTGCAGGCGCATTCGTCGGCATTGGTGCAATGGAAGACGTCGGCGCCGGACAGCGCGAAGCGCGCATGCTCGGGATCGTAGAGCACGAGGCTGGCGCAGTTCAGGCATTGCGCGTTCTCGAAATAGAGACGGTGGCCGCAATGCGGGCAGTCGAAAAGCTTCATTGGCGTCTCAAATCATTCGAAATGCGGAGGACGATACGAGCAGGAGAACGCCAAACGCCTGTCAGCTGCCCACGTTCCTGCCGGCCGATGCTATTTTGCCGCAAGCTGGGCGACGACTTCCCTGGCCACTGCCTCGCCCGACAATCTGGCGCCGCCGCAGGTCTGCATCAGCGGACCGGCCAAATGCTCGCCGGCGAAGAAGATCTTTTCCGCCACGGGCTGCATCAGCGTGGCGCGCGCTTGCGAGCGGCCGGGCCGCGCCGCCGCATAGGCGCCGCGCACGAACCGCTCAGCGCCCCAATTGGTCATCATTGCGCGTCCGACATGCTTTCGTATGTCGCCGCCAAAGATGCCGCAGAGCCGGTCGACGACGAAGTCGATGCCAGCCGCCTCGCCCGCCGCTGACATCTCCCAAGCGAAATCGCCGCCGACGAAACCGACCATCAAATCGAGGTCGAAGGGAAAGCAGAGGAAGTAAATGTCGTGCCGGGCCAACCGCTCGATCAGCAAATCGTCGAACGGCTCCAGGCCGAGTCTTGTACCGGATATTTCGACCGGCAGCTTGGTCAGCATGCCCATCGGCAGGTCGAAGAAGGCGGCGAAATGCGCATCGGGGAGTGCAGGCGAGAACGCAATCTCCTCGAAGGCGAGCACTGCCGGGGAGGCAGTGACGATGACCGCCTTGGCGCGGATGGTACCGCGATCGATGACGCAGGCTACGCCCGGCCCATCCCAGACGATCTTGCGCACCGGCGTCGACAGCTCCACCGGCACGTCGGCGCCGAAGCGGGCAACCAGCGTACCGAAGCCTTCCCTGGTGAAATAATTCGGATCGAGATCGGCGGCGACCTGAAAGTCGCGGATCGATATCTCGTCCTCGTCGGCGCCGAAATCCATCGGCCCGGCGAAGGTTGCGGCGGCGCGCGGCGCGTGTCCCTTGGCGAGCAATGCCGAAAGGCGGTCGTCGTCGCCTTCCCTCACCTGATGTGCCGCCACCAGTTCGAACAGCCTTGCGTCGGCCACCTTCATCGCCGCCTCCTCGGCTTCGCTTGCCTTTCGCTCACGGTAATAGAGATGATCGACATTCATGTCGTGGTGATGAAGCGTCCAGGCAGCGGCCTTCGCCTCGGGAAAGTAGGGATTGCGGTCCGCGGCATGCAGCCAGGCGCAGCCGATGTCGAACGGCACGCCGAAATGCTGGTCGCTGGTCCAGGCGCGGCCGCCAATGCGGTTCATCGCTTCCAACAATTTGAAGGAAAAACCGGCAGCGCGCAGGGTCTTGGAAGCCGAAAGCCCGGCTGAACCGGCGCCGATGATCACGACATCAACGTCTTCCATGCTTATTCTGTCCCCGCCACAATAATTACTTGATCGTAGGCAAATTCCCGGGCATCCGCCAGTGTGGTGGATTTGAGGTTCCTGCTGTATTGAGTGCATCGGCGCAGCGCCGGGACAGTGACAAGCAGGTGTTTCGCAGGCAAGTTCGCAATTGGGAACGTGATTCAGGCAACCAGGAGAGCAGCATGGCATTTCTTGCCAAGGGGAAGATGTTTGTAGTGGCCACGGTGGTGGCGGTGCTTGCGCTGGCGACGGGCGCGCAGGCGGCGGCCAGCTGTGGCAAGAGCGGCGCCGGCTTCGAGGCATGGAAACCGGAGTTCGCCGCGGAGGCGAAGGCCGACGGTGTCGGCTCGAAGGGTCTGGCCGCTCTGGCTCGCGCAACCTACGCGACAAAGACGATCTCCGTCGATCGCGCCATCCATAAGGCTTTCAGCGGCTCAGTGGAAGCTTTCATGAAGCGCCGTGGCGCGTCCGCGATCATTGCCAGGGGCCGTGCGCTGAAGAAGGCCAATGCTGCGCTGTTCGACAAGATCGAAGGGAATTACGGCGTGTCGCCGGGCGTGTTGCTCGCCATCTGGGGCATGGAGACCGGCTTCGGTTCCGCCATGGGCAACCAGAATACGGTCTCCGCCATTTTAACGCTGGCCTATGACTGCCGCCGTCCGGAGTTCTTCTACCCGCATGCCATTGCGGCCCTGAAGCTGGTTGATCGCGGAGCGTTGAGCGCCTCGTCGGTCGGTGCCGCGCATGGCGAGATTGGTCACACGCAGTTCCTGCCCGGAAATGTTTTGACATATGGCGTAGGCAACAAAAACCTGCGTGACAAGGCCACTGCGTTGGCTTCTACCGCCAACTTCCTCAAGGGTCATGGTTGGCGACCGGGCGCCAGCGCGCAGGCGAATATCGGCGCAATTGCCGGCTGGAATTCGGCGAGCGTCTATCAACAGGCCATCGCCCGCATGGCCACGGCGATCGATGCCGACTGACAGGAAACGCAAAAACGACTGGGCTCGGTTTGGAAGCGCGAGGCGAGCATGAAGAGTCTCGCAACTGCGCAGGGCTTGCCTTGCCCTTTCGAACCTAGGACAGGCGATGATCTCGCTCTCGATCTCTGACTTCGATGCGGACCCCGAGAGGGTGACTGCGATCCTAAGCCTCGAACCGACACGCATAGTCCGCAAGGGCGACCCGATGCGTAACGGTTCCCCGCGCAAGAAGAATGGATGGAGCCTCGATGGTCCGCGGCAAAGGCTCCGGAGTGGGGCCGAGCACGAGAATGCGGTCAACTACCTGATCGAGCAGATGCGAGGTCGGGAGGAAGCCTTCGCCCGGCTGCGGCAGGAAGTGCGGCCGAAGCAGATTACGATCTATGGCGGGTTCTATACGTCCTACGACGAGCAGTGCGGCATCTGGCTTGAGCCGTCCGCGATGAGGGTGCTCGCGGATTGCGGTGTTGGCTGGGGCCTCGACCTTTTCGTTGAGGACGAAGCTCACCAACATGGAAGTGAGGTGTGAGCAGCCGTCCTGTCCGCATTGGGTCGTTTGCCGACTGGCTGGTTCCAAACTTGAGCGGGGTCTGATTCATAAGGGCATGAGCCGATACGATCTGACCGACTTCGAATGGCGGGCGATCGAGCCGCTGTTGCCCAACAAGCCGCGAGGCGTGCCGCGCGTAGACGACCGCCGGGTGCTGAACGGCATCTTCTGGGTACTGCGATCGGGTGCGCCATGGCGCGATCTGCCCGAGCGCTACGGGCCTCGCACCACTGGCTACAACCGCTTCGTTCGATGGCGGATAGCAGGTGTCTGGGATCGGCTGATGGACGCCATTACCGAGGCCCATGACGGCACGGTGCAGATGATCGACACCTCTATTGTTCGCGTCCATCAGCAGGGTGCGACGGCAAAAAGGGGAATCGAGATCATTGTCTCGGTCGTTCCCGAGGCGGGCTGACGACCAAAATCCATGCTCTTGTCGACGCCGAAGGCAGGCCGATCAAGCTGACGCTCACGGCAGGTCAAATGAGTGACATCGCCTACGCAGCGGACTTATCAAGGATTTGCCCGAGGGTGCCATGCTGCTCGCCGACAAGGGCTATGATGCCAACGCGTTGCGCAATGCCGTCACCGAGCAAAAGGCATGGGCCAACATCCCGCCCAAGGCCAACCGCAAGGACCCGATGTGCTTCAGCCCCTTCCTCTACAAGGCCCGCAACCTCGTCGAACGCTTCTTCAACCAGGCCAAGCAGTTCCGTCGCATCGCAACTCGATATGACAAACTGGCAGAAAACTACCTCGCTGCCCTCAAACTCGTCTCCGTCCGTATCTGGCTACGCGGTAACGAGTCTACGTCCTAGTCTAGAGCTTTGTTTTAACGCAATCCCGGACGGAAAACCGTTTCACGCTTTTCCTGGAATTGCGCTATTCGACCGAAAATCCGGCCAAGCCCCGGGCGTGGAAACTTCGTCAAACACCGCCATCGGCCCGGTCGCGGTAAGGACGACGGACGCCGTTTCGCGCCCGAATACGCGAAGCGGGGCCGGCAATTCATATTGCTTGAGGAAAGGATTGCCGGAAGAAACGTCGTTCCAGCCGAGCTTTGCGGGCGCATCGGGGCGGTCGCTCAGCCAAAGGGCAAAACCACTATAGGTCGGAACGTCAGCCCTGCACTCGACCAGCGCGGGAAGGTCAAGGGAGGGGGGCATCGTTGGCTTTGGCGACGGCCAAGTTCGCCAGGACAGCCAACGTGGGCAGGAAACCAGCTCCAAGCGTGGCCAAGCGCCTGGGCACATCACGCTCAATAATGCACGTAGCCGCTCAACGGGCATTTCTGGGAAATGGGAATCTGGAAGGGGCCGTCAAAACTTTTGCAGGTACGGAATTTGGAATTCCGCGGCGCCGGGGTAGCCGCTTTTGGCTTGTCCCCGATGACCGTCGGGACTCTGGGACCCTGCGCGTAGCCGCTCAACGGGCATTTCTGGGAAGCGGGAATCTGGAAGGGGCCGTCAAAACTTTTGCAAGTATGGACCTTGGATGTTTGCCCCGCCGGGACTTGCGTGGACTGACCCGCGGTAAAGACGGCCACCGCCGCAAGCAGAAGAAAAAGTCTGTTTTTCACTGTCAAAGCCCTCCGACCCGCAAGAGAAGTAAGATCAAATCACGGAAAGGTCAAACAGGAAACGATCTGAAATCGCGGCTTCTATTATATTAGAGACGCCAAATAAAACCCGGTGTCCTCACCGGGTTCCTAACTCATCTAAGCATTGGGCCTGTTGGGAATATCAACCCTTGCGATTGCGCGCCGCCAGTGTCCGCAGCCTCAGCGCGTTGAGGCGGATGAAACCTTCTGCATCCTT
Source organism: Mesorhizobium sp. M0185 (assembly GCF_040322175.1). Taxonomy (NCBI): domain Bacteria; kingdom Pseudomonadati; phylum Pseudomonadota; class Alphaproteobacteria; order Hyphomicrobiales; family Phyllobacteriaceae; genus Mesorhizobium; species Mesorhizobium sp. M0185. The sequence goes on along the minus strand of NZ_JAMYSY010000047.1, from coordinate 23,860 downwards.
CTGGTCGTAGGCGCCGCGGTCGTCCTCGAAGGTGACCAGCGCGTCGGAATAGAGCGTCTTCCTCGACTTGCGGCCGCTGACCATGACGTTGCCCTTGTAGAGCTTCAGCCGCACGGTGCCTTCGACGTCTTCCTGGCTCTTGTCGATCATCGCCTGCAACATCAGCCGCTCGGGCGCGAACCAGAAGCCATTGTAGATGAGCTCGGCATAGCGCGGCATGAACTCGTCCTTGAGATGGGCGGCACCGCGGTCGAGCGTGATCGATTCGATCGCCCGGTGGGCGGCGATCAGGATGGTGCCGCCGGGGGTCTCGTAGACACCGCGCGATTTCATGCCGACGAAACGGTTCTCGACCAGGTCGAGCCGGCCGATGCCATTGTCACGGCCGAGATCGTTCAGCGCCGCCAGCATCGTCGCCGGCGACAGCTTCTTGCCGTTGAGCGCGATCGGATCGCCCTTGAGGAATTCGATCTCGATCTCGGTGACCTTGTCCGGCGCGTCCATCGGCGAGATGGTGCGCTGGTGGACGAATTCCGGCGGTTCCGTCCACGGGTCCTCCAGCACCTTGCCCTCGGAGGAGGAGTGCAGAAGGTTGGCGTCGACGGAAAACGGCGCGTCGCCCTTCTTGTCCTTCGGCACCGGGATCTGGTGCTGCTCGGCGAAGTTGATGAGATCGGTGCGCGACTTGAACGACCAGTCGCGCCACGGCGCGATGACCTTGATGTCGGGGTTCAGCGCATAGGCGGAAAGCTCGAAACGCACCTGATCGTTGCCCTTGCCGGTGGCGCCATGGGCGATGGCATCGGCGCCAGTCTCTTTTGCGATTTCGACAAGATGTTTCGAAATCAGCGGCCGGGCGATCGAGGTGCCGAGCAGATAGGTGCCTTCATAGACGGCGTTGGCGCGGAACATCGGAAAGACGAAATCGGATACGAACTCCTCGCGGACATCGACGATGCGGATGTCCTTGATGCCCATCATCTCGGCCTTGCGCCTGGCCGGCTCCAGTTCGCCACCCTGGCCGAGATCGGCGGTGAAGGTGACGACCTCGGCGCCGAGTTCGGTCTGCAGCCATTTCAGGATGATCGAGGTGTCAAGGCCGCCGGAATAGGCGAGCACGACTTTCTTGACGGCTTTTGCTTTCGACATGGTGGGCAGTTCCGCGACAGGGGTTCTTCGCGGGCGAGGTATCACGGCGTTTTAGGCCAGCGCAAGGGACGAACGATGCCTGGACCAGATGCTTCATCTCCAAGAGGCTGGCGAGCACACGGCTCTTGCGCTATGGCTGCGCCGTCTTTTGCCGCTACGAGACGAGCCATGTCCTTCATCCCCGACAGTACGACGCTTATCCAGTTCTCCATCGCCACCTTCATCCTGGCGATCACGCCCGGGCCTGACATGACGCTGTTCGTCTCGCGCACGCTGAGCCAGGGCCGTGCCACCGGCTTTGCCTCCATGGCCGGCGCCTTGTGCGGCACGCTGATTCACACCACGCTGGTGGTGGTCGGCGTCTCGGCGCTGATCGTCGCCTCGCCGATGGCGTTCTTCGTGCTGAAGATTTTTGGCGCCGGCTATCTGGTCTTCCTGGCATGGCAGGCGATCACAAAAGGGTCGGCGTTTTCACCGGAGAAGAAGAGCGGGCCGCAGATCTCGCTGTTCCGCAGCTGGGCGGCGGGGCTCGGGGTCAATCTGCTCAACCCGAAGATCATCCTGTTCTTCATGACCTTCCTGCCGCAATTCGTCTCCGCGCATGATCCCGACGCGCCGGGAAAGCTGTTCTTCCTCGGCGCGATGTTCGTCGTGCTGGCGATCCCGGTAACGGCGCCGATGGTGCTGGCGGCGGAAAAATTCTCGGCCGTGATGAAATCCAGCCCGCGTGTGACCCGCGTCGTCGACTATCTGTTTGCCGGAGTTTTTTCGGCCTTCGCGCTCAAGATCCTGACGGCCCAGGCGAAATAGGGCGTCCGATCTGACGCCAGCTTCCGGCCGAGCGCCCGGCGCTCAGCCAGTAGAAAATACCGCCGACCATGCCGCAGCCGATCACCGCCAGCATGACGCTGGTATTGGTAACCTCGAAATTGGCATCGGCCGTCTGGTGGACGAAGCCAAGGAAGACCGCCGCCACCGCTGCGCCCGCCAGCGCATAGAACAGCCAGTCACGCCGGCCAAGGATCTCGGAGACGAGGATGGCGATGGCGGCCGGCATGAAGGCGAAATAGGCGACGAACAGCGCGACGAAGGGGATTGAAAACCACAGCGACGCCTGCGCCGCCGGTTGCGTCTCGTCCGTTATCAGCCCAAGAGACGCCAGGAACATGACGTTAAGGAAGGCGCTTGCCGCCAGCGAAGCAACGCCGTAGCCGACAAGGATGACGGCGAAGCGGATCAGATAGGCGACGAGGCGGTTCACGCGAATTGTCCGGGCATTTGCAGGAACCGGCTCTCGACCAGGCGATAGACGGCTCCTGCCAAGCTTCCCGCAATGATTAGGGCCACCAACACGTCAACGTCCGGTGGCCTCTGTGCCGACGGATGCAGTTTCCAGACCGCAAATACGCACGTCCCAACGAAAGCTCCCCCGACGACAAAAAGAATCCAGCGTCTCGCCTCGAGAACTTGGGAAGCAATGACCATCGGGATTGCCAGCGGTGCGCCAAAGATGCCTGCGATCATCGCTCCAAGCAGCAACAGCGACCAACTATCTCGAGTGGACAGGAAAGCGGGAACACGCCACCACATCAGTGCATCGAGCAGGAAAAAGACCAGAGACATGGTGAAGGCAGCCAGGGCGTAGCAGAGCAAAGTCACTGCCAATCGCCTGAGGTATTTCACGCCTCGCCATGCCCCGCGATCATCATCGCTTCCAGCGCCAGCCGGTCGACCTTGCGCATGCGCTCGGAGTCCGACTTGAGCTGGCCGCAGGCGGCCAGGATGTCGCGGCCGCGCGGCGTGCGGATCGGCGAGGCATAGCCGGCATTGTTGATGTAATCGGCGAATTTCTCGATCGTTTCCCAGTCCGAGCACTGGTAGTTGGTGCCCGGCCACGGGTTGAACGGGATCAGATTGATCTTGGCCGGAATGCCCTTGAGCAGCTTGATCAGCGCCTTGGCGTCGTCGATGGAATCGTTGACGTCCTTCAGCATGACATATTCGAAGGTGATCCGCTTGGCGTTCGACAGGCCTGGATAGGCGCGGCAGGCAGCGATCAGATCCTTCAGCGGATACTTCTTGTTGATGGGCACCAAGAGATCGCGCAAATCGTCATTGGTGGCGTGCAGCGAGATCGCCAGCATGACGCCGATCTCCTCGCCGGTGCGGAAGATTTCGGGCACGACGCCGGAGGTCGACAGCGTGATGCGCCTCTTCGACAGGGAAAGCCCGTCGCCGTCGGATGCGATCAGCAGCGCCTTTTTCACCGCCTCGAAATTGTAGAGCGGCTCGCCCATGCCCATCATGACGACGTTGGACACTCTCCTGCCCTCGGCCGGCACGATGGCGCCGTCGGGCGTATCGCGGTCGGGGAAGTCGCCGAGCCGGTCGCGGGCGGTCAAGAGCTGGGCGAGGATTTCCTCCGCCGTCAGGTTGCGCACCAGCTTCTGCGTGCCGGTGTGGCAGAAGGAGCAGGTCAGCGTGCAGCCGACCTGCGAAGAGATGCACAGCGTGCCGCGGCCTTCTTCGGGAATGTAGACGGTCTCGATCTCGACCGGCCGGCCAGCGCCGCGCGGCGGAAAGCGGAACAGCCATTTGCGCGTTCCGTCGGAGGAAATCTGCTCCTCGACGATCTCGGGCCTGGCAACGGTGAAATGCGTGTCGAGGGCGGCGCGCAGATCCTTGGAGATGTTGAACATGCCGGCAAAGTCGGAAACGCCGCGCACATAGATCCAATGCCAGAGCTGTTGGGCGCGCATTTTCGCCTGGCGCTCCGGCACGATGCCGGCGGCGACGAGGGCGGCCCCGAGTTCGGCGCGCGTCAAGCCGATCAGCGACGGCTTTTCAGGCGTCGTGTGGGTGCGCAACGCGTCACGCGCGCCTTCGGCGGTAAGATCGAATGTAAGGGTCATTGTTGCGCCAATATAAGCGATTTGCGGCCGAATACAGCATCGTGCCCGAAATCAAGCGCGGCGCATAGCACAGGTTAGCGGCGGAGTCATGCCGGGGTTCTTCCTTCTCCCCTTGTGGGAGAAGGGAAGACCGCGCCTAACCGCCTACTTGCACTTGGCGATCGAGGCCAGCGCCGCCGAGATGCCCTTCAGCGAGAAGACGTAGGTGGTGGTGTTGCCGCGGCCGGACTTGGCCGACACCTTCATGTCGGTGCCGGTCTTCATCGCGGCTATCAGCACCGGCTCCTCGGCGGCGTTCTCGACCCAGGCCGACTTGCCGCGCGTGAACATCGAAAAAGACTTCTTGTCGATGGTGACGGTGGCCTTGGAACCTTCCTGGAAGGTATAGCCGGCGATGAATTGCGGCTCGTAGGACACTTGCTGCCCAGGCCGCTGGCTGACGAAGAAGAACATGTCGCCGTGATCGAGCGTCGGCGGCTGCTTGTCGGTTGGCACCGTCAGGACATAGCAGACCTTGCCGCCGCCCGACGCCTGATAACTGTAGGTGCCCCAGGCATTATGCTGGCCGATCTTGGTTGCCGACTGCGCCAGCGCAGGCGCCGTCAAGGCCACCAGGGCCAGGCTGGAAACTATAGCAATCAATCCGCGCATCGCTTTTCCCGTATTCCACTGGTGCGGCGGCAGGCCGGCTCGGCGTCCTGCCCGTCGCTTCATTTTGATTTAATCTGGGTTACCAAACGGTGAAATTCCCCTGAGAAAAGGATGTTCACGCCAGGAAACCGCCGCCGTCTTCGCGCTGCCGCTCGAAAAAGCGGCTGGCGCAATGTCCCTGCCGCGACTTGGAGGCCACGAAAACGGCAAGAGTTTGACTTTTCAAGCAGCTAGGTCTTGCCGCGATTCTCGCTTTTTGAGGTGCGTGACGAATTTCCCTGCAGGCGGTACCATGTCTGCGTTCGCCGCTACGGCGCTCGGCCAGGGTGCCCTCCCTGGCGGCTTACGGGAGATTTGGCCATGGCCGTTTCCGAGACAGTCCTGATCCTCGCGGGCGGCACAGCCGTCCTGGCGATTGTGTTCGGCATTCGTGTCGCCATGCGGCGGACGGCCGGTGGCGCGGTGCGCCGGTCGGATGCCGGGGAGACGGCGGGCGGATCGGGCGCGCCCGACGTGGCCGGGGTCATTGCGCTGCCGCCTTTGATCTTCCTTGGCTTCCTGGTGGCGGCAACCGTGCTCGAGGTGCTCGTGCCGCTCCCGGTCATGGCCGGGCAGGCGCTCGCCCGCTATCTGACCGGCGCTGTGCTCGCGGTGTGTGGCTTCGTGTTCATCTTTATGGCGGCGGGCCGCTTTCAGGCCGCTGGCACCAACATACCACCGACCTTGCCGACGACGGCGCTGGTCGTCGACGGTATCTATCGGCGCACCAGGAATCCGTTCTATCTGGGAACGACCCTCGTCTATCTGGGCCTCGGCGTCGCGGCCGGAAGTCTTTGGGCTATCGCGCTCGTCATCCCCCTGCTGTGGGTGATCAATACCGGCGTTATCGCGCCGGAAGAGCGCTATCTCGAGCGGAAGTTCGGAGATGCCTATCGCGCCTACAAGGCGCGGGTGCGGCGGTGGGTTTGACGGCCGGAAAGTCTCGCGCGATTTTTTGCGCCGTACCGGCTCAGCTCTTGTCGGCGATGGCCTGCCTGGCGGCGAGCCGGTGCGCCGGCGTGATGTGGGCGCTGACGGCGGTAATCGCGGCGGTCAGCACGGCGATGTCGTCGGTGAAGCCTAGCCCAAGGATGAAATCGGGGATGACGTCCGTCGGCAGCACGAAATAGCCGAGCGCAGCCAGCAAGGTGCCCTTGGCGCGCAGCGGCGTCTTCTTATCCATGGCACAGTAATAGGCGGCGACCACCTCTTCCATGAACGGGATCTGCCGGGCGGCCTTCTTCGCCGTACGCCAGAACTTTTCGCGCACTTCGCTCTCATTGCCCGGCTTGCTGCCGAGGCCGAAGAAATCAAAACCGGATTTTTGCGCCATCAACCTCTCCTTGCGGCCGTCGCGTGACTTCACGCGTGACCGCGACGCAAAATGTGGTGAAAGCCGAACCTCGCTGCAAGGTGCAGATAGGCTCAGCCGCCGAAATAGCGGTTCATTTTCCTGGCCAGATCGAAATCCAGCGCGGTCAGGCCGCCGGCGTCGTGCGTGTTGAGGGTCACGTTTACCGTCTTGTAGACGTTCGACCAGTCGGGATGGTGGTCCATCTTCTCCGCGGCCAGGGCAACGCGGGTCATGAAGGCAAAGGCTTCGGAGAAATTCTTGAAGGTGAAGCTGCGGGTGATCGAGCCACCATCCTTGGCCAGCGACCAGCCGTCGAGGCCGGCAAGTTCGGTGCGGATCGCCTCTTTTGCTAGTTTCTCCCTGGCCATGTCCGTCTACCGCATGATCCGCGAAGCGTCGGCGGCGCCGACCAAACGGCTGGCGACGCGGTTGTCAGCACCTGAAAGCGGCCAGGCCTCCTCGACGACGTAAGGCCCGCCACCGACCGAATCGCGCGACGACATCAGCACGAAGCGGCCGATCCGGAACGGCAGCGTCGAAAAATTGCCGCGTGCCGACAGATACTGGGCGACATCGAGCGGGCTCGAATTGCGCAGGCGGGCCAGCGTCACGTGCGGCATGAACTTGCGCGGGTCGGCCGGGATGCCGAGCCGCTGGCAGATGCGCTCGATCTCGGCCTGCAATGCGGAAAGATCGGGCGAAGCGGCGACCCCGGCCCACACCGCATGCGGCTTCTTCTGGCCGAAGGCGCCGACGCCGGACAGCGTCAGCGGGAAGGACGGGCGGTGAACACGGTCAAGAGCATTGGCGATTTCGTCGGCGACATGGCCCTCGACATCGCCGATGAAGCGCAGCGTCAGATGATAGTTTTCGACGTCGATCCAGCGGGCTCCGGGCAGTCCGCCCCTGAGCAGGGACAGCGAAAGAGCGGCATCACGCGGTATCTCGAGGGCGGTAAAAAGACGCGGCATGGGAAGCCTCCTGTCCTCGAATCGAACTCTTGCCCCTAGCGAATCATCGATATTCAAACGGGGCAAGGGGTTTGTTGGTCGCAGGCCTGCCTAAAAGCTTCCCCTGCGGAAGGTGTTGCGACGGCGAACCCTCGCCTTCAGGAATTGCCCCGGACCGCTTCAATGGTCTTCTCCACACTGGGCAGGATACCCTCGACGATGCGGTCGACGCCTCGGGCGTTTGGATGAAGGCCGTCCTCGAGTTGCAGGACGGATCGACCGGCGATGCCCTCGAGAAAGAAAGGATAGAGCGGCACGCCATATTTTTCAGCCAGTCTCGGAAAGGTCGCGTCGAAGGCGTTCTGGTAGTCGGCGCCGAGATTGGGCGCCGCGCGCATTCCGGCAAGCAAAACGGCGATCTTGCGCTGCTTCAGTTTTGCCAGCATGGCGTCCAGATTCTTTTCCGCTATGGCGGGCGAAACGCCGCGCAGCATGTCGTTGGCGCCGAGCTCCAGGATGACGAGTTGCGTGCCGTCCGGCACCGACCAGTCGAGCCGCGCCAGGCCGCCGCTCGTCGTATCGCCGGAGACGCCGGCATTGGCGACCGTGACATCGTAGCCCTTGGTGCGCAGCGCCGCCTGCAGCTTCTCGGTGAAGCCCTGACCTGGCCCGAGGCCATAACCCGCCATCAAGCTGTCGCCGAAACCGACAATGGTGAACGGTTCGGCGCGCGCCGACGAAATGGCGCCGCAAATGGCGAGGAAAAGGGCGAAGGCTGCGGCAAAGGTGTGTTTGAAAGCCATGCGGCAGGCCCCATATGACTAGGAACATCTGTTGGCGAAGGCAGGTTTTCGTCTTTGTCGAGCATCGGATGCTCTAGCCTTCATCCCCCATATAGGACGATTTGATTTTGGAAGAAGCCGTCATTTCGCTGAAAGACGTATCGCTGACGCTCGGCGAAGGTGCATCCTCGGTCCATGTGCTGAAGGGCGTCAGCCTCGATGTGGCGGGCGGCGAAGCGACAGGCATCGTTGGACCTTCAGGTTCGGGAAAGTCGACATTGCTGATGGTTTTGGCCGGACTTGAAAGGGTCGATTCGGGGACGGTCCGAATTGCCGGCGAGCTGCTCAACGGCAAAAGCGAAGATCAGATCGCATCGTTTCGGGGACGAAACATCGGCATCGTGTTCCAGTCTTTCCATCTCATCCCCAATATGACGGCGCTGGAAAACGTTGCGGTCCCGCTGGAGCTTTCCGGCCATGTCGATCCATTCGGCGTGGCGGCGCGCGAGCTGGCGGCGGTCGGTCTCAGCGATCGCGTCACCCATTACCCCGGCGAATTGTCTGGCGGCCAGCAGCAGCGCGTGGCGATCGCCCGGGCGCTGGCGCCGTCGCCGCGCATCCTGATCGCCGACGAGCCGACCGGCAATCTCGACCAGGCAACGGGGCGGCACGTCGCTGACCTGCTGTTTGCCAAGGCGGCCGAACGCGGCATGACGCTGGTGCTGGTCACGCATGACCCGGTACTCGCGGCGCGCTGCTCGCGCCAGGTGTCGATGCGGTCGGGGCTGATCGAAGACGCGCCTAAGCCGGCCACCAGGGCTGGCAAGGTGACCGCATGATGCCGCTGGCGCGCACGCTGAGGCTCGCCTTTCGGTTTTCGCTGCGAGAAATGCGTGGCGGGCTGTCCGGCTTCCTGATCTTCCTTGCCTGCATCGCGCTGGGCGTCGCTGCGATCGGCGGCGTCAATTCGGTGGCGCAGGCGATTTCCGCCGGTGTTGCCGACCAGGGCCAGACGCTGCTCGGCGGTGATCTCCGCTTCCAGCTCAACCAGCGCGATCCGACCAGAGCCGAACGCAGCTTCCTCGACCGGCTTGGCACGGTTTCGCACAGCGCCAATATGCGCTCGATGGCGAGGCTCGAGGACGGCTCCGACCAGGCGCTGGTCGAGGCCAAGGCGGTCGACGGCGCCTATCCGCTCTATGGTGCGCTGGAGACCCAGCCGGTGCTGTCGCGAGAGGATCTGTTCGGCGAAAAATCCGGCGTCTTCGGCGCCGCCGCGCCGGACCTCTTGTTCGAGCGGCTGAACCTTGGCATCGGTGACCGGCTAAAGCTCGGCAGCGCGACGTTCGAGCTGCGCGCCAGGCTGGTCAACGAGCCGGATGCGGTGTCGGATGGCTTCGGTTTTGCGCCGCGGCTGATGGTGTCGACCGACGGGCTTGCCGCTTCCGGCCTGATCCAGCCGGGCAGCCTGGTCGAGAATGCCTATAAGGTCCGCCTGCCCGGCGGCACCACTGAGGCACAGATCAAGGCGATCCAGGAGCAGGCGACAAACCAGTTCCCGCAGGCCGGCTGGTCGATCCGCACGCGCAGCAACGCAGCGCCGGCGCTGTCCTCGAATATCGAGCGGTTTTCGCAATTCCTGACGCTGGTCGGGTTGACGGCGCTGGTGGTCGGCGGCGTCGGCGTGGCCAATGCCGTGCGTGCCTATCTCGACGGCAAGCGCGGCGTCATCGCCACCTTCAAGAGCCTGGGGGCTTCGGGCGGGTTCGTCTTTGCCGTCTATCTGGTGCAGATCCTGATGATCGCCGCCCTCGGCATCACGCTAGGCCTTGTACTTGGCGCGCTGATGCCGTTCGCGGCCAGCGCGGCACTCCAATCGGTCATTCCAGTGCCGGCGGAAGGTGGGTTCTATCCCGGCGCCCTCGGCATGGCAGCGCTGTTCGGGCTACTGGTGACGCTGGCTTTCGCCTTGCTGCCGCTCGGCCGCGCCCGCGACGTGCCGGCAACGGCGCTGTTTCGCGAAATGGGTTTCGAGGGCCGCGGTTTTCCCCGCCCGCTCTATATCGCCGCGGCATTGGGCATCGCGCTGCTGCTCGCGGTACTGGCGATTCTGTTTTCCGGCGACCGCCGTATTGCCTCGATCTTCGTTGGCGCCACGATCTTTTCGTTCCTGGTGCTGCGTGTGGTCGGCTCGCTGGTGCAGTGGGCGGCGAAGAAAAGCCCGCGCGTGCGCTCGACCGCGCTCAGGCTCGCCATCGGCAACATCCATCGGCCTGGCGCCTTGACGCCGTCCGTGGTGCTGTCGTTGGGACTCGGGCTGACGCTGCTGGTGACGCTGGCGCTGATCGACGGCAATCTCAGGCGGCAGATCTCGGGCAGCCTGCCGGAAAGGGCACCGAACTTCTTCTACGTCGATATCCAGAGCGGTGACGTCGATGCCTTCACCGCGCTGGTCGGCAAAGAGGCACCGCAAGGCAGGCTGATCAAGGTGCCGATGCTGCGCGGCCGGGTGATGGCGCTCAACGGCGTCGATGTCGACAAGGTCAAGGTTCCGGCCGAAGGCGCCTGGGTACTGCGCGGCGATCGCGGCCTGACCTATGACGCAAAGCTGCCGGAGAATGCGACGCTGACCGAGGGCAGCTGGTGGCCGGAGAACTATGCCGGCGAGCCGCTGGTCTCGTTTTCCGCCGAGGAAGGCAAAGAGATCGGGCTGAAGCTCGGCGACACCATCACCGTCAACGTGCTCGGCCGCAACATCACGGCCAAGATCGCCAATTTCCGCCAGGTCGAATGGGAAACCATGGGCATCAATTTCGTCATGGTGTTCTCGCCCAACACATTCGCCGGTGCGCCGCATGGCTGGTTGGCGACGCTGACCGAGACGAATGCGTCGGCAGCCGACGATGCGCATCTTCTCAACGCCGTCACGCGTGCCTTTCCCGCGGTGACGACGGTCAGGGTCAAGGACGCACTCGAAATCGTCAACCGGCTGGTGGCGCAGCTCGGCACAGCAATCAGGGCAGCAGCGGGCGTGGCGTTGATCGCCTCGGTGCTGGTGCTGGCCGGGGCGCTCGCCGCCGGCAACCGGGCTCGCATTCACGACGCGGTGGTGCTGAAGACCCTGGGTGCGACCAGGAAAACGCTGATCGCCGCGTTTTCGCTGGAATACATGCTGATCGGCCTTGCCACTGCGATCTTCGCGCTGGCAGCGGGCGGTGTGGCGGCGTGGTTCGTCGTCGCGCGCATCATGACGCTGCCATCGCACTTCATGCCGGAGGTGGCGGTGGCGACCATCGGCTTTTCGCTGGTGGTCACGGTCGGCATAGGCCTTGCCGGCACGTGGCGGGTGCTGGGCCACAAGGCGGCGCCGGTGCTGCGGAATCTTTGAGCCAGAGCCGGGTGCGATTAAATCTCGGTAATGTTCCGGGCGGGAAGGCCAATAAAACCGTATCTCCGGCACTTCACGGAGCATTACGTTTGGTTACGGTCTTGTCCTTTACGCCAAGAACCATCATATTTCGGCGCAGGCATGCTGGAGCCCCGCCAGCGGCGCCTGGGTTCAAAAGGACCTGACACCGGACGGGGCAGAAGCAATATGAGGATTTCCATGGCTGATCCCGTTCGCAATTATCAGACGCGCGCCGTGCCCGGCGCCGGCGTCGATGCTGCCATCGACCAGGGCCTGCGGGCCTATATGATTAAGGTCTACAATCTGATGGGGCTTGGCCTCCTCATCACCGGCCTTGCCGCGGTCGGCACAATCATGCTGGCCACCACCAGCGATCCCGCCTCGGCCGTCGCGACGTTGCCAAGCGGCGAGATGCTGACCTCGTTCGGCTACGCGATCTTCGGCTCGCCGCTGAAATGGCTGGTGATCTTCGCCCCGCTGGCAGCGGTGATGTTCCTGTCGTTCCGCGTCCAGTCGATGAGCGTTTCGGCCGCGCAGACGACATTCTGGGTCTACGCCGGCCTCGTCGGCCTGTCGCTGTCGTCGATCTTCCTGGTCTACACCACCGCCAGCATCTCGCAGACCTTCTTCGCCACCGCCGCCGCCTTTGGCGGGCTGTCGCTCTACGGCTACACGACCAAGCGCGATCTCTCGGCGTTCGGTTCGTTCCTGGTCATGGGCCTGGTCGGCCTGATCATCGCGATGGTGATCAACGTCTTCCTGCAGTCGTCGGCGCTTTCCTTCGCCGTTTCGGCGATCGGCGTGCTGATCTTCGCGGGCCTCACCGCCTATGACACGCAGAACATCAAGGAGATGTACTTCGAGGGCGACGAGACTGATGTCGCCGGCCGCAAGGCGATTATGGGCGCATTGAGGCTCTATCTCGACTTCATCAACCTGTTTATGTTTCTGCTGCAGTTCATGGGCGACCGTCGCTAAATACGGTTTTCCTGGACCAGCGAGTTTGGAAAGGGCGGCCCAATGGCCGCCCTTTTCTTTTGTGCCGGCTTTTGCTGTGATATAGGGCAGATGAACGACGTGCCTAAATTATGAGCAGCATCACCTTGCGGGCCGCGACGTCGGCCGATCTCGACCGGATCACGGAAATCTATGCCGACGCGGTAACGAATGGCACGGCGAGCTATGAACTCGAGCCACCAAGCCGCACCGAGATGGGCGTGCGCTTCGACAACCTGATGGCGGGCGGCTTTCCCTATCTCGTTGCAGAAAAGGCCGGCGCCGTGCTCGGCTATGCCTATGCCGGAGCGTTCCGGCCGCGCCCGGCGTACCGCTTCGTCGTTGAGGATTCCGTCTATGTCGCGCCCGAGGCCAAAGGGCAAGGCGTCGGGCTGCTCTTGATGCAAGGGCTGATCGAGGCGGCCAAGGCGGCGGGTTTTCGCCAGATCATCGCGGTGATCGGCGACTGCCGGCCCGACAGCGCCTCGGTACGGCTGCACGAGAAGCTCGGCTTTCGTCATTCCGGCCGCCTGGAAGGCTCAGGCTACAAGCACGGACGCTGGCTGGACACGGTGTTCATGCAACTGCCGATCAATGGCGGGGCGTCCATCCCGCCTGATCCGCAATCGCTGCCCGAGCGGAAGTTCCGCCAGCAAAAATAAAGGGTTACGCCTCGACCAGCTTCAGTGTTCGGTCGAACACGCCAAGCACCCGGCCGAGTTCCTGGCCGCGCTTGAGGATGCGCCCGCCGGCGGCGATGACGGCGAACGCGCCTTGCCGGCGCGCCAGCTTCGGATCCTTGACGATCTGGAAAAGCGGCACTTCGCTGGTGCGGCGGAAGACGGAAAAAACGGCGCGGTCGGCGAGATGGTCGATGGCATAGTCGCGCCACTCGTTGGCGGCAACCATACGGCCGTAGAGCCTGAGGATCTGGTCCAGTTCGCGCCGGTCGAACCGCACCGGCTGGTCGAGGCGTTCGCGTCTTGCCTCATGCAGCGGGATCAATATTGCGGATGCGTCCCCATCCTCCGTCCCGCTGCTGCGATCAGTCATGCCTGGATCCTCGCAATGAATCGTACGCCGACCAAAGTTGGCGCTTTCGTTGCCGAATTGCAAGGCCCGGCCGGGCAAGGCCAGCACCGCGCGGTTTCTCCAGCGTCCAGTCACGTTTGCGAAACGCCTGTTGGAATTGGTGATGCTTCGCCACAATCCTGCCTTTTTTTATCCGTGCTCATGCCCCAATGTCCGACGAATTTACCGGTGTTGCCTGAGACGGTTCGGTCCGGCACCGGCTCGTAAACCCCAAGCCCCCCGCCCACGGGTCTGCGTCGGATCGAACCAACCTCGGTTTTTCCTTGGAAAGATCGGGTGCGACGATCCCAAAACCTAAATGACCGGCGTCAGAAGCAAGCTGACGCCGGTTTTTTATTGGCCGGAGCCGTGGCGGTGCGATCCGTCCGGATTGGCTGCCATCAGAAGGTTGAGCGCGGTTCTCCCTTCTCCCCTTGTGGGAGAAGGTGTCGCCGAAGGCGACGGATGAGGGGTGTTCCAGCTTGGCAATTTCCTTGAAATCGCCGCCGCCTCAATTCTTCCAGCACCCCTCAACCGTCTCGGCGCTGCGCGCCGATCCACCTTCTCCCACAAGGGGAGAAGGAGAGGTCCCCGCTTAAGGCTTGCGGATAAAGGCTGCACCCAGGATCGGACCGGGCATGCCGTCCTTGCCGACCGACTGCAGCAGCACGGCGCAGCCGCCCTTCTTGGCGATCTCGCTCATCGGCAGTTCGTAGCGCTGCGCCTTGCCGTGCCACATGCCGGCGGTCTGGATGGTGGAGACGGCGTTCCAGTAGGTCATGCTGCGGCCGCTGTTTTCGCCCTTGCCGATCTTTATCGTCTGTGGCGGGTTGAAATAGACGATGACGACATGCGCGTCGGTGGGGCCGCTAACGGCGTCGCCGGCATCGATCATGACGCGATCGCTGGTCCGGCTGACCTTGATGCCGACGCGCATGCCTTCGCCGACCCTCTCCATGCGGGCCAGCGCGCCGTCGACTTCCTCGCGGCTGGCGCCGTTGACATGGCTGCGGCCGTTTATGACGGCTTGCGGGGTGTAGACGGAACGACTGCCGAAGGCGCGCATATACTCGTATTGCCGCTCGGTATTTTCCTTGCGGCTCAGCGTGTCCTGCCAGCCGAGGTAATCCCAATAATCGACATGATAGGCGAGCGCGACGATGTCCTCCTTGGCGGCAAGCTCGGCGAAGAATTCGTCGGCCGGCGGACAGGAGTTGCATCCCTGGCTGGTGAAGAGCTCGACGACGCCTAATGGCTTGTCGGTTGGCTCGGCAAGGGCCCTGCCGGCAAACGCCGAGAGGGCCAGCGCAAGGGCCGCAAGCCGCAATGGTCTTCGAGATGGCATGGCCGTTCCGATCCCGCCGGTGACGCCGGCTTTGTTCTGGTTGTCGAAATATGTGGCAGAAGCGGCAGTCAACGGGAAGTCACGTTGCGGTGAAATTTTGCCGTTGCAACCGCTGGCAAGGGCGCAATAGGTGGACTTGCACTTCACGATGGAAGCGATTCGGGCGGCAATCAGCATGTGGCAATCTCTCCTGGCGCCGGTCGACCTCTATTGCGAACGGACGGGGCCGGAATTCTGGGCCGAACCGCTCAATGCGCTGAGCAATCTGGCTTTTTTTGCCGCCGGGCTATGGGGTGTCTGGCAGGTGCGCAAGCGCGGCACCGGCACCTTCGCCGAAGTGCTGGCCTGGTGGGTGGTGGCGATCGGCATCGGCTCGTCGCTGTTCCATACCTTTGCCACAAGGGCAATGATCCTGGCCGACGTGCTGCCCATTGCAGGATTCACGCTGGCCTACACGCTGTTCAACCTGCGACGTTTTCTCGGCATGAAATGGGGCAGGGCGATCGCCATCTTCGTCGCCTTTTACGCCGTTGCCGGGCTGGTGACCTTTGCCGTGCCCGACTGGCTGCGCCAGGCGTCGAACGGGACGACCGGCTATCTGCCTCCGTTTCTGGCGCTCGCCTTCTTCGGCGCCTGGGTGGCGGCCAGCGGCAATCGCGCCGGCTGGTACAATCTGGCGGGTTCGGCGATCTTCGTCGTGTCGGTCATCTGCAGGATGATCGATCCGCTGGTCTGCGGCGGCTTTCCGCTCGGCACGCATTTCCTGTGGCACATATTCAACGGGCTGATGCTCGGCGTGCTGCTGGCGGCGACAGCGCGGTTTGGCAAGCCAAGACAGGGCAGTAGGGCAGTAGGGGAATAAGTCGCTTCTCTTTGCTTCACCCTACTGCCCTACTCCCTTATTGCCCTACTCCCTTAAGCGGCCAGATCGCGCAGCACGTATTGCAGGATGCCCCCATTCTTGAAGTAGTCGAGCTCGTCCAGCGTATCGATGCGGCAGATGATCGGAACCTCTTTGACGCTGCCGTCGCCGTAGGTGATCCTGGCGATCATCTTCTGCCGCGGCTTGATGTTGCTCAGTCCGTCGATCTCGACCAGTTCGTCGCCCTTGAGGTTGAGCGAGGCCCATGAGGTGCCTTCCTCGAAGACGAAGGGGATCACGCCCATGCCGACCAAATTGGAGCGGTGGATGCGCTCGAAGGACTGGGCGATGACCGCGCGGACGCCCAGCAAATTGGTGCCCTTGGCCGCCCAGTCACGCGACGAGCCGTTGCCATATTCGACGCCGGCGAAGATGACCAGCGGCACGCCTTCCTTCTTGTAGCGCATCGCGGCGTCGTAGATCGATTCCTCTTCTTTCGAGGGGTAATGGATGGTGTAGCCGCCCTCGCGGCCGTTCTCGCCCAGCATATGGTTGCGGATGCGGATATTGGCGAAGGTGCCGCGCATCATCACCTCATGATTGCCGCGGCGCGTGCCGTACTGGTTGAAATCGGCGACGCCGACGCCGTGGTCGGTGAGATACTTGCCGGCCGGCGAGGCCGCCTTGATCGAACCGGCCGGCGAAATGTGGTCGGTGGTGATCTTGTCGCCGAACAGACCGAGCACACGCGCGCCCTTGATATCGCCGATCTTGCCGAAGCCTGACTTCATGCCGGCGAAATAGGGCGGGTTCTGCACATAGGTCGAATTGTCGTCCCAGGCATAGGTCTGGCCTTCCGGCGCCTTGACGTTCTGCCAGTACTCGTCGCCCTTGAAGACGTCGGCATATTTGCGGGCGAACAATTCGCGCGTGACGTTCTTCTCGATGAATTCTTGGATCTCGACCGAACTTGGCCAGATGTCTTTGAGATAGATCGGACTGCCGTTGCGATCGTCGCCGAGCGGCTCGGTGGTCAGATCTTTGGTCACCGTCCCGGCCAGCGCGTGGGCGACGACCAGCGGCGGCGAGGCGAGATAGTTCGCCTGCACGTCGGGCGAGACGCGGCCTTCGAAATTGCGGTTGCCGGACAAAACTGCCGCAGCAATCAAGCCCTTATCGTTGATGGTCTTGGAGATCGGCGCCGGCAACGGGCCGGAATTGCCGATGCAGGTGGTGCAGCCGAAGCCGACCAGGTTGAAGCCGATCTGGTCGAGCTCCTTCTGCAGGCCGGATTTCTCGAGATATTCGGCGACGACCTGGCTGCCCGGCGCCAATGAGGTCTTGACCCACGGCTTCTGCTTGAGGCCGAGCCGGTTGGCATTGCGCGCCAACAGCCCGGCGCCGATCAGCACGCTCGGGTTCGAGGTGTTGGTGCAGGAGGTGATGGCGGCGATGACCACATCGCCATGGCCAAGATCGTAGTTCGTGCCCTCGACGGCATAGCGCTTGTCGATTTCGGCGGCCTTCTTGTATTCGGACTCCATGGCCTTGGCGAAGCCGGCCGGAATGTCTTCAAGTGCGACCCGGCCTTCCGGCCGCTTCGGGCCGGCCATCGACGGGACGACACTGCCGAGATCGAGCTCCAGCAGGTCGGTGAAGACCGGATCGGCCGAGCCGGCATCGCGCCACAAGCCTTGCGCCTTAGAATAAGCCTCGACCAGGGCGATGCGGCTTTCGTCGCGACCGGACATTGTGAGATAGCGGATGGTTTCGCTGTCGACCGGGAAGAAGCCGCAGGTGGCGCCATATTCCGGCGCCATGTTGCCGATGGTGGCGCGGTCGGCCAGCGTCATGTTGGACAGGCCCGGCCCGAAGAATTCGACGAACTTGCCGACGACGCCCTTCTTGCGCAGCATCTGGGTGACGGTGAGCACCAGGTCGGTGGCGGTGACGCCTTCCCTCAGCCTGCCGGTGAGCCGGAAGCCGATGACTTCAGGCAGCAGCATGGAGACCGGCTGGCCAAGCATCGCGGCCTCCGCCTCGATGCCGCCGACGCCCCAGCCGAGAACGCCGAGGCCGTTGATCATCGTGGTATGTGAATCGGTGCCGACGCAGGTGTCGGGATAGGCGGTGGTCTCGCCGTCTTCGCTGTTGGTCCACACGACCTGACCGAGATATTCGAGATTGACCTGATGGCAGATGCCAGTGCCGGGCGGCACGACGCGGAAATTGCGGAACGCCTGCTGGCCCCATTTCAGGAATTTGTAGCGTTCCTCGTTGCGCTCATATTCAAGCTCGACATTGCGGGCGAAAGCCAGTGGCGTGCCGAATTCGTCGACGATGACCGAGTGGTCGATGACCAGATCGACCGGCACCAGCGGATTGATCTTTTGCGGGTCGCCGCCGAGCGAGGCCATGGCGTCGCGCATGGCGGCAAGGTCGACCACGGCTGGAACGCCGGTGAAATCCTGCATCAGCACGCGAGCCGGGCGATAGGCGATCTCGACGCCGGCGGTGCCCCGGTCAGTCAGCCAGCCGGCGACCGCCTGGATGCTCTCCTTGGTAACGGAACGGCCGTCCTCGTTGCGCAGCAGATTCTCCAGCAGCACCTTCATCGAATAGGGCAATTGGGCAATACCGGTGAGGCCGTTCTTTTCGGCCTCGACAAGGTCATAGTAGATGTACTCGGTGCCGCTGGCGGTCAGCGTGCGGCGGCAATTGAAGCTGTCGAGTGATTTGGACACGTGCGATCCCTAACTGTCGGTTGCCGGAAGGGAACGGACGCCAGTGGGCATGCAAATCACGCGCAAAGGTGCGGGTACGGCCATTTCCGCTATCCGTTCCCAAGCGTCCGGGCCGTTCAAGGCGGCACGCGCGCTGGTTCGGCGCAAATTCGGTTCCCGTGCCGACCGCTGGCACGGATGATGCGGATATAGAGAATTTTCTGGAATAGTTCTAGACACGGAATTGCCATTTTTGCTGCGGCGCACCGAAGCCGCGCCTGAACTTTCGGCGAAGGGGAACGGATGCGGCTGATCGCCGAAAATCTTGGCGGCGAACGCGGCGGCGAGACGGTATTTTACGGCATCGAATTCGCGCTGGGGGATGGCCAGGCGCTGGTCGTCACCGGGCCGAACGGCGCCGGCAAATCGACGCTGCTCAGGATCGTCGCCGGGCTGTTGCCGGTGGCGGCAGGCCGTGTGCGGTTCGAAGGTGGTGGCGAAGACTTTCCGTCGGCCGCCTCGGCGTGTCACTATCTCGGCCACCTCAACGCGATGAAGACGGCGCTGAGCGTTACGGAAAACCTGTGCTTCTGGCGCGATTTTTCGGGCGCCGGTTCCGCGGGTGTTGAAGAGGCGCTGGAAACCGTCGGGCTGGGCGGCATCGGCCATCTGCCGTTCGGCTATCTCTCGACCGGGCAACGCCGCCGCGCGGCGATTGCAAAACTGCTGGTAAGCCACCGGCCATTGTGGCTGCTCGATGAGCCGACGGCAGGACTGGACAATGCTTCGGAGGAGAGATTCGGCGAATTGATGGGGAAGCACCTCGAGAGTGGGGGGATCGTGGTTGCGGCGACGCATTTGCCGCTGGGGATCGAGGGAAAGGAATTGAGGATGACCGGCTGATGTTGGCATTCCTTCACAGGCGAAAGCATCTCACATCATGCTAGCCCTCTTCCTGCGCGACATCCGCCTGAGTATCCGCGCCGGCGGCGGGGCGCTTACCGGCGTGATTTTCTTTCTCGCCGTTATCGCGACCATCCCCTTCGGCGTCGGTCCCGAGCTGAAGCTGCTGGCCCGCATCGGCCCGGCGATCCTGTGGATCGCCGCCTTGCTGGCCTGCCTGCTCGGCCTCGACCGGCTGTTCCAGGCCGACCGCGAGGACGGCTCGCTCGATCTTCTGGTGCTTGGCAACGACCGGCACATGCTGGCCTTGACCGTTCTGACGAAATGCCTGGCGCATTGGGCGGGAAGCGTGCTGCCGCTGGTCATCGCCGCTCCCTTGCTCGGCCTGTTCATGAACATGGAGCCGGCCGGCATCGGCGCCACGGCGTTGACGCTTCTGGTAGGCACGCCGGCGATCACCTTCATCGGTGCTGCCGGTGCAGCGGTGGCAGTGGCGTTGCCGCGTGGCGGGCTGCTGATCTCGGTGCTCGTGCTGCCGCTGACCATTCCCGTGCTGATCTTCGGCGTATCGGCAAGCTATGGCGCGGTGGCGGACCCCGATCCATTCCTGCAGCCCTTCCTCATTCTTGCCGCGCTGACCTTGTTTCTTGCCGTGCTCGGCCCTGTGGCGGCGGCGCTGGCGCTACGGCACGGAACGGATTGATGCGTTGGCTTCAGCTCATGCCTGCGGCGCGGCGAACAATTGCGGAGCCGATGGCGCAGCGTTAAGAGAAGACATGTTGGAACGGCGTGAGACGGACCGGTTGGAAAGCGCCGCGGAGCGAAAAGCATGAGCGTACATGCGCTTTATGTCACCGCCGCCTATGCGATCACGGCCGTGGTGCTGGGCGGGCTGATCGGCTGGATTCTGCTCGACCAGCGCGGCCGCAAGCGAGAGCTTGCCGAGCTGGAGGCATCCGGCGTGCGCCGGCGCTCCGATAAGGCAGTAAAATCATGAGCACGGAAACCCAAACACCGGCGCGCCGCCGCCTGATCGTGCTGCTGCCGCTGCTGGTCTTTCTCGGGCTGGCGGGATTGTTCCTGGCGCAGCTTTTGTCCGGGCGCGACGTGTCGGAAGTGCCGTCGGCGCTGATCGGCCTGCCGGCGCCGCAGACCAACTTGCCGGCGCTCGAAGGCACCAATTTGCCGGGCCTTGATTCAAAACAGTTCGCCGGCAAGGTGACGCTGGTCAATGTCTTCGCGTCCTGGTGCGCGCCGTGCCGCGAAGAGCATCCGGTGCTGCTGGCGCTGTCGCAGGACAGACGTTTCGTCATGGCCGCGCTGAACTACAAGGACCAGCCGGAAAACGCCCGTCGGTTCCTTGGCGATCTCGGCAACCCATTCCAGGCGATCGGCGTCGACCAGGCCGGACGCACGGCGATCGACTGGGGTGTCTACGGCGTGCCGGAGACCTTCGTCATCGGCAAGGATGGCAAGATCGCCTATAAGCATGTAGGGCCGCTGACGCCGGACTCGGCGCGGACGCTGCTGTTACCCGAAATCGAGAAGGCGCTGGCCATGCCGGGCTGATGGCCCGCCGTTTCGTCATGCTAGGGTCTTTTCTCCGCTTTGCGTCGCTACGCCCAAGGATGACGAACGTGATAGGTCGACCGAAGACTCAGCCGTAGATCTGCTTGTGGACCTGGTAGAGCATTTCGCTGCGGTCGGCGCGCATGTCGGCGAGGTCACGGCTGCTGAAGCTGTCGATTTCGGCGACGAGGCGGTTGTAATGCCGGCGCTTGGCGATGCTGGCGCGAGCGCGGCTCATGAGGCTGTCGATGATCATAGCGAGTTTCCTTTTTGCGCCGCGTTTCGCGACCAGTTGTTCCTCCCTTGATCGATACGGAGCATGACATAGTTATGGTGCGTTGCAAAAATAAGATGTTGCAATGCACCATTGCGCTGGGCGCATAGCCGGTTAACGGGATGTGACCTGCCGTCCGGGCCAGCATTCGCTTCCATAATGCTTCTGACGCATCATCGATCTTGCCATATCGATCGTGGGCTGGCTTGATCGCGCCTTGCCAAGCGACCGCTACCGGGAGGAACCATGGCCAGCGAATTCTACGAAGTTCTCGATCCGCGCTTTTCGCGGCTGTTCAACGGCAATGCACAGGTCGACAGGCTGTTTACCGGCTGCCGATGGGCGGAAGGACCGGCCTGGTTCGCGGCCGGGCGCTATGTGGTCTGGTCCGACATCCCGAACAATCGCATGCTGCGTTACGACGAGACCGACGGCAGCGTCAGCGTGTTCCGTCAGCCGTCCGGCAATTCCAACGGCAACACCGTCGACCGGCAAGGCCGGCTGGTTACTTGCGAGCATTCCGGCCGCCGCGTCAGCCGCACCGAGCATGACGGGTCGGTAGTCACCATCGCCGACAAATGGCGCGGCAAGCGGCTGAACTCGCCCAATGACGCCGTGGTCAAGTCCGACGGCTCGATCTGGTTCACCGACCCGAGCTACGGCATCGATACCGATTACGAGGGCGACAAGGCCGAAAGCGAGATCGGCGCCTGCCATGTCTACCGGGTCGATCCCGGCACCGGCGAGACCGAGGCCGTGATCACCGACATGGTCAGGCCCAACGGGCTCGCCTTCTCGGTTGACGAGAGCAAGCTCTATGTCGCCGACACTGGCCGCACGCATGGTGCGCAAAACCCGGCGCACATCCGGGTGTTCACTGTCGACCAGGGCGGCAAGACGGTCTCAGGCGAAAAGGTCTTTGCCGACTGCACCGCCGGCCTGTTCGACGGTTTCAGGCTGGATGCGGACGGCCGCATCTGGGCCAGTGCCGCCGACGGCATCCACTGCTACGATCCGGACGGGACGCTGATCGGCAAGGTCAAAGTACCGGAAGTCGTTGCTAATTGCGTGTTCGGCGGCAACAAGCTGAACTGCCTCTACATCGCCGGCACGACCTCGCTCTACATGGTCCGGCTCATGGTCAACGGCGCCAAAACCTACTGAGCGGCCGCCAAGCATATGCAAGGGAGGGAACCATGCCATTCGTGAATATCCGTCTGGTCAAGGAGGTGATTGCCGATGACCCGGCCGGCAAAAAGGCCGCGATTGCCGCCCAGGTGACGGCGGCCATCACCGGCGCCACCGGCCTGACCAGCAATGATGTCTGGGTGGTCTTCGAGGAGGTCAATGCCCGCGACTGGTTCGTCGGCCAGACCGACGTCGAGACGCGGAGGGGCAAGGGATAGTTCCCGGCACAGATTGGCCGCAGCTCCTAGCGTCGTCATCCCAGGGCGGAGCAGGAGCGAAGCTCCGTCGCGGAGACCCTTGGATGACGAAAGCACGGCCCGGCGTTCACCGCGAGCGGATGAAGCCCGCGAAGGCCGAAACGGCGCGGCGCATCGTCAGCCGGTTTTCCGGCTGCGATAAGATTTCCTCCACCTCCGGCGGCCTCTTGCCGAGCAGCGCGATTTCGAGCGCTGCTTCCTCATAGAGCGCGAAAGACATTGTCCGCATGACCTCGGCCAGTGCGGCGCGGGCAAACAGCGAGCGCGGCGAGGCGTGGACCAGCGTGGCCGGCTTGCCGACGGCGGCATCGCGCGACACCAGCCAGTCAAGCGCGTTCTTCAGGCCGCCTGGCACACCGTGGGCATATTCCGGGCAGGAGACGATGACGCCGTCAGCGGCGGTGACCGCATCGATCAGCACTGCTGCTTGCGGCGGCGTCCGCTCGCCTTCGTCGTCGGGGTTGAAAATCGGCAGCCGGCCAAGCCCATCGTAGACGGAGACGTGACAGTCCGGCGGCGCGTTTTGCGCGAGTGCCGCGACCAGGGCCGAATTGGTCGAGGCGGCGCGCAGGCTGCCGGAGATGGCGAGGATGTTCAGCAAAGGAATGGAGACCGGCTTGGGCGATTCGTTGCCGATCACGCTACCACATGGTCTCCCTGTATTCCTCGTCCAGCCAGCGGTCGGTCGCCTCGGCCGAATCGGCGAGCGCCAGCTGGTCGCGCAGGATCTGGCCGAGCGTCGGCAGCGTCGCGCGGTCGTACCAGCTCTCCGGCTTCCACAGTTCGGAGCGCATGAAGGCCTTGGCGTAATGCATATAGGCGGCCTTGACCGTCACCACGACGACGCTTTGCGGTGCCTTGCCGTCGACCGCCAGCCGCTCGCGCAATACCGCATCGACGGTGATGCGGGCATCGCCGTTGACACGCAGCGTCTCGTTCATGCCGGGAATGAGGAAGAGCAGCCCGACCGAGGGATTGAGAAGGATGTTCTCCAGCGTGTCGAGCCGGTTGTTGCCGGGCCGGTCGGGGATGGCGATGGTCTTCTCGTCGAGCACTGTTACGAAGCCCGGCCTGTCGCCCTTGGGCGTCACATCGGCATTGCCGGCGCCGTCGGACGAGCCGATCAGCACGAAAGGGCTCTTGCCGATGAAGGAACGGCAGTGGCCGTCCAATGCCTTCAGTTCCTTGCGGATCGAGCCGTCAGTCGGCCGAGGCGTCTTGTAGATCGTCCTCAACTCGTCGCGTGTGGTGATGAATTCCATGCCCCTCTCCTCTTATTCTGGCGCAATTCCCTAGGGAAAGCGCTACGCGCTTTTCCCAGGAAAGCCGCTACACACTTTCCTGGAATTGCTTGTCTTATGACTTTCGCTGCCGAATGGGTCAGAAAGGAACGCTGAGAGAGGGTAGCCGCCCTCCCTCAGCGGCG
>NZ_JAMYSY010000046.1:0-49283 GCF_040322175.1 Mesorhizobium sp. M0185 | reverse complement strand
TCACCACCGTGCCATGGCCGCTCGCCCCTCAGAGCAAGCCCCGTTCTCTCTCCAAAACTTTTTGCAGAACCTTCAGCACACTATCTGCAACGGGCTGACTCGCAACGCTGTCACCGACGTCTCGCGTGCTTCCGGCCCGCAGCTACGGCCATCTGGGCCGTTTCGCCGAAGCCCGCGCGGCATGGCAGGAGGCGCTTCGCGTCAATCCCGACTATTCGTTGGAATACCGTCGCAAAGTCTTGCCCTACAAGAACCGGTCGATTTCGAACACGTGGTGGATGGGCTCCGCAAGGGGCGGTGCGGTGCAATGACAGGTGAGGCCTATGCGGCCGGATCAGACGCCAGAGGCTCCCCGATAGATCGCCGTGGCTTGCGGTTGCGAATTAGGCTCAGGTCGGCTTGATCTCTGCCTGGCCGATCTTGCGCCATCTGGCGTTTTCGCGAACCAGTTTCAGGTCGTCGGTCGTCTCGGCAAATGTCCGCAATCGGTATTGCCGGAGCAGGTCCGGGAAGAGCGCTCCTTCCGGCAGGCCGGCAAGCTGCTCGCGGACTGAGATCTTTTCATCGATGACCCGCATGCCCCAGGCATTTTCCCGAACCTGCAGCTCCGCAGCCAGATCGCGCTCTTCCGGCGCGTTTTCGTCTAGCACGGCCAGAAGGATCGAGTGGAAAAGCGCTACATAGCCAATCTGTCTCAGGCCCCCCACGACCCGCACGCGCGGCAATATGGCAAGGACGAGGAACGTCAGGAACAAGTTCGGCAGCAGCACGCCGTCCAGCAGCGCCTGCCTGAGATACGGCCGCTCGAACGGGATGGAAAGACCTTGCGGCCTGTCGGGCTCGATCAGGTGCCCGTTCTCGAGAACGAGCTTGCGCACGCGCTCCTCGCGGATGCCCCAGAAATAGTCCGTGGCATTGGGCAGGAATCTGCCAAATGGGCTCGATGCGGCCTCTTGCCAGGCATGTTCGAGACGCTGGCGTCTTGCGGGTTCAATGAGCAGCCTGGAAAGAAGGCTGCCGTCATATTCCAGATGCCGCGCCATGGCAGCCGCGGCGGCCCGATCATCGATGAAAACCGGCAGGGCCATGCCGGCACGATCCCAATTGGCGACCATATCCTGGTTCAGGGCAGTCAGCGCATCGGCGGCGGTTTCAAACACCTTGTCCTGGCTGGCAAGCAGTGTGCCCAGCCAGCGGCTGGCATCCGTTTCATCGCCCACCGCTTCGAGCGCGCGCTTGTTGAGGGAGACGGGACCGGCCACGCAGGCGCTTTTGCGGCACAGTTTGTGGCGCCCCATGCCAAACAGGTTGACCTTGTCGTCGCCGACATCGAGCCATCCCGGCCCCTCCCGGCCAACTGTCTCCATGGTCATCGTCGTTCCCATGAAGCCGACGAAGGCCGACAGCCCGTTTTCGACTGCGCCGAGCCAGGCAAGCAGGAGGGCATCGAAGGTGATCCGGTCCATCAGAAGCAGGCAGTGCAGGCCGGACTGAATCACCGGTCTGTGCTCGAACTCGTCGAGGGCTTTGCCGATCTCGTCAGGCTGCATGATCATACCGAGGCGCTGATGCAGGACTTCGCGCAGGATCGAGCGGGCAGCGATCGCCGGGCCCGATGCAGGCCTTGCCACCGGCCGCCAAAGATGGCGGGCGTAGTCGGAAACCGGTGCATTCCAGTTCTGCTCGATGTCGCGCACGACCTCCGGGCAGAGCAGCGACAGCACAGTCAGAATTTCCACCGGAGGCGTAGGGGTAGGGGAAGGGGTAGGATCAAAGACGGCGGTCATTGGTCCCGTCTAGCCGCTTGCGGTGCAAACGCCAAGCGAGACCAGACTTGCTGGATGCGGCCGGCCCACACATAGATCGTCAACTCGATTAAGATGGCGTGAGACGAAATGGCCGTATCCTACGCAGCTCTCCATGAGCAATCACCTGTTCGCTCGGCACGAATTGTCAGACTGGCTAAACAGCTAACGCCAAACAGCGGATCTTAGAACCGCAGCCGGGCCATGCTCAGGAGGTCGTGGTACTGCCCGTCGGTAAAGCCGGCCTTCACATGCCGGCCTTCGACCTCAAAGCCGTGGCTTTTGTAGAGACGGAGAGCCGCTTCGTTGTCGGCATAGACGGTCAATTCGACCCGCTTCAGGGCGCGCCAGTTGTCGGCCACGTCAAGCAGCGCGCCAAGTATGGCAGAGCCGATACCTTTGCCGACAAAGGCATCGTCAAGGCCAATATTGATCTCGCCGATATGCGAACGGCGCGGTGAACCCTGCACGACCAGGCTGCCATGGCCGACGACCTTGCCGTCCAGCTCGGCAACGATCCAGGTGGTTTCCTGGCCGGACTTGGCAATGCGCCGCGCCACCTGCTCCACCATCTCGAAAGGCATCCTGAGCGTGCCCCAGCGGAAGCCCGGCATGTTGAAGATAGCGCAAAGCGCCTCCGCATCGCTTGGCCGGACGGACCGCAGCAGCGGCTCGATTTTCTCGGAGGGTGGCGAGGTCGTGCTGGTCATGGCGTTCCCGGCGAAGGCAATCGGCCCGGTACGATGCACCGGACGCCACCTGAAAATCCAGCCGTCTCTGACCTATGATGCCGATTGCGAGCTAAAAATACCGGGAGGCAGCGTAGAGTTTGAAGACGCCGCTGATGCCTATCCAGCCGAAAAAGGCGAGCCAGCACAATGTCACGGTCGCCGTCCAGTCGATCCGGTGCACCGCAGCGTTGGTGATGACGACGCCGAGGATGGCAAGCAGGCCAACCAGAAACTGCGCCAACCCGAGCACCAGCAGTTCCTCGCGCGGCGCGCTTCTCCAGACGAGATATATACCGCCCGCACCGGCGAGGAAGATGGCGCTGTAGACCTGAGCGTGGAAGGCATCGATCGGCCATGGCCAGATGCCACTGAATGTCAGGGGAAACAGCAACAGGCCGACGCCATAGAGCCCAAGGATCGCGGATTCCGCCGGCATGTAGCCGCGCCATGCGGGATTTAAGGTCACGCCTTTTGCAGAAGGACGGGCCCTGGCCCGCCACAGGGACAGCCCGGATACCGCGACCGAAGCAAGATAGACCAAAAACCACAGCCAGGGCGCTTTGCGCTCGAAGTTGAAATAGCCGAGATTGATGAACGAAGCCACCGACACGATGACGGTGAAGATGAAGGCCATGACGAGCACGAGCCTGCCGGGCGACCAGCGATTCCAGACCAGCAGCGCCGCCATCACGACCATTTCGGCGGTGTAGAAGCCACCGAGGAAGCGCGCATTGAACGGCGTGACGGCCCAAGGCCAGCCCGGTTTCACCAGCGCAGGCATGAAAAACAGGCCGGCGCCTACGATCAGGACGATGATGACCACCGCAGAAAAAAGGCGCAGGGCCGCGGGAAATGGCGGATTGTCGGATGTCGGCATGGGAGAAAATCCCAAAGATGAATGCGCCATGGACCATCATAGTGCTGCTTGCGGCCGGTTAAAATCCGCCGAATGGAAATTGAACGGTCACCAGGCTATCCATTCGAATGGCCGTACGGTCCGTTTCGAAGTAAGATGGAGCACTCGGACCAAAGACCGGTCCGGTCAAAACGCCTCGGGGTGCATTTTCCGGAGCCTGCACGATGAACGAAGCTCAGGATCTGTTCTCACTTCTGCGACAATCGGCCGATGTCGATCCGCAGGCGATCGACGCGATCAAGCGAACCATCGCGGAGGGCGAGGACCGCGAACTTTGCCGCATCAATGCGCCAGCCTTCGCCAGCAAGCATGGCCTCGACGAGGAGCGCGCAATAAGCGCCTTTCTCCATGCGGCGCGGGTGGGCATCTTCGACATTTCCTGGAATGTTCTGTGCCCCGGCTGCGGCGGCGTGCTCGACACCAACGCCACGCTGAAAACCCTGCAAAAGGACGAATACACCTGCGCGCTGTGCTCCGAGGGCTATTCACCGACCCTCGACGAGATGGTCGAGGTGACATTCACCGTCAGTCCCCGCGTGCGCAGGATTGCCGCCCACAATCCACACGAACTGCCGGTGGCGGAATATTTCCGCCAAATCTACTGGGCGTCCGGCGTCGATCTGCCGGAAGAGGATTTCGCGAAAAAGCTGGAAGCGTTCTCGCTGGAGGATATCGAGCTTGCGCCCGGTGAAAAGGCGGTTCTGCCCATACAGCTTCCGTCCGAATTCATCATCGTCTTCGAGCCGGTCACCCATTCAGCGCAGTTCATCGACGGGAAGGGCGAACCAACAAAGGAGCGCCGGAGCCTCTCTTTGGCCTTCGACCGCGACCATGTCCAGAACCAGACGCTGGAGATGCAGCCCGGCCCGTTGCGCATTTCGCTGGAAAACCGGACTGACACCCGCGTGCTGCCGACGGTCTTCATCGCCGGCCAGGCATTGCATGATTTCCTGGGAAAACGCCGGCCCTTCCTGACCGCCAAGCGCCTGCTCACCAACCAGACGTTCCGCGATCTCTATCGCACGGATACACTCGACATCAACCAGCGCCTGAAGATCACCAGCCTGACGTTCCTGTTCACCGACCTGCGCGGATCGACCGAGCTTTACGAGCGGGTGGGCGACCTTTCAGCCTTCGATCTCGTGCGCGAGCATTTCCAGGTTCTGCACGAGATCGTCACGGCGGAGGCAGGCGCGGTGGTGAAGACGATCGGTGATGCGGTGATGGCGACCTTCGCGACGCCTGATCGTGCGATAGCTGCAGCCCTCAGGATGCGCGATGCCATGCGTACGCTCAACGACAAGAGCGGGCGCGAGGATCTGCTGCTCAAGATCGGAGTCCATGCCGGCCCCTGCATCGCCGTGTCTATGAATGAGCGACAGGACTATTTCGGCCAGACGGTCAACATTGCTTCGCGGGTCCAGAACCTTGCCAACGCACAGGCG
The DNA here is from genome assembly GCF_040322175.1 of Mesorhizobium sp. M0185. Classification (NCBI taxonomy): domain Bacteria; kingdom Pseudomonadati; phylum Pseudomonadota; class Alphaproteobacteria; order Hyphomicrobiales; family Phyllobacteriaceae; genus Mesorhizobium; species Mesorhizobium sp. M0185. The sequence goes on along the minus strand of NZ_JAMYSY010000046.1, from coordinate 44,386 downwards.
ATCTTCGCCACTCGAGCGGTGGTCGACGACAATCTCACCGCCGATCTCTTGCACAGGAACGCGCTGACGCCCGTGCCCCACGAGGTCTCGCTGCGCGGCATTGACCGGGAGATAGCAGTATACACGATCCCCTGAAGGCTTGGCCCCTGAAGATTTGGCTCGTCCCGGCCCCTCACACGCGCCTACAGATAAAATAACGATCGGCGGGAACCGAAGGTGGCGGCGGGAGGCGTTGCAACTGCGGGTGATCGAGCGGCGTGCCGCTGACCGCGATGCCGCCGACGCGAAGCAGGCGCGCGGTCAGATCGGGAAGCCAGGTAGAGGTCACTGCATCGCGATCTTCATAGCCGGTGCCGATGTCGGCATGAACAAGAGCGGCGTCGATGCCAATGAACCTGCTCGCCGTCTCGCGTATTTCGCCGAGCACGAGGTTTTCAGCTTCGGGAATTGAGCTGGCGTGTGCGGCAAGTGCGCGGTCGAACGCTACGATCCGGCGTCCGGGCAGGCGCTCGCGCAGATGGTGGAACGTCCGGCCATTGCCGAGGCCGAGCTCGAGCACGGGCCCCTCCATCTTCGCCACCTCGGCGCAGACATGATCAAGTATGTCGCGCTGTGCGGTCATCCTCCGGATGAAACTGTCAAGGCGACTCATGTGCGATTGTATGTCCAGAACCAGTTCACGAAATCAACTGCCCCCCGACCAGAGCGTTTCGCGGCTGAAACCCGAGGCCGACGTGTTAAACCCCGATCGAGTCTTGCCGCGTGTAGACGCGGACGATGAACACTGCAACAAGCGAACAGTTGCCGACAAGGATCATACCGGGTGGAGTCGGCGGCACTGCGCGCGGCGGAATAGCGCTGTCACTTGTAGGGGTCCGCGGCGTCCCGCAACCCGTCGCCGAGGAAGTTGAACGCCAAGATGACGAGAACGACGGGAAGCATCGGCAAAAGCAGCCATGGATAGAACGCGATCACGCTGACGCTGCGCGCCTCGGTGAGCAGGATGCCCCAGCTGGTTATCGGCGCCCTCAGGCCGAGCCCGAGGAAGCTCAGCGCCGTCTCGCCCAGGATCATGCCGGGTATGGAGATCGTCGCCGTCGCGATCAGATGCGACATGAAGCCGGGAATGAGATGCCGCCCGATGATGCGGCTGCTTCTGGCGCCCATCAATTGCGCGGCCAGAACATAATCCTCCTCGCGCAAGGCTAGAAGCTTTGAACGCACGGCCCGCGCCAGTCCGGTCCAGTCGAGCAGCCCGAGGATGACGGTGATGCCGAAATAGATCAGGATCGGACTCCAGGTTATCGGCATGATCGCCGCCAGAGCCAGCCATAGCGGAATGCTGGGGATCGATTGCAGAACTTCGATTATCCGTTGGACGATCAGGTCGAAGATACCGCCGTGATAGCCGGCCAGTCCGCCGATGACAATGCCGAGCAGGAAGCTGAAACTGATGCCGACGAGGCCGATTGTCAGTGAAATACGTGCGCCATAGATGATGCGCGAGAGCACATCGCGCCCCAGCCTGTCAGTGCCGGCCAGAAAGAGTTGGCCGTTTTCGGCAGGGCAGACAAAATGCCTGTCGCCTTCGATAAGGCCCCAGAACCGGTAACTGTCGCCCTTGCAGAAGAAACGGATCCGCTGAACATCATCCTGTTTCTCGACGTAGTTCCGCTTGAGCGTGTCCATATCCAGCGTCATCTGGCGGCCATAGACGAACGGCCCGACGAACTCGCCGTTGTGGAACAGGTGCACCCGCTGCGGCGGTGAATAGATGTAGTCCATGTTGCGCGTGTGCAGATCGTAGGGCGCCAGGAACTCGCAGATCAGTATCCCGAAATAAAGCGCTGCCAGGAATATGCCGGATACAAGGGCAAGCCGGTGCCGACGGAATTTCCACCACATCAGCCGCAACTGCGACGCCTGAAAGACCTTCTCCTGCTCCGGCGTCATCGCCTCGACCGACTGCAGGTCAAAGGGCTCGATGGAAACGTAGTGTTGCAGTGGGGCACCCGGAGCGGGCAGCGGCGATTGCGTGTTCATTTGGTGCTGCCGCCTTGCAAACGAATTCGCGGATCAAGTAGCGCCAGCGCCAGGTCGGAAATCAGGACGCCGATGACTGTCAGGAAGGCGAGGAACATCAGGAACGACCCTGCGAGATACATGTCCTGGCTTTGCAGCGCCTTGATCAGCATCGGCCCGGTCGTTTCCAAAGACAGCACGATCGCCGTGATTTCGGCACCGGAGATGATGGCCGGCAGGATAGAGCCGATATCCGAAATGAAGAAATTGAGCGCCATGCGCAGCGGATATTTGACCAGCGCCCTGAAGGGATGAAGGCCTTTGGCGTGCGCGGTCACGACATATTGCTTATGTAGCTCATCGAGCAGATTGGCGCGCAGCCGCCGGATCATGCTTGCCGTGCCCCCGGTTCCGATGATCAAGACCGGAATCCAGAGATGGGCGAGGATCGATTTCGCCTTGGCCCAGCTCATCGGCTCGCCGAGATATTGCTGGTCCATGAGATGGCCGATAGACGTGCCGAACCAGATGTTGGCGAAATACATCAGGATCAGCGCCAGCATGAAGTTCGGAATCGCAAGGCCGAGAAGGCCGAAGAAAGTCAGGCCGTAGTCGCCCCAGCTGTATTGATGCGTGGCGGAGTACATGCCGATCGGAAAGGCGATGAGCCAGGTAAAGATGATCGTGACGAAGGAAACCAGCACCGTCAGCCACATTCGGTCCCCGACGACGTCGCGAACCGGCAGCTCATATTCGAAGGAATAGCCGAAATCGCCGTGCAGCATCCCGCCGACCCAGTAGAAGTAGCGAATGACCGGTGGCTTGTCGAAACCATATTCCTTGCGCATCATCTCGATGCGATCGGAATCCACCGCTTCGCCCTGAGCCCGAAGCTCGGCAACATAGCTGTCGAAATAGTCGCCTGGGGGAAGTTCGATGATCGTGAACACCAGTGCCGATATGACCAGCAGCGTTGGAACCATCACGGCGATACGCCAGACAAAATATCGAAGCACGCTCAGGACTCTCCAAGCCAGAATGTATCCGGCATATAGACACCGAAATAGGCGGTCGGGTCGTAGCCGTAGAGCGCCTTGTCAGGCAGATTGCGCAGCCGCGAGGATGCCAGAATCGGCTGATGCGTTCCGTTTACCGTGCCGATCGAAAACACCTGATCGGTATAGATCGACAGCATTGAATTCCAGATCTCGGCGCGCTCCGTGGCTTCGGTCGATGCGTTCCAGCGCTTGAGTAAAGCCATCAACTCGACCACGGGCGGAAGATCGGGCGCTTCGCCGACCTTGCCACGGGACAAGTAGTGAGCACCCCAGAGCGGCCATTGCAGCTGGTCATCAACGGTGGGGGCGAGTTGGTAGGGGTTCATGTCGGCGGTCGGCACGCCATTGTCGATGCCCGACCACATCGACATCATGATCTGGCCACCAAGCGCGCGGCTGCGGAAGATGTCGCGCTGCGAAGTCCGGATGAACAGGGCGATGCCGATCTTGCGCCAGTGATCGGTGATGAGCTCGAGCGCGTCGGTTTCCAGCGTGCTTTCGCCGGCCGTTTCCACTACGAGCTGCGCCGGGCGTCCGTCGGGGAGTATCCGCAGGCCGTCATCGTCACGCGCCTGAAGCCCGACCTCGTCGAGCAGGGCATTGGCCTGGTCGGGATCATGGGCGACCCAGGCTTTCGCGAATTCCGGCCGGTAGAGCGGGCTCTCCGGCAGGACCGTATCGGCACTTTCCTGCGCCAATCCGTAGAACACAGCCAAATTGATCTCGCGCCTGTTCACAGCGAGCGAAAGTGCGCGGCGCACGCGCACGTCACGAAAAAGGCCACGCCACACCTGGTCGGCACAATTCAGATTGGGCAGCAGCGCCAGCCGCGAACCTTGTGTGCGTTTCCAGAGATGCATCTTCACCGGGTAGCGCTTCTCCGCATCCTTCAGGAAGGAGTAATCGGTGAAGTCAATTCCCATGCCTTGCAGGTCGCTCTCGCCCGCACCGGTCTTGGCGGAAATGATCGCCGACGAGCTGACATTCATGACAATCCGGTCGACATAGGGCAGTTGCCGGCCATTCTCGTCTATTCGATGAAAGAACGGGTTCCGCTCGAAGACGAACTGCTCAGCCGGCGGCTTGGTCCGGTTCTGCCAGGGATCGAGCGTCGGCAGTTCCGGGTTCTCCGGGCGATACTGCCGCGACATGCGGATATGCAAGAGAGTCCATTTCTGGGCCCGGTTCTCCTTCATTAGGCCGGCGAGCCGGAATGGATCTTGGTATTTCTTGTGGAACTGCTTGAGATAGGCGGCCGGCAGAACAAGCGATAGGGGCGAAGCAGCGGCGAGCTTGGGCAGGAAGTCGGGATTGGGCGCATCCCAACTATAGCGGACCGTCAACGGATCGACGATCTCGAAGCGTGGCGGCTTGCCGTCCGCCAGCAGGGCCGGGGCGAGCCCGCCTTGCGAAAGCTCATCGTTCAGCCAGACATCTTCCCAGCAATAGCGAAAATCCTCCGACGTCAGCAGGCTACCGTCAGACCATTTATGTCCTTCTCGTATCTTGAAAGTGAAGACACGATCATCCGCTACATCGAAACTTTCGAGAATGTCGGCTTGCAGGTTAAGCTTTTCGTCATAGCCGACCAGGCGAGCGTACCCGTAGATTGTCATCATCCGGATGTCTTTCTGGCTGCCGATGATCGTGCGCAGCGTGCCGCCATATTGGCCGGGCTGCCGGCCCATCGCGGCGAGATTCAACGCGCGAGGGCGCTTGGGCAGGCGTTCGGCGAGTGCCGGCAGCGCTCTGGCCTTCAGCTGCGGCTCAAGAAATTCCGGCTCCAGATCGCCGGCGCGCAACGTGCCCGGCAGAAATGCCGAAGCCATGAGTCCAAGGACGGTGCGCCGGCTGATCAATGGCGTAGCTCGCTGAAATCGGCCGAACGTCGGGCCAGCACGAGGTGGCCGCCGCCAAGATCGAGCGGCGACAGCATATCCTCGTCGCCCTCGTCGCGGAATTGCGGTCCCCATGCGCTGGTGTCGGAAGCGCCGCTGAGTTTCAGCGTCTTGAAATCCATCGGCCTGTCGAGATCGGGGAAAGGTACTGCGGCGACCAGTGAGCGCGTGTAGGGGTGGACCGGTTTCCTAAGCAGAATTTCGCGCGGCGCGAGCTCGACGATACGCCCGCCGCACATCACCGCGATACGGTCTGCCATGTAGTCCACCACCGCGAGGTTGTGGGATATGAACAGGTAGGTCAGGCCCAGTTCCTTCTGCAGGTCCTTCAGAAGGTTCAGGATCTGCGCCTGGACAGAGACATCGAGTGCCGAAACCGGCTCGTCGCAGATCAGGAGTTCAGGCCCCAGCGCCAACGCGCGCGCGATGCCGATACGCTGACGCTGCCCGCCGGAGAAACTATGCGGATAACGCTTTATGAAGCGCGGGTCGAGCCCGATTGCCTGCATCAGGCTCTTGACCGTGGCGAGTCGGGACGCGGCATTGCCACGTCGATGGATTTCCAGCGGCTCGCTCAAAATGTTCTCCACCGTCATGCGGGGTGAAAGCGACGAAACCGGATCCTGGAATACCATCTGGATTTTCGCGCGCAGCATGCGCAGGGCGTCTCCCTCGGCTTCCAAGACGTCGATCGGACCATCGCGGCCATTGAAGATCACAGAGCCGCCGCTAGGGGTGACAGCCCGCATGAGGATCTTGCTGACGGTGGTTTTGCCGGAGCCGCTTTCGCCGACAAGACCCAGGCACTCACCCCGCCTGATATCAAAGCTCACGCCGTCCACGGCGCGAACAGAGGTTTGATGATCTCCGCCGAACCATCCGGACTTGCGGATCGTGAAGGTCTTTGTCAGATCCCTGACCGACAGCAGGATGTCGTCCGGCCCCTTCGATGCCGGCGCCGTCTGCTTGCCGAGCAGGTTCCCGACATTCACCGGCACCTCGCGGAGCGCCTTTAGCCTTTCGCCGGGCTTCAGGTCGAAATGCGGAACGGCTGCCATCAGGCCCTTCAGGTAAGGGTGGCCCGGCCGGCGGAATATCGCCTCCACAGGTCCCGCTTCCATGATCTCGCCATGGTACATGACCACCACCTCGTCGGCGACGTTGGCGACTACGCCAAGGTCGTGCGTGATCAGCAGCATCGCCATGTTCAGCTTCGTCTGAAGCTCGCGCAGCAATTGCAGGATTTGCGCCTGGATGGTGACGTCCAACGCCGTCGTCGGCTCGTCGGCGATCAACAGCGCGGGCCGGCAGATAAGCGCCATGGCGATCATGGCGCGTTGACGCAATCCTCCCGAAAGTTCAAAGGGATACATGTCATAGGCGCGCTTGGGGTTGGGAAAGCCGACAAGTCCGAGCATTTCCTTGGTCCGCGCCTTGCGCTCCACCCAAGCCATGGGCGTATGAATCTGCAGGGATTCGCTCACCTGATTGCCGATCGTATGCAGCGGCGACAGTGATGTCATCGGCTCCTGAAATATTTTGCCGATGCGGCTGCCTCTCAACGCCCGGATTTCGGGTCCGTCACGCGGCATCTGCAGGATATCCTGCGTCGTGCCGGGCTTTTCAGGATCGGAAAACAGGATACGCCCGCGAACATGGGCTGTGTTCGGCAAAATGCCCATCACTGCCTGGCTGAGAACCGATTTTCCGGAACCGGACTCGCCCACAAGCGCGGTAACCTTGCCGGGCAGGACGCGAAGATTTGCACGCCTCACGGCATGCAACGGTCCCCCTATAATGGCAAAAGAGATGCCAACATCCTCGATCCGCAGCAGATCAACGCCCAAATTCATTCTCACACCAGCCCCCACTCTGGCAGGTCCAGAAGGCGAGACTATCGCATTGCCAGCCTAGAGCAACTTGGATTCGAACAGTCGCCAGCTCCCTGGCGGAACCGGCGACCGGACTGCATACCAAACGCGTTCGGATCAGATCGTGGCGGTTACTGGAGCTTCCTCGGGTCGCCCGCGGACGGCCGCGCGGCATTGCGATGAAGCAGCATGACCTGCTCGGCGTCCGATATTCGGTCGTAAATCGGCTCCAGCGCACCGTCTTCGTCGAGCGAGAGAGTACCCGACAAATCGGGTGAAAGCACCGTTAGCTTCTGCCTGATGCCCGCCAGTTCCTCCATGCCGAGCGCCAGCCAGTTGTTGGCGCCGCAATAGCCGGCGAAGTCTTTGCTGGCGAGAACGCTGTGCGGATATTTCTTGGTCAGGGTCTGGAGACGCTGGACCTCGTTTACAGCCGAGCCGAAGACAGAGAATGTGAGCCGGTCGGTAAGCCCGACATTGCCGAACATCACATTGCCGACATGCAGGCCGATACCATAGTTTATGTCGCTCAATCCCTGCTGCTTTCTGCGCAGATTGAGATCCATCATGCGCGCGGTGGCCTTGTGCGCTGCTGCAAGAGCAGCCTGGCAGGCGATCTCGGACTGTGAACGGTGCCTTGCGCAAGGGTAGACGGCAATGAAGCCATCACCTATGAAACTCATGATCTGCCCGCCCTTGCGATTGAAAGGTGCAGCAGCGGCGTCGAAAAACTGGTTCAGCGTATCGATATAGACTTCGCGGCCGGAGGTTTCGGCAAGTCTTGACGACCCGCGCATGTCGCCCATGACCAGTGCCGCCCGGATTGTATCACCCTCGCCGCGCTTGATCTGGCCGTCGAGCACGCGCCTGCCGGCGTCGCCGCCGAGATAAGTGGTCATCATGTTGTCGGCAAGCTTGGTGAGCACCGCCATCTTGGTTGCGATAGCGAGATGGTTCTGGATGCGCAGCAGCGCCGAAATCATGCTGTCGCTGAAGCCTGCAGCACTGTCGGTGGACCAAGACCCGATCATGCCCTGACTGGTGTTGCCGCTGAAGGGATGGACGAAAGCCATGTAATCGGTGACGCCCATCAGCTTGAGGTCATCGAAAACAGGAAATTCCGACGGCACCGACGGGTCGAGCCGGCGCCGCAGATGGTCGAGCTTGTGGCTGAGCAGATGGTAGTATGGGCTGGTCAGGAATCTGTCGGAATGAACGCCGTTCTCCTTGCGGAAGCCTTCCACTTCCAGGCCCTGGCCGCGGAGCCAGGTGAAGCCGAGCGCGTCATAAAGCGGATGAAGCATCGAAAAGCTCAAATGCACCCGCTTCAACGGCAGGCCGGCAGCAGCCAGCCGTTCACAAAAGCCCCTTACCAATGTTTCCAGGTCGTCGCCCGCCAACGCCGATTGGGTCAGCCAATCGGCAACCTTATCCATGAGAATGGCTGAAATTTCTGCTTGCGCTGTGCTCATGCTATCTCGAAATCTCCTTGCACAAATTCGCCGGCTCGGACGCCGTCAGGCCTTTACCACCGTCTCTCGGGCTAGCGCGAGGCGGCCAAAAATATTGCGTGTGTCGACGATCAGTAGAGCGTGATCCGCGATCGCCTGATAGTCGATCGCGTCGTGGTCGGTCGCAACGACGACAGCGTCGAAATCCTTCAAGGCCACCTCGGTCAATTCGACAGAACGACGCCCCTTGATCGCCATATGCTCCCGTGTGGCCGGGATTTCGGTAACATGCGGATCGTGGAATTCCGCCTTGCCGCCCCATTCCTCGATGAGTTCAATGAGCCGCAATGAGGGACTTTCGCGGATGTCGGGCACATTCTTCTTATAGGCGAGCCCGATGATGAGAATGCGCGAGCGGCTGAGCGCCTTGCCGCAGCGCCGGTCCAGCGCCTTCGCCAGTTCATCGACCACATGACGCGGCATGGCCGTGTTGATCTCTGCCGCCAGCTCGATGAAGCGGGTCGGCAGTTCGTATTCGCGAGCCTTCCACGTCAGGTAGAAGGGATCGATCGGAACGCAGTGCCCGCCAAGTCCAGGGCCAGGATAGAAAGGCATGTAGCCGAAGGGCTTGGTCTTTGCCGCCTCAATCACCTCCCAGATGTCGATTCCCATCGCACCGAGCACGATCTTCAACTCGTTGACGAGGGCTATATTGACCGAGCGGAAGATGTTTTCCGTCAGCTTGACCGCCTCGGCGGTCGCCGTGGTGGAAACCGGAACGACGGTCTTGACCACGCCATGGTAGAAAGCCTGCACGAGCGTCGCCGCTTCAATGCCGTCACCTGCCACGACCTTGGGGATCGTCGCGACTTCAAAGCTGCGGTTGCCGGGATCCTCGCGTTCGGGCGAGAAGCCGAGGAAGAAGTCTATCCTCGACTGCAAGCCGATTTTTTCCAAGATGGGCTTGATCACGTCGTCGGTGGTGCCGGGATAGGTGGTCGATTCCAGCACGATCAGCTGACCGAGACGCAGATGCTTCGCGATGGTGCCTGCGGTGTTCCTGACAAAGGAGAGATCCGGCTCGCGGTGTTTCGTCAGTGGTGTCGGAACGCAGATGATGATGACATCGCAGACGGCCAGTTCGGCAAAATCCGCAGTGGCGCGGAACCGTCCGCTCGCCACCTGGCCGGCAAGGGCTGTCGACGTCACCGCCTCGATGTAGGATTGTCCGTTGTTCAGGCTCTCGACCTTTTGGGCTTCGATGTCGAAGCCGCAAACAGGGAAGCCGGCGCGTGCGATCGCAACCGCCAGCGGCAACCCGACATAGCCCAGTCCGATCACGCCGACTTGCGCGGCACGCGTCGAAATCCGGTTCAGAAGGCGGTCATATGTCGATCGTGAGGCGTCCAAAAATCTGCTTCCCGTCAATTCGGACAGGCCGTCCGCTTCCATGGTGAGGCTCACCGCTCACAAGAGCCCCGAGGCATATTGCGGAAAATCGATGTCCGCAAGCCGTCAGACCGGCACCTTCGCCTTAAGGCTTGCGGCAGCCATCGCATAGCCGCCGGCGGCGCCATCGATGAAATGAACGTGATCGCGCTGCAGCGGCGATGCGACGAGGCATGTCATCAAGGCCGATTTCTGGCGGTGCAGGCCATAGTTGCAGATGCCCGCCTCTTCCGCCTGTTTCAGCCGGTTCTCGATCCGTTGCAACACATCCGCGTCAACGTCGATGGTCATCTTTAAGCCATCGTCGAACTTCCGGAAATCCGAATTGCTGGCCACTTCGCGTTTGTAGATCTTCGGATCGAATCTGCCGATCGTCCAGCCATATCTATCCGTAACAGCCGTAAGCGTCATCAGGAACACTATCCACAGCTTCGACAGCCACCGCCGTCCTGCCGGCGCCGTGGCCCGCGCCTCGATATCGAGGCCGGCGGGCAGCAAACTGTAGTCCGGCCCGTTCACCGGCACCGGGTGGCCATCGCGTTCCTGCCTGCCGGCAAGGGCGATGATGTCGGAAACCAGAAACTGAAAACCGCGCAAGTCGCGCGACGCCCCCGGTATGGCTATGATCGAGACGATTTCGCCATGCCGGGCTTCGATCGGGTTCCAGCGGCACGAGAGGCCGGTCAGGTCCGGCCGCGCGCCGGCCGGCGCAGGATCGATGCGGTAGCGCCCCGCTTTCATCTCGGCTTCCGCCCAACTGCCGCCACCTCCGGCGAACATGGCATAGAAGACCGCATCGGAGGCCTGGAACCTCGCCACGCGAACGTCGAGGCCTTGCGCTCTTATATCCTTTATCGGCACGATTGCGGCACGCAAGGTCAGATCCAGTTCGTCCGCCACCCATCTCTGGACAGCCGCCAGCGCGTTGCGGGTGATCTCCAGCGCCGAGCCGGGAAACGCCACGAGCGCGCCGTCGCCGCCGAAGACAAAGGGAAGATCTTGCCTACCCAGCGCATTGAGCAGCGCCGAAATGACGCTGGCACCGGCCATATTGACGGTTTTATAGCGCCCCGCCTCGATCGCCTTGGTCGAGCCGACGATGTCTGCGGTGGCCAGCGCCCAGCCATCGGGGAGAGGCCGATAGTTATCGATATCGGCAACGCTTTCGAACTTTGCGAAGACCGGCAGGGAAGCAACAAACGGATCGGACGCGGCAGCTGTTTCCATGAGCATCAGATAGCACATTCCAGTGCTTGAGGGTGAAGTCGATCATGCTTCGAAATTGACTTGCGCAGGCTTTCCGATGATAGGGTCCGGCGATGCGAATTGCCTTCTATGCGCCGCTGAAGTCGCCCAATCATCCCGTTGCCTCCGGCGACCGCCAGATGGCACGGATGCTGGTCAAGGCGCTGGAGCATGGAGGGCATAGCGTCGAACTGGCATCCGAATTGCGCTTCTATCTACGCGAACCGGATTCGAAAAGTTTCGATGCGCTCAAGACCGAGGCCCGGGAGGAAGCCGCGCGGCTGGCAAGGCTTTGGGATCGTGACGGCAAGCCCGATCTGTGGTTCACCTATCATCCCTATTACAAGGCGCCCGACCTGATCGGGCCCGAACTGGCGTTGGCCTTTGGTGTCCCCTATGTGACAGCGGAAGCTTCCTATTCGAGGCGGCGCAACACCGGTTTGTGGGCCGATACGCAAGCGTTGGTGGCGCGAGCCGTCGAACAGGCGGTGCTGAACATCTGCTTCACGCAAAGGGATCGTCAGGGACTGGCAGATGCGGTACCCGACGCCGCTTTCGGCATGCTTTCGCCCTTCATCGACACATCGCTATTCCGGGAAACGCCGGCACGGGGTTGTCCGACGCGCCTCGTTACCGTCGCCATGATGCGCCCGGGCGACAAAGTCGAAAGCTACCGCATGCTGGCGCAGGCGCTCGGTTCGATCGGTCACCTGCCCTGGACCATGTCGGTCGTCGGGGACGGACCTGCCCGCGAGGAGATCAAAGCGCAATTCGCCGGCTTGCCCGCCGAGCGTATCGAATGGCTTGGCGCGATTGAGCCAGCCGCCGTGCCGGATGTCCTCTACAGTGGGGGAATTTACGTCTGGCCGGGTTTCGGCGAGGCCTATGGCGTTGCCTATCTTGAAGCACAGGCCGCCGGCCTTCCTGTTGTGGCTCAGGACGTCGCCGGCGTGCCGGAGGTCGTCCGGGATGGCCAGGCCGGGTTTCTCACCCCGCCGGACGATGTGGCGGCGTTCGCTTCTGCCATTGAAAGGCTTCTGGCCCGTAACGACGAAAGATCCATCATGGCCGCAGAAGCCAGACGTTTCATCCTCGAAGAACGTTCTCTCGGTGCTGCAGCGGCGCGTCTGGCCGAACTTCTTGCGAAGATCCCCGTCTCATGACATCCGATCAAATCTGGCAACCCTTGGTGGAGGAACTGGCGAGCCGGCAACGGGCGGACCGTAAGGCAGAGTTCTGGCTGCGCGACGATGACGCCGTGGATCCGACGCCTGCGCTTGATCGGTTGCTCGACCTCACCGGTGAATTCGCGGTTCCGGTGACTCTGGCCGTCATTCCCGCCGTGACTGACGAGAAGCTTGTCGTTCGGCTTGACGAGGCGCCGCATGCCACGGTCGCCATCCATGGCTGGGCGCACCGAAATCATGCGCCCGAGGGCCAGAAGAAGCAGGAGCTCGGCGCGCATCGACCACGCGAGGCGGTGCTCGATGATCTGGCTCGCGGGCTGGCGCACGTAACCGGCCTGCACGGCGCACGTGCCGTTCCGATGCTGGTGCCACCCTGGAACAGGATCGACGCCGGCTTGGTATCCGACCTTGGATCGATAGGATTTTCGGCATTGTCGGTCTATGGACCGCCAAGGCCGGCGTCACTTGCGGTCATCAACAGCAATGTCGACATCATGGATTGGCATGGCACGCGCGGCTGCCGCGATCATGGCCTATTGGTTCAGGCTATCATCGCGCAATTGCAGCATGCATTCGATGGGGGCGAACCGGTGGGCCTGCTCACCCACCATCTCGTACATGATGAATCGGCCTGGCTCTTCCTCGAACGGCTGTTCACAGTCACCGCACAGACTGAAGCCTGCGCATGGCTTCCGATCAGGACATTGATCGGGCGCAGCGCCGGTAGAACAATTCCAGGAAAAGTGTGAACGGTTTCCGTCCGGAATTGCGTCAAAACAAAGAGATAGAGGAAAATAGCTCAGTGCTTTTTGCGCAATGAGACCGGAATGTTGAGCGTCTGGCCATCCCGCGCGGCAAAAGCGCCGGTAAACCTGTCCTTGGCCAGTTTCTGGATCTTGTCCAGTTCCTTGTCGGTGCGTGTCGGATCGTGGTGAAACAGCGCAAGCCTCCGCGCACCGGCCGCCTCACAGAGTTTGACGCCCTGTTGCCACGTCGAGTGCCCGTAACCGCGGCGGCGTTCCATTTCCTCCTCGGTGTAGGTGCAATCGTAGATGACGAGGTCGGCATCTTCGATCAGGCCGAGCACCGCCTGATCGAGTTTGTCCGGCTCATGCTCAGTGTCTGTGATCACCGCCACGACGCCGCCACCCCATTCGACCCGGTAGCCTATGCAGCCGCCCGGATGCGTAAGACTGCCGGTTCGGACCACCACCCCTTCGCGCGGGCGAAGCACGTCTCCGGATACAAAATCGCGATAGTCGAGGCTTGCCTTGCAGGCCTCCAGTTTCACCGGAAACCACGGCGGCCGCATGAACTCATCGACCATCTGCCGGGTCGTCATGTGTCCTGCAAGATGCCCGGACCAAAGCGTAACCTGGGCGCCCCGGTCATAGATCGGCGCAAAAGACGGCAGCCCGATGATGTGATCGTAATGGCAATGGGTGAAAAGCAGGTCAAAATCGGTCACGCCCAACGCCTGAAGCGCCGCGCCGGCTGGCCTTAGGCCAGAGCCTGCGTCGAACAGAAGCGTATGCTTACCGCATCGCATCTCGACGCAGATTGAGTTGCCACCATAGCGAGAGAACTCTGGCCCTGATACCGAAATGCTGCCGCGGACACCCCAAAACCTGACCAGGAAAACGTTGTCGTCCATGCTACCCCTTCGCCCATCATATCTAAACAACTGCCGCTAGGCGAGACAGGCTTTCTCCGGGTGATCTTCTCAGCGAGAGGACAGTGCCGTCACGACGGCGAGGATCGAGCGCACGTCCTTCGTTATTTGGCGCTTCGTGCGTCGATCAGATCCGCGGTCGTATGGCTTAGGCGATCGGCAAGAACCCGCAATATCTCGATGGTCATTTCCGGGAACTCCCTCATAAGTCTCAGGAAATGATCCTTGCGGATTCTCAGGGCTTCCAGCGGACTTGCCGCTCTGACGGTGGCAGTGCGGGAGCTGTTGCACAATATGGCGATCTCGCCAACGATCGAATTTGGCTCCAGTTCTGCAACTTTTATCGGTCCGCTGTCGGAATCGACAAGAATATCCGCTCTGCCTGAAAGGATGACATAGGCGGCGTCTCCCTCGTCGCCCTGCCGGAAAAGGATCTGGCCGGCGCTGTAGCTCACACGATCGGATGTGAACGCAAGCAGCTTGAGCTTTGTCGGCTCGATGGCAGAGAACAAGGGAACGCGTTGCAGCATTCCAACTTCATCCTTGAGCAGCATTGTCGCAAACCTTCCAAAATTCGCGTTTGCCAGACTAGAGCACGCCCAGATGGAATCAATTCTCTTTCCGGGATGGCGAGACAAACCACGCGAAAGGTGGCGAGCCCGATGTCGTGCACCGGCAGAATGATCCCATCTGAATGTCCGTTGCTCTATGACAACAGTTCCTTGAAGATACCGTTCCCTGCCAAAAGTGTCTCGTGTGTTCCGTCTTCCGCCAATTGACCCGAGTCGAAGACGATAACGCGATCGAACATCATCGCCATTGCCGGATTCGTCACGACCCACACAATTGCCGGCGAATGGCCGTCGCGCCTGGCTTCCTCGAGCACATTTCGCAGCACCTTATCCTGCATGCGCTGGTCGAGCGCCGACAGCGGCCGGTTGAGAATGAGAAAATCGGGACGCTTGAGCAAGGCCCGGGCAACATCGAGCTTCTGTCGCTGTCCACCGGTCAGCCGCCTGCCGCCGGAGCCGACGTTGAAGTCCAGGCCGACATCCAGAAGTTCGCCATAAAGCCCCAGTTCGTCAAGAATGTCATAGACGATGGAGCGTATGCGGTCGGGCGCGTCGGGATGATTGTTGCCCACACGCCCGAACAGGACATTATCCATGACGGTGGCCGCGGCAATGTATTTGGCAGGATCATACCGTTCGACCGCATTGTGCAGCTCGGGCGGCAGGTCTTCATAGAACCGGTTGCGTGCAGCGACGATCTTGCTCATCAGCTCGTCGCTCAGCAGGCCGAAGCGGTGCCGGGGCTCGATATAGGCAAAGCTCAAGGTGACGATCATGGCGCGATCGTTCTCCGAAACCGCCTCGTAGGGACGGTTCTTGAGCCGTTGCAGCAAGGTTTCGTAGGCGGGTATCTCCTCCGCGCTCATGAAGGCGAGCTGCTGGAAGAACTGGTGATCGGGCGGCAGGTCGGCAAACAGCTCGATCGCCTGTTTGGCGATCTCCAAGCCCATTTCGTAGAGCGTGCGGTCGAGGCCGGCTTGCCTCAGCACGGAAGCAAAATAGGGATTGGCCGCCAGGGCCCTGTCGGCCAGTTCGGGGCCGGCGGCAGCGCCGAAGAGCAGGTTTTGGCCGATCGTTGCTTCCTTGTTGTAGGCGCCCGGTTCGAAAGGAACCACCAATCCGCTCAGCCCCTCTTGTTCCAGCCGGGTCCGCAGCGCCGCACGCAGTTCGACGATCCGCCTGGCAAGCTCCGTGTGACGCGTGAGGTCGGCCGAAGAGCGCAAGCCGAGATCCAGAATGTCACGCGACAGAACAACCGCGTCGAGCACCCGGCGCACGGCTTCAAAGAGGTCGTGCGGGCCGGTAGCGCCAGCGGAAGCATAGTTGATCCAGTCGCTGTGGATATCAAGATCCGGATTGCCCGACCGGCGCGCCTCGTGAATGTTCCAGCGGTGCTGATCTGCCGCAGCACCGTCATAAGGCACCGATGTCAGCGGCGCATGCTTCAACCCGTAGAGCAGGTTGTCGCGGAGGCTTGCCTGGAACAGGAAAACATCCGACGAGGCATACGACATGCGCCGGCCGGTTACTGCTTCGGGAAGTTCAAGCAGGTCGTCGGTGCCCGAAGCGACCCTTCCGCTGTCCGGCCAGTTCAGCCGCGCGAAGGCTTCTGCAAGCGCCTCCGCTCCACCTGTTGCGGTACTGACCAGTGCCACCGCCTCACCCGGCTTGACCTGGAGGGAGATACGGTTGAGGAGCATTGCACCGCCATCGTCTGCTATGGACAGATTGATCGCCGACAGCGGCTTGGTCATCGGATCGGGATCGTCGATCGTCAATGCCCCGATTTTCGGCGCGATGAGACCTTCAACGGTGAACTGTTCAACGACCTGTTGATATTTGACCTGGACATCCTGCCGATCCTGATCCCAGTCGATCAGTTCCTTCATCGGTCCGGGCAGGTCCTTGTAGGCGCCGATCACGGCCACGAGCTGGCCGACGTCCAGCCGCCCCTGGAGGACCAGATACCCGCCGATCATGTAGAACAGAAAGGGCGTGAGCTGCGCGAGAAAATTGTTGAGGAACTTCACCATGAATTTCCATTGGTAAAGATCGAAGCGGATCTTGAAGATGAGCCCGAGCCGGGCAGCTATGTCGGCGCGCTCGTAGTTTGATGTATCGTGGACGTGAACCGCGCCGATGCCGTCGACGATTTCGCCAACCCGGCCCGAAAGCGCGCGCGCCGTCAACTGCCGTTGGCGCCCGAGCACGATCAGCCGCCGCCGCATTCGCGGGATGAGCACGATCTGGATCGCCACGATCACGACCGCTATCATTCCGAGCCAGACGTTCTGGATCATGATGAACAGCATGGCCGTCAGCGCTTGGCCGCCGAGCAGTACCGGCTGCAGGAAGGCGTCGCCGATGAAGCCGCCCAGCGGCTCCACCTCGTCCTTCACCATGGTCGCCACTTCGGCGGATTTCACCCGCTTGAAGTAAACCGGCGGAAAACGCAGCACACGGTCGACCAGATCGAAGCGGATACGCCGCAGCATGCGTTCGCCGAGGCGGCCCTTGTAGGTGTTGATGTAGAATTTGAACAGGCCGTTGATGACGACTAGCAAGAGGAACACAAGGCTCAGGGCAAACAGGGTCTCCTCGCGGTCGAGCTGAAAACCGGAGAAGAACTGGACCTCTCCAATGAACGGCAGGTTGTAGTGTAGCCTCATGAATGGCTGGGTCGCGCCCGGTTGCTCGAAGCCGCGACCTTGGATCGGTCCGTTGACGATCAGCTTCGGCAGGTCGAAGGACATGAAATACGGGATCATCGAAAGCACGACGATCATCAATATCCAGAGCTGCTGCTTCTTGGTGTGCGTCCAGATATAGCGGGCTAGGCTGGCTTCCATATGCGACTGTGGACCCTTCAGTTGGAAGGATGCAGGATGTAAAAGCACCTGCTGGCGAATGGCGTATCGGCAATTTCTTCATCGCCAACGACAAGCTCGAAGCTGCTGTGCACGGGCATTGTCCTGCGCTCAACGATGCAAGGAACCTGCGAGGCGGCGCGATCCAGTTCCGGCGCATGGTCGATGGCAACGACATGGGCATTGTTGATCGGCGAAGAAAGCAGCTGGCCAAACGGTCCGCGGCTTTCGTAAGGCTTTGGCGAACAGCCGAGCAGCACGAGGCCGCAGCTGCGCGGCTGGTGCTGGCGGATGGACGCCGATGATCCGGACAGATGCAACAGGCTCTCTCCGGCACCGGGCAATAGCCAAGCGGCTTGCAGCATGATCACGTCCGCGGAATCAAACAGTCTTGCGGGAGGCAAGATTGCGTTGTGTCGCCCAAAATCCCAACATACAAGACGAATTATGATGGATGTCACGCAACCACGCAATGCCATGGACTGGCACGAGCAAGCCTTGGACCTCACGCGGGGAATTGCTGCTTATGTCAACTGCCCTCTCGTGGCAGGGCTGGCGCGCGTCGTCGCCAAGCATCCGAAAGCCGATATCGCCAACGCCTTCAACCACAAGCAGGTCGCCTGCAAGATGTGGGCGCTCGACAGGCTGTTCGAAAGCGGCGGCGGCCGCTTCGGGCGCATATGGGTTCTGGGTGGATGGTACGGCGTATTGCCGGCAATGCTTTTCAACGACGCCCGCTTCGACATCGCGGCGGTCGATAGCATCGACATCGATCCCGAAGTCGCGCCGGTCGCCCGGACCCTCAACCGGGAAGCCGGCGACCGGTTCCGGGCGCTGACGGCAGATATGTACGCACTCGACTATGCGGCCGGGCGGCCCGATCTGATGGTCAATACGAGCTGCGAACATATAGCCGATCTGCGCGCCTGGCTTGCTCTGCTTCCGCCGGGCACGAATGTGCTGCTGCAATCGAACGATTATTTCAGCGAGCCGACGCACATCAACTGCGTGGCTTCGCTTGCAGCCTTCGAGGAAATGGCGGCGCTACGGGAGGTGCGGTTCTCCGGCGAACTGCCGACAAAAAATTATACGCGCTTCATGCTGATTGGAACTGTTTAATGCATTTCGCCCAAAAGCGCGTAGCGGTTTTGGGACAACGACACGCATAAAAACAGGACTTGAAGCGCGTCGCACGAATCTCACCAGACGCGACGCGCGTTAGGGCATTTGCAGGAAAGTGTGGAAACGGCTTTCCGTCCGGAATTGCGTCAAAACAAAGAGACAGAGCGGTTCTGCGTGAAACGATGAACCGCTCTAGGATCTATCGTCTGTTTAATCATGAACTTTTCCGAAACCGGGCCCCACGTTTAGGGACCATGTTCGATGCCGCTCGCGCAGGATTTGCGCGGAGCGACGCGCGCCTTCCAGATCGAGACGATGCGCAGATGGCGTCGGTTCCACAAGCGCTTGTTCGACCGCTTGCGCCAAACCTTCAGGCGTCAGGTCCTTTTCCATCAGCACCGTTGCAAGACCGAGTTCTTCGAGCATCAGGGCGCGAACCGTCTGTTCGGTTTCCCCGCCGGCTGCAAATGGGACGAGCAGGGAGCGACAGCCCGCGCGCAGGACATCGCAGACCGTGTTGTAACCCGCCTGCGAGACTGACAGGCGGGCGCCGGTCAGCAGGCTGGCGAAATCCTCGCGGAACCGGAAGATGGACAGGCCCGGCGTGGCATCGCGTGCGATCGCGTCAAACTCGTCTTTCGGCAGGTTTGGGCCGGTGATCAAACACCATTTCCAAGCGTTGTTGGCATTCCGCGCCGCTGCGATGGTGGATCTGACAAGGCTCTTTCCGGCAGCCCCGCCGCCAACCGACACCAGAACGTCGAAGCGCTCGGAGCCCGCGGGCGATGGCGGCGCGGCAACGAGCCCCGTGTAGGTGACCTCGGCCCTGATCGCCCCAGCCAGTGGAAATGTCTTGTCGATGGTTGCGAAAGCCGGATCGCCGTGGAGCATAACAAGATCGAAATGCCTGTTGATGAGATCGACCGTTTCCTCGTTTCGGCCCAGCTTGACGCGCTCCTGGAGGATATCACGGACGGACGTCGCCAGCAGCGGTCTGGGCGACGTCGCGTCGATGGCCTCGATCAGCGGCAAGAGTTCGAAACGCATCTGCCGGCGTCCAAATGGAAACGCCTCGACAATGACGATATCAGGCCTGCAATCCCGGAATGCCTGCAGCAGCATCTCTGAACGCCATTTCTTGAAATCATCGTCGATCGGGTTGCCTTGCAGGTCGACAAGTCCCGAAAATCCTTCATCACCGGAGGTGACAGGTGGCAGAGTTACAGATTGTACACCCAGTCCCGGAAACCCGGCGATCGGCGCTCCGCCGGTCACGACGGTAACGTCAAACCCGTCATCGACCAGAGCCGCCGCAATGCGGCTGGCGCGCGCGAGATGGCCGATGCCGAGCAGGTGCTGGACATAGAAGAAAGCGCGCAGCCGCTTCATTCGGCGGCCCGCCACTCCCGCTCGAACAGTTCCTTGAGCTGTCCAATGCTTGCCATATGATCGAAATTGCCGCGCACGCGCCGCTCTGCGGCGTCGCCGAGGCGGTCGCGGAGCACGGGATCACGGATCAGGCGCTCCAGCGCCTGTGCCAGGGCAATCGGGTCTTCCGTCGGAACCAGCAACCCCGTTTCATTCGGCGATAAAAGCTCCGGCACGCCGGAAATATCGGTCGACACGCAGGCAAGCCGCTGGCTAGCCGCCTCCACCAGAACGTTCGGCAGACCGTCGCGGTCGCCAGTTGCGGTGATCCTGCAGGCCAGGGCGAAGATGTCGGCACGGCGGTAGTGCTCAAGCACCTCCTCCTGCGCAAGCGCGCCTTTCCAAGAGACGCGACCATCCAGGCCGAGCTTTTGCGCCAGCGCCTTGCACCGTTCCAGTTCTTCGCCGCCGCCGATATGCTCGAAACGCCACGCCAAATCGCCGGGCAACAGGGCAAGGGCCTCCAGCAACGTATCGTAACCTTTCTTTTCAACGGCGCGCCCGACACTCAGAACGACAACCGGTTCGTCCGGAGCCGAGCCGTCATGCTGCTTTCGCGCCTCGCCGAAACTGCCGAAGCGATCAAGGTCGAGCCCATGATAGCTCAGATGCACAGACGAGTTGCCGTTAGCGAGTTTTTTCAGACGATCGAAGCCGGTTTTCGTGCAAGTGACCGTCCAGCGCGCCGAGGAAAGCTTGCCGGCCAGATCCCAGTCCGCCGAAGTCCAGATGTCCTTGGCATGGGCCGAGCAGGTCCAGGGCAGGCCACGAAGCTGGCTGGCATAGCGCGTCACCGATGCAGGCGTGTGCGCGAAATGTGCATGCAGCCAGCCCGCGTTTTCCGGCCATTCGGCCGCCAGCACGAGCGCTTGCCCGAAGCGGCGCGCGCGATTGCGCGTAAAGTCGCGGGGCATATCGGCAGCCAGCGATCCGAGCGCGCGCCAGAAGCCCGGACGCAGCAGACAGGCAAACAGCGAGCGAAGCACGCGCAGCGGCTCTTCATGCAGATATTCCGGCAGATAATGGACGGGCGCTTTGATCTCGTCATGCACGGGGTGGCGTTTTTCGTCGGTCGGCCGCCTGAGCGCGACGAGTATCAGGTCGAACCCCGCACGCTCAAGACCGAGCAGTTCCTGCGCGATGAAGGTTTCGGACAGCCGCGGATAACCCTTCAGAACCACGACGATCTTGCGATGTTGCAACTCAGGTCATTCCTTCAATGACCGAAAGGTGATGGCCGGCTCGCCGGTCGAGCAGTTCCGCGACGATTTCGGAAATATGAGGCAGCCCTTCCAGCGTCAGATGCGGATTGCTCTGCGATGGGCGGGGCCGGTCCGGCAGCACCTTCAGTGCATCAGCAAACCGCCGGGAATCCTCGGCTTCTTCCGGCAAAAGCATCTCGATGAGGCCGAGTTCGGCTGCGCGCCGTGCGCGAATCAGTTGTTCCCGGCGGGGCTCGACGCGCGGCACGATCAGCGCCGGCTTGTCGAAAGACAGTATCTCGCAATAGGTGTTGTAGCCGCCCATCGCCACTACCGCCTTGGCGCCGGCAATCAGGTCTTCCATGCGGTTGTCGAACTCGATGATCTTGATGTAGGGGATCTTGGACCCCTTCTTGAGCAGCTTGTTGCGCTTGCGCGCCGGCATGTAAGGCCCAAGCACGATCAGGGCTCTATGCTGCAATTGCGGATCCTGCTGATAGGCATCGATGACGTCGTGGATCAGATCGGCGCCGTCACCGCCGCCACCGGTAGTAACGAGGATATAGTCGCCCTCAGGCCGGTGGCCGGGCAACTCGTTCCGCTGCAGGCTCCGTTGCAGGAAACCGACGAACCTCATCTTTGCCCTGACAGCCGGGGGCACATCCAAGCCGGTCAACGGATCGTAGAAATCCGGCGGACCATAGGCCCAGACCTTGTCGTAGAAGACGCCTATCTTGCGCATCACGTCTCTGCGTGCCCACTCTGCTTCGAGCAGATGCGGCGCATCCATCACCTCGCGCAGGCCAAGCACCAGCGTGGTGCCCCGCGTCTTGAGGTAGGACAGCGTGTCCTCAATCTCACCGCGCAGGCCGAGCGGTTCCTTGTCGACGATGAAGATATCCGGCCGGAAGGTCTCAGCTGTATGGCGGATGATCGACTGGCGCATCCTTAGCGTCTCATGCAGATCGATGTCCTTTTCCAGCGAGGTGTATTCGCCGTTGCGCAGCTTGATGACGCTGGGGATCTTCACGAAGTCGACACGGGCGCGGTAGTCGAAGGCGCCAGCGATAGTCGCACCCGAAATGATAAGCACCTGAAGTCCGCGGAAATCCTCGACCAGCGAATGCGCGATAGTCCGGCAGCGCTGCAAATGGCCGAGCCCGAACGTGTCGTGGCTGTACATGAGAATTCGAGCGTTTTCTGCGTGCTGGGTCATTGTTGAACGTCTCTTAGAATTCTCGCCTTGAGGACCGTGAGCGACCCGCAGGATTCGAAACCATCCTCGCGGGTCTACCGACCTGTTCTGAAACATGAGGGCGCAATTTTCAATTCGTATTACAAAGAGGGTCCATATGCTGAAACCAGGAAGCTACGTCTGCTCAGCGGCCTGCTTGCCACGTGGTCCAGAAGAACCTGCATCATTTCACTGGTATTGACCATCTCGGATTCTCGGCGGCCTTGACCGCTGCGAAAAACGTGGAAACTCCAGAATGGAATAAGGTATGGGCTGGGTACTTCACTCCGAGCGTCTAAGCCAAGCTCCTAAACCATGATGTGCCTTGGCGGTGGGAAGCCGGAGCGTTGACGGAGTAGGGGACACGTTCGAACCGCCTAGATCTTGACTTCTCAGACCAGAATCTGGGGGTCAGGAGTTCGACTCTTTTCGGGCGAGCCAATTGAACTCACTAGCTTTTTGGACGCCATGGGCGCATGAACTCGCCGATTGCAGGCTTGTCAAAGCTGACCTGTTTGCCGCCAACGACAGCGCCGGCCTTCGGGCCGGCATCCGAGTCTTCGATCCCTTTTCCGGTTGTACCGCGCAGGTAATATTCGGCTTCCATATATATTCGAGATTGAGGGCGAACCGGAAAAAAATGTCTTCGTCTTTGACCTCATCCTGCGCATAGGCGCGGGAAACCGGGGCAAGCCCGGTGGCCGAAGCGAGCGTTGCTCC
The DNA here is from genome assembly GCF_040322175.1 of Mesorhizobium sp. M0185. NCBI lineage: Bacteria > Pseudomonadati > Pseudomonadota > Alphaproteobacteria > Hyphomicrobiales > Phyllobacteriaceae > Mesorhizobium > Mesorhizobium sp. M0185. Next base: position 21,388 of record NZ_JAMYSY010000046.1, on the reverse strand, counting down.
CAGGCCAAACTGCAATTCGCGGCGGCACGAAACACGAAATGCAGGCGTGACGCGGGTCATGGCTTCCTCCCAAAAGCCCGCCGGCATCAAACATTTTGGCACCTCAAAAGCACGCCTGCGCTCCCAACTTCACGAAATGTGGAATGTTCCTCAGTCACCGATAGCCGAGCAGCTAGGTTTCCTCGACCCTAGCCTCATGTCAGCCGACGCACACTGCGCTGTAGCGGCGCCGGATCTGCCGGCAGCAAAAATCCCGCCGCTGCGGTCGTCCGAAGTACGCTGTCGATAAAATCCAGGACTTTTGCGTATCGATTTCGGACCAAGGTCCGTCTTGTAGAATACTGTATTTGAACAAAGCTAGGTAACAGCCGACTTTCGGATTCGAAAGTCCTGACGTTTTTCATCTGGAACCCATCCTGGCGGGAGGGCGACTCGAAGGAGGAACTATGAAAACGCGCACCTGTCTATTCGCGACTGTAGCCGCTCTCACCCTTGTCGCATCTCCGGTACTCGCTGCTCCCGGGGGCAATGGCAATGGCAACGGCAATGGCGGCAGCAACGGCAACGGCGGAAACTCGGCCGGGGCCGGCTCGCAGGGACACGGAGCCGCCACTTCCGCCGCGGCCAAGGACAAGTCGACGACCGGCGTTGCTCATGCAATGGCGGTCGTTGCCACGACACCGGCCTCACCGCAGGCTACGCTGGCCTTGCAGGCAGCGCTGGATAGAAAGGCCGCGAAAGACGCGGCAGACACTGCCGACGACACCTCTGACGAAACCGAGTAAGCATTCGAAACAGACCACTTGTCGCGTTGAAAGCCGTGGTTCGCCGCGGCTTTTTTCGTTTCCAGACGACGAACTCTCAAGGTGAACAGCGCTTCCAGAAAAAAGCTGCTCCACGGCGGCACTGAAGCTACGCTAAGGTCAAACGCCGCCGCATCGGCGTCGGATTCGAGTGCATTCGAGGAGATCCCATGACCGGCTTTGTCGACCGCGAGCGCGCAACTGACCTGATGCAGCGCGCCGGCATCGAGGCGCTGGTGCTTTGCGAGCCCGAGGCGTTCCAATATGCCACCGGTGCCTGGATCGGCCCGGCCGGCCTGTTCCGGCGGGCCGGCGCCGGTTTCGTCGTTATTCCCAAGCGAGGCGACCTGCCGATCGGCGTCGTGGTGGCGGATTTCCAGGCTGCCCAGCTCCGGGCGGCGATGGCCGGCGCCGTGCTGCGCACGCATGCGATCTGGATCGAATCGGCGTCGCTCGAGCCGGCGACGGCCGACCGGCCTGTTGCGCAGCGCATCGAGGCCGGCTTGGTTGGCCGCGCCCCCGGTTTTTCACGTCCGGCGACCTTCGAGCTTGCCCGCTCCGTCCGCGAGCTGAAAACGATCCTCGCAGAATTCGGGCTGGAGCGTGCGACGCTCGGCATCGAGCTGGATTTCGTCTCGGCCAGCGATTTTTCCGCGATGCAGGCGATATTGCCGGGCACTGCCCTGGTCAACGGCTCGCCGGTTCTCGACAGGCTGCGGGCAATCAAATCGCAGAGCGAGATCGACCTTCTGCAGCAGGGCATCGCCCTGTCGGAAGCCGGCCTGTCGCGGCTGCAGCAGCATGCGACGACCGGCATGCGTCAGTCTGAGCTGGTCGCGCTTTACCGGCAAGGCGTCGCGGATGCAGCCGCCGGGTCGTCGCAGCAAATCTCGACGGCGGAATACGTCACGCTGGGCGCTCGCCCAAAAGGCGCCGACGCCGTCGCCGCCGCCGGCGATCCGCTGAAGGCCGACATGGTGTGCAGCGTGAACGGCTATGCCTCGGATATGTCGCGGAATTTCACCTTCGGGCCGCCGTCGCCCGAACAGGCCGAATTGCATGCGATAGCCGAACGCACCTTCGCCGACGGGCTTGCCGCGCTTGTGCCCGGAAAGCCGTTAGCCGCCGTGCATCGCGCCGCCAGCGAAAGCCTGGCGCGCCAGGGCCTGCGTTCCTATCGCCGCGGCCATTTCGGCCACAGCGTCGGCCATTCCGTGTTTTCCGAGCAATGGCCGTTCATCTCGGCCGACAGCAATGTCATGATCGAGGCCGGCATGGTGCTGGCATTCGAGATCCCGCTCTACATCGACGGTCTCGCCAGCTTCAATCTCGAGGACCAGTTCCTGATCACCGCCAACGGTCCGTCACCGATGAACCGCCTGCCGAGGCGCCTGGATATTATCGGCTGAATCCAGCCGTTATCTGGCGCCGGCCACGCCCCGGCGGAAATCCGACGGCGACATGCCGGAAAGCTTGCGGAACGACTTGTTGAAGGCACTGAGCGAGCCGAAGCCCGATTCCATGGCGACGCGCAGCACATTGGCATCCTGATGCATCAGCAGCGCCTGAGCGTAGCTGAGGCGCAGCAGATTCACATATTCATTGAGCGTCATGCCGGTCGATTTCTTGAAGATGCTCATGGCGTATTTGGGATGGATATCGGCCGCCGCGGCGATGTCGACGCAATCGATCTCGTAGAGGAAATTCTCGGCGATGAAGTCGCACATGCGCCCGACATTGCGCAGCGATTGCTGATCGAAGGGAGTGCCTATCTCCTGTTCGACCGGGGTTTCGGGCACCAGCCGGTAAGGCTCGAAGCGCACCCGCTCCAGCCGCAGCAAAAGCTCGTTGACGGCATGCTCGGCCTTGACCGGGTCGCCGGAGCGGGCATAGCGGTTCCAGCGCTCGAAATTGTGGTCGTCCGACCGGTCGGTGGCGTCGGTCACCAGCGTCGCCCCGGTCATCAGTCTGTTGCGGACCTCGACGGGCAAATGCAGCCGGAAGAAATGCACCAGCGGCAGATGCGCGCCGGCGTAGATGGCATCGTCGGAGGCTTCGTCCATCTGGTGCGGCAGGCCGCCCCAGAACAGGCACATCTCGCCCGCAGAAAGCGAAAGCCCGTGCCCGTCCATGCGGTAATGCACGGCGCCGCGCACGATGAAATTCACCTCGACCTGGGCGTGCCAATGCGGCTTGAGCATCACCAGGGGCTGGGTGTGGAACATCTGCAGCAGCAGCGGCAGGCCCTCCACGCTGCTGGCGCCAGGCTGGTAAAACGGCCTTTCCGGCATCTTACTTTCCGCTCATTTCTTATTCCCTTTGTCGCGGACAAGGCTTTCCCGAGGCCTAGTCTAGCCACGCTCGCAAACAGAGAGCAACTGAAATGGGAGGATTTCAATGCGCATAAAATTGACCTGCGCCGCGCTCGCGCTTGCCTTGGGCTCCAGCCCGGCCTTTGCGCAGTCCGGTGAAATCACGATCTGGAGCTGGAATATCGCCGCTTCGTCGCTGAAGGCCACCATAGCGGGCTTCAACAAGCAGTATCCCGACATCAAGGTGACGGTCGAGGACCTTGGCAACCAGCCGACCTACGACAAATCGATCGCCGGCTGTGCCGCCGGCGGCGAGGGGCTGCCTGACATCGTTACGATCGAGAACGGCGAAGCCGAAAACTACTGGAGCCAGTTCCCGGATTGCTTCGTCGACCTGCATACGCTCGGCTACACCGCGGAAGACCAGGCAAAATTCCCCGACTTCAAGCGTACCGAGCTCGAGGTTGACGACAAGGCCTATGCGATGCCCTGGGATTCCGGTCCAGTGGCGATGTTCTACCGCCGCGACTTCTATGAGAAGGCTGGCGTCGATCCGTCCTCGATCAAGACCTGGGACGATTTCATCGCCGCCGCCAAGAAAATCCAGGCCGCCAATCCCGGCGTCACGATGACCAACGCCGATTTCAACGGCGATTCCGAATTCTTCCGCATGATCTCCAACGAGCAGGGTTGCGCCTACTTCTCCGCCGACGGGCAATCGATCACGGTCAACCAGCCCAAATGCGTCGATGCCATGACCAAGATCAAGGAGATGAAGGACGCCGGCATCATTTCCTCTGCCGACTGGAGCACCAAGATCACCAACAACACCGCCGGCAAGGTCGCCACGCAGATGTATGGCGGCTGGTATGAAGGCACCGTGCGCACCGAATCGCCCGATGGGGCAGGCAAATGGGGCGTCTATCTGATGCCGAGCCTGACCGCCGACGGTCCGCGCGCCGCCAATCTCGGCGGCTCCTCGCTCGCCATCACCTCGGTGTCGAAGAACAAGGAAGCCGCCTACGCCTATCTGAAATACACGCTTGCGACGAATGAGGGCCAGATCACCATGCTGAAAGGCTTCGGCCTGGTGCCGTCGCTGATCTCGGCGCTCAACGACCCTTATGTCTCCGAAGGCCTGCCCTATTGGGGTGGCCAGGCCGTGTGGAAGGACATCCTCGGCACCTTGCCCAAGGTCGTCCCCAGCCGCGGCACGCCGTTCCAGAGCGACGCCGAAATTATCATCCGCGCGGTGCAGACCAAATATCTGGCCGGCGGCTATCCCGACGCCAAGGCAGCGCTCGACGATGCCGCAAGCCAGATCGCCGCGGCGACCGGCCTGCCGGTCAAGTCGTGATCTAGACGAGGCGGCTCCGAGCGCGCGGCTCCCCTTCTCCCCTTGGGGGAGAAGGGATCGCCGAAGGCGACGGATGAGGGGTGCTCCAGCTTGGCTCGGACGGCATTCCTTCCAACACCCCTCATCCGTCTCGGCGCTTCGCGCCGATCCACCTTCTCCCACAAGGGGAGAAGGCAAGAACTTGAAAGCAGAAAGGAGGAAAACGATGCGCTACCAGAACGCCACGGCGTATCGCTTCCTCGCGCCGTATCTGCTGATTTTTTCGATCTTCTGGCTGTGGCCGATCATCGATTCGTTCCTGATCTCGTTCCAGGCGACGCGCACCGTGCCGTGGCGCTTCGCGCCGACCTTCAACTGGGGCCGGCTGATCGGCGATCCGGCCTTCTTCAATGCCTTGAAGAACACATTGCTGATCCTTGTCATCCAGGTGCCGGTGATGATTTCGCTGGCGATTGTGATGGCGGTGCTTTTGAATTCGCCGCTGCTCAAGGCCCGTGGCCTGTTCCGCTTTGCCTTCTTCGCGCCGGTCGTGGTCGGCGAGGTCGCCTATTCGGCGGTTTTCCGGCTGATGTTCAATCTCGACTACGGCATCATCAACAAATTGCTGAACAGCATCGGCCTGCCCAGTGTCGACTGGTTTACCAACGTCACCCCGGCGATGGCGGTGATCATGATGGCGGTGACGTGGCGCTGGGCCGGCTACAACGCCATCATCCTGCTCGCCGGCTTGCAGTCGATTCCCGAGGATGTCTACGAGGCGGCGACCCTGGACCGGGTCAGCAAGGTCAAACAGTTCTTCTACATCACGCTGCCGCTGCTCAAGCCGATCATCGTGTTCTGCGCCGTGCTGTCGATCATCGGCACCATGCAGCTGTTCACCGAGCCCTTCCTGATCACCGAGCGCGGCGGGCCGGGCGGCGGCACCGAAACGCTCGGGCTGCTGCTTTACCGCCAGGGCTTCCGGTCGCTCAATTTCGGCTACGCTTCGGCCGTCGCCTACACCATGGCCGGGCTGGCGATTGCCATTTCGCTGGTGCAGATATGGCTGACGAGGGAACCGAAATGACCTCGCACTCAAGAGTCAGCCGTTCCCAGGCCAGATTGGGACGCAGCATCGCGCTGCATCTGTTCCTGACGCCGCTGGCGCTGGTCTGGCTGTTTCCGCTGTGGATGATGGTGGTTTTTTCGACGATGCCCGACAACGGCATCTTCAGCCCCGACATCGAGCTTTTGCCGCATGGCAATTTCCTCGACAATGTCAGCAATCTGCAGCGCGGCACCAATTTCATCGGCGCCATCGGCATCTCCGTCTCGGTGGCGGTGACCTATACCTTCCTGTCGGTGATGCTGACCTCGATGGCCGGCTGGGCGCTGGCGCGTTACAACTTCTTCGGCAAGGGCATGGTCGTCGCCATCATCTTCGGCACCATCACGCTGCCCTATGCGGTCGTGCTGATCCCGCAATTCATCATGGTGGCGCGCGACTTCAAGCTCGCCAACACTTGGGTGGCGCTGATCGTGCCGCCGCTGTTCAATTCGCTGGGCGTGCTCTTCATGCGGCAGAGTTTTTCGATGATGCCGCACGAGCTGTTCGACGCCGCCAAGGTCGAGGGCGTCAAGGAATGGCGGATATTCCTGTTCGTCGCACTGCCTCTGGCGCGGCCGATGCTGGCGGCGCTCGCCATCATCCTCTTCCTTGCCTCCTGGAACAACTATCTCTGGCCGCTGCTGATCAATTCCAAGCCGGGCGCAATGACCGCGCCCGTGGCGCTCGGCACGCTGATCGGTCTCACCAAGGTGTCCTGGGGCGGCATCATGGCGGGCGCGGTGATGCTGACGGCGCCAATGCTCGTCGTGTTCGTGCTTCTGCAGCGCCATTTCGTTGCCGGCATCGCCGCCGGCGCCATCAAGTAAGGATCAGCATGGCGGCAGTCACACTCAAAAACGTCATCAAGCGCTTCGGCGTCTTCGAGATCGTCCACGGCGCCAATATCGACATCGATGACGGCGAATTCGTCGTCTTCGTCGGCCCTTCCGGCTGCGGCAAGTCCACGCTGCTTCGGATGATCGCCGGGCTCGAGGACATCAGCGACGGCGAGATCGCCATTGGCGGCAAGGTGGTGAACGACGTCGAGGCGGCCGATCGCGGCATCGCCATGGTGTTCCAGTCCTACGCGCTCTATCCGCACATGACGGTCGAGCAGAATCTGAGCTTCGGCCTGAGAATGACCGGCAACCCCAAGGCAGATACCGAGCGGCGGGTGAAGCGGGCTTCCGAAATCCTGCGCATCGCCGAACTGATGAAGCGGCGGCCGCGGCAATTGTCGGGCGGCCAGCGCCAGCGCGTCGCCATCGGCCGCGCCATCGTGCGCGAGCCGCAAGTGTTCCTGTTCGACGAACCGCTCAGCAATCTCGATGCCGAGCTCCGGGTGCAGATGCGCGTCGAGATATCGCGCCTTCATAAGGAACTCGGCGTTACCATGGTCTATGTGACGCACGACCAGACCGAGGCGATGACGCTGGCCGACAGGATCGTCGTGCTCAACGCCGGCAATATCGAGCAGATCGGCGCGCCGCTCGATCTCTACGACGACCCCGCCAACCGCTTCGTTGCCGGCTTCGTCGGCTCGCCGAAAATGAACTTCCTGGCGGCAAAAATGGTCGGGGCCGACAACGGTGCGGCGGTCGTCGAACTGGTCAATCATCGCGGCGCGCGACTGCGCAAGCCGCTGTCGGATGCCTTGCCTGCAACAGGCGGCGATGTCGTGCTTGGCGTGCGGCCGGAGCATTTCTTCGATGCCGGCCAGGGCGATTGCGACCTTACCCTCAAGGCCGACGTCGCCGAGCACTTGGGATCGGTGAGCTATGTGTATGCCAATTCCGGTACCGGGGGCGGACGCGAGGAACTGATCATCGAGCGCGAGGCCTCGCGGCATCGCGCGAACGGCGACGACCTGGTGGTGTCGATCAAAGCCGACCGCTCGCTTCTCTTCGACGCCACCGGCGCACGCATTCGCTAACCCATCTTTCTTTTGTCCGATCGCGATTGCTCGCGGCCACCCCACGGAGATTTGACATGACGTCCAAACCAGAAAAAGTTCGCTGGGGCATTCTCGGGCCCGGCAACATCGCCAGGGCTTTTGCCGGGGGCGTCGCCCATTCGCGCACCGGCACACTGGTCGCCTTAGGGGCGCGCAATCCCGGCAAGGCGGGGCTCACCGAAGCTTTCCCCGGCGCCCGCATCCTCGACGGCTACGAGGCTTTGGTTGGCGATCCGGATGTCGACGCGATCTATATTTCGACGCCGCATCCGAGCCATGCCGAATGGGCGATCAAGGCGGCCGAGGCCGGAAAGCACGTGCTTTGCGAAAAGCCGCTTGGCCTGACCGCATTCGAAGCCGACGCCATGATCCATGCCGCGCGCAAGGCCGGCACCTTTCTCGGCGAAGCCTTCATGTACCGGCTGCATCCGCAGACGGCCAAGCTGGTCGAGGTGATCAGGACCGGCGCGATCGGCGACATCAAGATGATCAAATCCAGCTTCGGCTTCGCCATGCCGGGCTTCATGCCGGAGCACCGTCTCTACGCCAAGGATCTCGCCGGCGGCGGCATTCTCGATGTCGGCGGTTATCCCGTCTCGATGGCGCGGCTGATTGCCGGCGCCGCGGCGGGAAAGCCCTTCGCCGAGCCGGACAAAGTCGTCGGCGCTGCGCATCTCGGCCAATCCGGCGTCGACGAATGGGCGTCGGCGCTGTTGCATTTTCCGGGCGGCATCGTCGCGGAAGTGTCCTGCAGCATCTCGCTCGCTCAGGACAATGTCTTGCGTATTGTCGGCAGCAAAGGCCGCATCGAGGTGGCGGATTTCTGGTATGCCGGCGGCCAGCAAGGCGGCACCGGCGAAATCCGCATCATCCGTCCGGGTGACACCGAGGTGGTCGAGGTCACGGAGGACGGCTGGCTGTACGCATTTGAGGTCGACGCCGCCGGCGAGGCCATTCTCGGCGGAAAGCAGGAGTTCGCCTGGCCCGGCATGGGCTGGGCCGACAGTCTCGGCAATCTGCGCGTGCTCGACAAATGGCGGGCGGCAATCGGGCTCGAATACGACATCGAGAAACCGGCAAAGCGCGTCAACACGATCTCCGGACGGAAGCTGCGCTCCGGCGGAACCGCCATCCCCAAGCGCAGCATTCCGGGCCTGCCGCGGCCGGCCTCGTGCCTGGCGCTCGGCTTCGAGGATTTCCGCACCTTTTCGTCGGGCGCCATCCTGCTCGATGCCTATTTCGAGGCCGGCGGCAATCTGTTCGACACCGCCTTCGTCTACGGTTCCGGCTATACCGAGACGCTGCTCGGCCAGTGGCTGAAGAACCGCGGCGTGCGCGAGCAGTCGGTGGTCATCGGCAAGGGCGCGCACTCGCCGCTCTGCTATCCCGACGTCATCGGCAAGCAACTCACCCAGTCGCTCGAACGGCTGCAGACCGACCATATCGACGTCTATTTCATGCACCGCGACAATCCGGATGTGCCGGTCGACGAATTCGTCGATGCGATGGACCGCGAGGTCAAGGCCGGCCGCATTCGCGGTCCGTTCGGCGGCTCGAACTGGACGATGGAACGCATGGATGAGGCGATTGCCTATGCCGAGCGCACCGGCAAGCAGAAGCCCGGCGCGCTTTCCAACAATTTCTCGCTGGCCGAAATGCTGGAGCCGATCTGGGCAGGCTGCGTCACCTCCTCCAGCGACGAATGGAAGGCCTGGCTCACCGCCCGGCAGATGCCGAACTTCGCCTGGTCGAGCCAGGGCCGCGGCTTCTTCACCGACCGCGCCGGCCGCGACCGGCGCGACAATGAGGAGCTGGTCCGGGTCTGGTATTCGGAGAGGAATTTCGGCCGTCGCGACCGCGCCATCGAGCTCGCCAAACGGCTGGGCAAGAGCCCGATCCACGTCGCGCTCGCCTATGTCCTGGCACAGCCCTTCCCGTCCGTCCCGCTGATCGGGCCGCGCACGCTCGACGAATTGGAAGACAGCCTCCAGGCGCTCGACATTTCACTTTCGCCGGACGATCTTGCATGGCTGGATAGCGGTTCGGATCAGGCCCGCGCGCGCGCCTGACGGCAGGGGCAGTCGCTTCGGCCTACGCTGCGCCCTTAGCTTAGCTTCCGGACTGTTTGCGCTGCCCTCACCCTCTCCCGCAAAGAACCGGGAAAGGGTAAGAATGAGGGCAGCGCAAAGGTCACTGGAAGTTAGGTAAGACAGATGCTCGACATCGCACCGACGAAACAGGCAGCCACCTGGCTTGGTTCCTTTGCGCGAGCACTCGAGGCCGGCGACGTCGAGGCCGCAATCAACCTGTTCATCGAGGACTGCTACTGGCGCGATCTGCTGACCTTCACCTGGAACATCAAGACCATGGAAGGCCGCGCCGCGATCCGCGACATGCTGGCGGCGACGCTGGCAACGACAAAGCCTGCCCGATGGCAGCTCAGCGGCGAAGCGACTTCGAACGAAGGCACGATCGAGGCCTGGTTTTCTTTCGAGACGTCATCGGCGTGGGGTCAAGGCGTCATGCGCCTCAGGGACGGCAAGTGCCGGACGCTGTTTACGGCGATGAGCGATCTCAAGGGCTTTGAGGAGCGCAAGGGCCCGGCGCGGCCTCTGGGTGTCCGCCACAAGGCGGATCCGGAACGCGAGACCTGGCTGGAGGCGAGGCGCCGCGAGGCGCGTGATCTCGGCGTTAGCCAGCAGCCCTACTGCCTGGTTATCGGCGGCGGCCACGGCGGCATCATGCTGGGGGCGCGGCTCAGGCAATTGGGCGTGCCGGCCATCGTCATTGAGAAGAATGCGCAGGCCGGCGATTCCTGGCGCAATCGCTATCGCTCGCTCGTGCTGCACGACCCGGTCTGGTACGACCATCTGCCCTACATCCCGTTTCCCGAGAACTGGCCGGTGTTCACGCCCAAGGACAAGATGGGCGACTGGCTGGAAATGTATACGCGCGTCATGGAGCTCAACTACTGGACCTCCACGACATGCGTCAGCGCGTCCTACGACGACGCCGAAAAAATCTGGACGGTCGAGCTCGATCGCGCCGGCGAGCGCATCACGCTGAAGCCCAGGCACATCGTCTTTGCAACCGGTGCTTATGGCCCGCCCAGGCGCATCGACCTGCCGGGCGCCGAGGTCTTCGACGGCGAAATCTTGCATTCCAGCCAGTATTCCAGCGGCGAGAAATTCCGCGGCAAAAAGGTCGCCGTCATCGGCGCGGCAAGTTCCGGCCATGACGTCAGCGTCGACCTCTGGGAGAGCGGCGCTGAGGTGACCATGGTCCAGCGCTCGCCGACGACGGTGGTCAAGTCGGACACGCTGATGGAGATCGGTTTCGAGATCTTTTCGGAAAAGGCGCTGGCCCGCGGCATCACCACCGAGAAGGCCGACATGATCGTCGCCTCGACGCCGTTCGCGCTGCTGCCGCAAGGCCAGCGCGCGCTTTACGACATCATCAAGGCGCGCGACGCGGCCTTCTACGATCGCTTGCGCGGCGCCGGCTTCGCCATCGATTTCGGCGACGACGAGACCGGGCTCCTGATGAAGGCCTACCGCACGGGCTCGGGTTTCTATATCGACGTCGGCGCCTGCGATCTGATCATCGACGGCGAGATCGGCATCCGCAGCGGCGTCGGGATCAAGTCGCTGACGCCGACAGGCATTCTCTTCGACGACGGCACCGAACTCACGGCCGACGCGATCATCGCCTGCACCGGCTATCAGTCGATGAACGAAACGGTGGCGGCGATCGTCTCGCGCGAAGTCGCCGACAAGGTCGGCCCGTGCTGGGGGATTGGCTCGGGCGTGAAAGGCGATCCCGGGCCGTGGCAAGGCGAATTGCGCAACATGTGGAAGCCGACGGCACAGGAAGCGCTGTGGTTCCACGGCGGCAATCTGGCGCTGTCGCGCTTCTATTCGAAGTACGTCGCGCTGCAGATCAAGGCGCGCATGGAAGGCATTGCGACGCCGGTCTATGGAGCGCCGGGGAAGTAGGCTGCGCGGCCCTTCCCTTCTCCCCTTGTGGGAGAAGGTGGCCGAGCGAAGCTCGGTCGGATGAGGGGTGTTCCAGCTTGGCAAAGACGGCGATCCTCCCAACACCCCTCAACCGTCTTGGCGCTGCGCGCCAATCCACCTTCTCCCACAAGGGGAGAAGGAAGAGCCGCACAGCCCTCAATCGTGGCCACGCCCGAAATGCCGGCTCGCCACCTCGACATGCGTGTCGTGCGCATGCGCTTCGAAGCGTTCGGTCTCGCCGAGATCGTCCACCGCCTCGTTCGGCCACCAGCTGCCGCCGACCACGATTCCGTCCGAGACCAGCCTTTGCTCGGCGACCAGCGAGGCGCCGACCGAATCGACAAAGGTGAAGCGGCCCGGACGCAGCCGCAACACCGCGATGTCGCCGACCGCACCCACCGCAAGCCTGCCGAGATCGGGCCTGGCGATCGCTTCGGCAGGGCGCTGCGTGGCGGCGCGCAGCACCTCGACCAGCGGCATGCCGAGCGCCAGCAGCTTCGACATGCAGACCAGGATGTCGAAGGCCGGCCCGTCGACGCAGTAGAGATGCACGTCGCTGCTGATCACGTCCGGCGCCAGCCCCTCGCTGAGCATCGCTTTCGCCACTTCGAAATCGAACGAGCCCATGCCGTGGCCGATGTCGAAGATGACGCCGCGCTCGCGCGCCAGCCGCATATCTGGCCGCACCGCCCCCGAGGCGAAGATCGGCGCGTTGGGAAACGGCCGGAAGCAGTGGGTGAGGATGTCGCCCTTGCGCAGCCGCGGCAGCACTTCCGAGCGGCCCGGCGGCGGCTCGTCTATGTGCGCCATCAGCGGCAGGCCGGCTTTGTCGGCGGCTTCGAGCGCGAGATCGACCGGCGCGATGCCGCTGGTGCCGCCGGCATGGCGACCCGAGCGGACCTTGACGCCGACAACCACGTCCGCGTGCTCGCGAGCCGCCGCTACCGTCTCGCGCGGTTCGCAGAGCCGGAGGTCGCTACACTCGCCGACCGCCACGGTCTGCGAGAAGCCGAATATGCCGGCAAAGGAAATGTTGACATAGGCCAGGATGCGGACTTTCGAGCGCTCGATGACGTGGCAGCGAAAGCCGAGGAAATTGCCGGCGCCGGCACTTCCGGCATCGATGAAGGTGGTGGTGCCGCTCTTTGCGGCGAGCCGGTCGGCATCGACGCCGAGCGACGTGCCGCCCCAATAGACATGGCTGTGCAGGTCGATCAGGCCCGGCGCGACGATCGAGCCCGTGGCATCGATGACGCGGGCGGCACGTTCGAAGGGGATTTCGGTGTCGATCGCGGCGATACGGCCCTCGGCAATCGCCAGATCGCGCTGCGCGTCGAGGCCGGACGCCGGATCGATGAGGCGGCCGCCTTTTATCAGGAGATCGAATTGCATCGCGCCTGTCTCCACTTTCCCGTCAGGCCGGCCTGTAGGCAACGGCCTCGACCTCGATCTTGATGTCGATCATCAGCCGCGACTCCACTGTCGTGCGCGCCGGCGGGTCTTTCGGGAAATGCCTGGCATAGACGGTGTTGAAAATGCCGAAATCGCGGGCGTCTTCGAGCCAGACGGTCGTCTTGACTACGTCGTCGAGGGTACAGCCGGCCAGCGCCAGTGCCGCCTTGACGTTCGACAGCACCTGCTCGGTCTGTTCGGCGATGCCGCCCTTGACCACCAGCCCGTCTGTGCCGACCGGCACCTGGCCTGAGACATAGACGAAATCGCCGGCCCTGACCGCCGGCGACAACGGCACATGGGATTTTCCAAAACACTGCTTGGGCAAGGAGGCCTCCTGTCTAGGTTCTTTGGGTGAACGCGCGATGCTGCGAGAGATAGGGGGCGGCTGCACGCCATCGATCCACATTTTGAAAGCCTATATCGCTTTGCTGCGGTAACGCCAGAACGATCACCGCCCTTGGTGATCCTTCGCGCCCCCTCTGTCCTGCCCTCTTTGCGATCACTTGGCATCTCCCCCTCTAGTGGGGAGATCGGCAGCTTCGCCGATAGCATCCATTCAGCCACCTTGGAGATTGGCGAAAGCCGCGGTGACATCCAATCTCCCCCCTGGAGGGGGAGATGCCCGGCAGGGCAGAGGGGGGGCGCTGTCCTGGGCGCTGTCCCGCCAGCGTCTGGGCCCGCGACACCAGCCGGCTCAGCGGTCGATCCGCGTCGACAGGATGATCGACGACGACGTGCGCTCGACTCCGTCCATGGCGCCGATCTGGTCGAGAAGCGTGTCGAGATCCCTGATCGACGGCGCCTCGACGATGACGATCATGTCGAAATTGCCGCTGACCGAGTGCAGCGTGCGAACCGGTGCCAGCGCCTGCAGGCTGCGCACCACCTTGTCGGCAAGCTTGGGGGTGACGGTGAGCAGGACATGCGCCCTGACCAGCCCCTGCTCGTAATCCGGCGACAGCCTGACCCCGTAGCCGGCGATGATGCCACGCTGTTCCAGCCGCTCGATCCGGCTTTGCACCGTGGTTCGTGAGACGCCGAGCCGCCGCGCCAGTTCGGCGGTCGAGGCGCGCGCATTGATACGCAGCAGGGAAAGCAGAGCCAGGTCGGCATCGCTGAGCATTTCGACGAACCCTGCCGGCACATTGCGCAAAGAGAGACTGCGTTTCGTACAATCTCACGCTTCCTTTCGACAGGCAAGCTGAGATTCTAGCCATCAATCCAACGTTGGTGCGAGGGACCGGTCATGAAGGAAATCATCGTCGTCGGCGCCGGCAAGATCGGCTCGACCATTGCCGAGATGCTGGCTTTCACGGGCGACTACCATGTCACGCTCATCGACCGCTCGGCGGCGCAGCTCGGCGCGGCCGAACTGTCTGAAACGGTCGAGACGCTGGAACTCGACATCGAGGCCGCCGGCACCCTCGAAGCGGCCTTGGCCGGCAAATTCGCGGTGCTCAGCGCCGCGCCTTTCCATCTGACCACGCGCATCGCGGAGGCGGCGGCCAGCGCCGGCGTGCACTATCTCGATCTGACCGAGGACGTCGTCAGCACCAGGCGGGTCAAGGAACTGGCTCGTTCCGGCAGCAGCGCCTTCATCCCGCAATGCGGCTTGGCGCCGGGCTTCATCTCGATCGTTGCCAACGATCTCGCCAGCCGCTTCGACACGCTGGAAAGCGTGCGCATGCGGGTCGGCGCGCTGCCCCAGTACCCGTCGAATGCGCTGAACTACAATCTGACCTGGAGCACCGACGGCGTCATCAACGAATATTGCGAGCCTTGCGAGGCGATCGTCGAAGGCGAGCTGATCGAAGTGCCGCCGCTCGAGGAGCGTGAAGAATTCTCGCTCGACGGCGTCACCTATGAGGCGTTCAACACCTCAGGCGGGCTGGGCACGCTGGCCGAAACGCTGAAGGGCAGAGTGCGCACGCTGAACTACCGCACCATCCGCTATCCCGGCCATGCGGCGATCATGAAGGCGCTGCTCAACGACCTCGGCCTGCGCCACCGCCGCGACGTGCTGAAGGACATTTTCGAAAGCGCCCTGCCGGCGACGCTGCAGGACGTCGTCATAGTCTTCGTCACCGTCAGCGGCCGCAAGAACGGCCGACTGCTTCAGGAAACCTACGCCAACAAGATCTACGCCAGGCGCGACGGCGAAATGGTGCGCAGCGCCATCCAGATCACCACCGCATCGGCGATCTGCGCCGTGCTCGACATGCTCGCCGACGGCACCTTGCCGGCAAGAGGTTTCATCAAGCAGGAGGACATCGCCCTCGACGCCTTCCTGGCCAACCGCTTCGGCCGCGCCTATGCGCAGCACGAAATGGTTAGCCGGCTTGCGGGATGAGCTGCGTAATCTCCCCCCTCGAGGGGGAGATGTCGCCGAAGGCGACAGAGGGGGTCGCCTCGCGTAGAGCGCCAACCTCCATCTGTCGCAAGGGAGGTCGCATCCAGTCGAACCGACCCCCTCTGGCCTGCGGGCCATCTCCCCCTCAAGGGGGGAGAGCGCGAGCCGTCAGACATGCACCGCCCGCCCCAGCGCCTTCAGCGCCGCTTCCTGAAAACCCTCGCCCTGTGTCGGATGGGCATGGATCGTCCCGGCGATATCCTCCAGCGTCGCGCCCATCTCCAGCGCCAGCCCAAAGGCCGTCGACAGTTCCGACACGCCCTGGCCGACGGCCTGGATGCCAAGCACCAGGTGGTTGTCCGCCCGCGCCAGTACCCGGACGAATCCGTCCTCGCCCAACTTCGTCATCGCCCGGCCATTGGCGGTGAAGGGAAACAGTCCGACCTTGATCTCGCCACGGGTCTTGGCCTCCTCCGGCGACAGGCCTGCGGTGACCAGCTCCGGATCGGTGAAACAGACAGCCGGGATCGCTCGTCTGTCCCAGCTGCGCTTGTGGCCGGCGACGATCTCGGCGACCATTTCGCCTTGCGCCATGGCCCGGTGCGCCAGCATCGGCTCGCCGGTGACGTCGCCAATGGCAAAGATACCACGCATCGAGCTGCGGCACTGGTCGTCGATGCGGATGAAGGGTCCGGCCATGTCGAGGTCGATCTGCTCCAACCCCCAGCCTTCGGTCACCGGCTTGCGACCGACCGTGACCAGCACCTTGTCGGCGGCAATCTTGCCGTTCTTGCCGCCATTCGTCTCGACCAGCAGCGCGTCGCGCTTAGTGGACAGCCCCTTGGCCTTGGCGTTCACGAGCACCTCGATGCCGAGTTCGGCCAGCCGCTTCACCACCGGCCGGGTCAGTTCCGCATCATATTGCGCCAGCACGCGCGGCAACGCCTCGACCACGGTCACCTTGGCGCCCAGCTTGGCAAAGGCGATGCCGAGTTCCAGACCGATATAGCCGCCGCCGACCACCGCCAGCCTCTCCGGAACTTCGCTCAGCGCCAGCGCCTCGGTCGACGAAATGACCCGCCCGCCGAACGACAGCGATGGCAGCTCGACCGGCGCCGAGCCGGTCGCTATCACCACCGTTTCGGCTCGGATCACCTGCATGCCGATCTCGGTCTCGACGGCAACGGTCTTGCCGTCGCGAAATGTCGCCCAGCCATGCACCGTCTTCACGCCAGCTTTCTTCAGCAGGCCGGCGACGCCGTTGTTCAGCCGGCTAACGATGCCGTCTTTCCAGGCAATGGTCGCCGCGAGATCAAGCGACGGTCCTGCGATGGAAATTCCGAGCAGGCTCTTGCCGCTGGCCATGTGCGAGAGCTTTTCGAACTCTTCGGCTGCATGGATCAGCGCCTTTGACGGGATGCAGCCGACATTGAGGCAAGTGCCGCCCGGTTTGCCTGCCTCGACGATCACCGTGTCGATGCCAAGCTGCCCGGCGCGGATGGCACAGACATAGCCGCCCGGACCGGCGCCGATGACCAGCAGCTTGCAGGAGATTTCCTTCATCATTGCACCTTAGTTCGACGAGCCGGCGGGGCAGCACCCCCCCTCTGTCCTGCCGGACATCTCCCTCTCAAGGGGGGAGATTGCCAGCTTTCGCGTTCGGCTTAGTCCTGCAAAGCTGGAGATTGGCGAAAGGCGGGATGACGGCCGATCTCCCCCCTTGAGGGGGAGATGCCCGGTAGGGCAGAGGGGGGCGCGAACGATCGCTACTGCTCTCATCCCGCGCCCCTGCGATCCTCTGTTCATCTCTTCAATCCACAAAAATCAGCGCCGGCGTTTCCAGCAGCGTCTTTATCCGCCGGACAAACACCGCCGCGTCCCAGCCGTCGACGACGCGGTGGTCGAAGCTGGAGGACAGGTTCATCATCTTGCGCGGGATGAACTGGGTGCCGTCCCATACCGGCCGCACCATCATCTTGTTGACGCCGACGATCGCCACTTCCGGATGATTGATCACCGGCGTCGTCGCCACGCCGCCCATGGCGCCCAGCGAAGTGATGGTGATGGTCGAGCCCGAGAGCTCGTCGCGCGTCGCCGTGCCGGATTTTGCCGCCTCGGCCAGCCTGACAACCTCGGCTGCACAGTCCCAGATGTCGCGCGCCTCGGCGTGCTTGACCACCGGCACCATCAGCCCGGAAGCCGTCTGCGCGGCGATGCCGATATGGACGCCGCCATGCTGGTGGACGATGCCGGCTTCGTCGTCGAACAGTGCGTTGACATTGGGCTGGTCGGCGATTGCCTTGACCATCGCCCGCATCAAGAACGGCAGCAGCGTCAGCTTCGGCCTGTCCCCGCCCGGCCGCTTCTCCTTGTTGAGCGCGGCGCGCAAATCCTCGAGCGCGGTGACGTCGATCTCCTCGACATAGGTGATATGCGGGATGCGCGACTTGGCCAGCGTCATCTTCTCGGCGATCTTTCGCCTGAGCCCGACTATCTTGATGTCCTCGACCGCCTCGTTGCGGGCAAGGCCGGAAACCTTGGCGAGCCGGGGTCCGCGCGCCAGGAAAGCCTCGATATCCTCGTGCCGGATGCGCCCGGCCGCGCCGGTTCCCGGGACCTGCCGAAGGTCGATGCCGGCCTCTTTCGCCCTCAAGCGGACGGCCGGCGAGGCCAGTGGCTTTTCGCCCTCGGGGCGCGGCGCGCCGGAGGTCCGCGCAGTACCCCCACCGGCGGCAGTACCCCCACCCCTAACCCCTCCCCACAAGGGAGAGGGGGATTCCGCCGGCCCACTTCCACCCTCATGCGTTGAAACTTTTCTGGATGATGCCGAAGTGGGTTTGGCTTCGACCTTGGGAGCCGAGGCGCGTCCCCCTCCCCCTTGTGGGGAGGGGTTAGGGGTGGGGGTACTGCGGCGGGTTTCACCAACAACCGCTTCGCCCACAGGCGCCGTGCCTGCACCGACGTTACCCTCGCCCGCCACCTTCAACCTGACAATCGGCGAGCCGATCGCCACCGTGTCGCCGATCTCGGCGCCCAACCAGACGATTTCGCCATCGACGGGCGAAGGAATTTCGACCGTCGCCTTGTCGGTCATGACAGCGGCCAGCACGGCATCCTCGCGCACGAGGTCGCCGACCTTGACCTGCCATTCGACGAGCTCGGCCTCGGCTACGCCTTCGCCGACATCGGGCAGCTTGATGACATATTCGCCCATCGTTCCCCCTTCAGGCTTCCACCGTTTCGACGAGCGCGCGGCCTAGCCGGGCAGGACCGGGAAAATAGTCCCACTCCTGCGCATGCGGATAGGGCGTGTCCCAGCCGGTGACCCGCGCCACAGGCGCTTCCAGATGGTAGAAGCAGCTCTCCTGAACCAGCGCCGAAAGTTCGGCGCCGAACCCCGATGTCAGCGTCGCCTCATGCACGATGACGCAGCGCCCCGTCTTGTTGACCGAGGCGACGATCGTCTCGAGATCGAGCGGCAGCAGCGTCCTCAGATCGATGATCTCGGCATCGATGCCGGTCTCCTCGGCTGCCGCCTGGGCGACATAGACCATCGTGCCGTAGGCAAGCACGGTGACTGCCGCGCCCTGCCTGCGGATCACCGCCTTGCCGAGCGGCACCGTGTAATGGCCGTCGGCGACTTCGCCGAGCTCATGTTTCGACCATGGCGTTACCGGGCGCTCGTGATGACCGTCGAAGGGGCCGTTGTAGAGCCGCTTCGGCTCCAGAAAGATCACCGGGTCCGGATCCTCTATCGCCGAGATCAAAAGGCCCTTGGCGTCATGCGGGTTCGACGGCACGACGACCTTCAGGCCGGAGACGTGGGTGAACAGCGCCTCCGGGCTCTGGCTGTGGGTCTGGCCGCCGAAAATGCCGCCGCCAGTCGGCATTCTCACGACGATCGGGCAGGTGAAATCGCCGTTCGACCGGTAGCGCAGCCGCGCGGCTTCCGAGACGATCTGGTCATAGGCCGGATAAACATAGTCGGCAAACTGCACCTCGACGCAAGGCTTCAGCCCGTAGGCGGCCATGCCGATGGCCGCGCCGACAATCCCGGATTCGCTGATCGGCGCATCGAAGCAGCGGCTCTTGCCGTATTTCGCCTGCAGGCCCTGGGTGCAGCGGAAGACGCCGCCGAAGAAGCCGACATCCTCACCGAACACGATGACTTGACTGTCGCGCGCCATCGACACGTCCATGGCGTCGCGGATCGCCTCGATCATGGTCCGCCGCGGCATGGTCAGACCCCTGCCTGTTGGCGCTGGCGCCTGAGATGCGGCGGCATCTCGGCATAGACGCCCTCGAACATGTCGCGCGCCGAGGGCTTGCCGCCGGCATGCAGCGTGCCGTGGCGCTCGGCCTCCCGCTGCGCCGAAATCACCGTGTCGAGGATTTCGGCCTCGGCCTGGGCGTGGCGTTCGTCCGACCAGACGCCGCGCTGGATGAGATGGTTCTTCAGCCTGACGATCGGGTCGCCGAGCGGCCAGGCATCGGACTCGGCCTTCGGCCGGTAGGCCGACGGGTCGTCGGAGCTCGAATGGGCGCCGACGCGGTAAGTGACGTATTCGACCAGCGTCGGCCCGAGATTGCTGCGCGCCCGTTCCGCCGCCCATTTGGCCACCGCATGGACGGCGAGATAGTCGTTGCCGTCGACGCGCAGCGACGGAATACCGAAGCCGAGCCCACGGGCGGCAAAAGTGCCGGAACCGCCGCGGGCGATGCCCTGGAAGGTCGAGATCGCCCATTGGTTGTTGACGACGTTGAGCACGACCGGCGCCTTGTAGGTCGAGGCGAACACCAGCGCCGAATGGAAGTCGGACTCGGCGGTCGAGCCGTCGCCGATCCAGGCGGCGGCGATCTTTGAATCGTTGCTGATTGCCGAGGCCATCGCCCAGCCGACCGCCTGGATGTACTGCGTCGCCAGATTGCCGGAGATCGAGAAGAAGCCGTGCTCCTTCGATGAATACATGATCGGCAATTGCCGCCCTTTCAGCGGATCGGCCTCGTTCGAATAGATCTGGTTCATCATCGTGACCATCGGGTAGCCGTCGGCGATGAGCAGGCCGGCCTGCCGATAGGTCGGAAAATTCATGTCGCCCCGCGACAGCGCCTTGCGGAAGGCGCAGCTCACTGCCTCTTCGCCGAGATGCTGCATGTAGAAAGAGGTCTTGCCCTGACGCTGCGCCATCTGCATGCGCGCATCGAAGCTGCGCAGCGTCATCATATGGCGCAGCCCCTCCAGCAACTCGTCGTCCGAAAGCAGTCCTGCCCACGGCCCGACCGCCTCGCCGGCGCGGTTGAGCACGCGGATGATCGAGAAGGCCAGATCGCGGATGTCGCGCGGGTCGACGTCGATCTTCGGGCGCGGCACCGAGCCAGCTTTTGGAATGCTCACATTAGAGAAATCCGGCGTCCCGCCCGGCCGCACTTCCGGTTCCGGAACATGGAAGCGCAGCATTCCGGCATCGGCCATGATCTCGGTCCTCCACTGTTGCCCGGCCAGGATATTTGCACACCGCCAGAGCAGTGCCAATTCGTCGGGCGAGGCTTCGCTGCCGCTGGCTGCTGCCCGCGGCCGACAGGATGGAGATATGTCGGCGAAATTTCTTGTCGATCTTCCGCGCCGGCGCGCAATTTGGCGAATGCCCGGGCCAGTCTGGCGCAAGAGCAGGAACTTCCTGCGGGAAGATCGCTCGGTCGAGTTCCTTCGCGCCCCCCTCTGTCCTGCCGGAGGATCGCGGCATCATCCCAGCTCGGGTTCCTCGCCCCCACGGAAGTGGGGGGGGGGTGGCGCGGGGGCGCCCCGACCCCGCGGGGGGGCCGCCCGCGTCGAAAAACCCCGCGCCCCCCCCCGGGCGGGCCCCCCCCCCGCTGTTGGGGGGGGGGGGGGGCCGCCCCCCCCCCCCGCGGGCGGGGGCCCGCCGCGCTCTACGAAAGCCCCCTCTCCGACCGCTTCGCGGCCACCTCTCCCCCCGCTTTGCGCTAGGGCGTATACACATCTTGCTGCGACGGATTGACTCGGTTGTGACGTGTCGGATTCCGCCGGCGTGTGCT
>NZ_JAMYSY010000045.1:0-50324 GCF_040322175.1 Mesorhizobium sp. M0185 | reverse complement strand
ACGCCGGCCAAATCCCACGTGCTCCCCCACGCGGTCCGCGGCCGGCCGGTCGACCAGGGCCCGTCCATCGTGGTATACCCCCCCCGACTGAGACCTCGGCCCCCGCCAGTTGGCGCGGCCGGACAAAGCAAACCTCCGTACGCTCAAAGAGAGCGACCGGCCAGACAAGGAAGCGGACCGACCGATGTTGCGATTCCTGCTCACGCGCATAGCGTCGGCGATCCCGGTCCTCGCCATTCTGAGCCTGGTCACCTTCGCCATCATCCAGGCGCCGCCGGGCGACTATGCCGACTACATTCGCTCGCAGTTGATCAATCAGGGCGGGGCCTCATTCGCCGAAGCCGACGCGCAGGCCAAGGCCTATCGGATAGAACATGGTCTCGATAAGCCGCTGCCCGTCCAGTATCTCAACTGGATCGGCGGCATCATCACCCGCGGCGATTTCGGCTATAGCCTCTATTACAATAAGCCGGTGGCCGATGTGGTGGGCGAGCGGCTGCCGCGCACGCTGCTCCTGGCGCTGGTGTGCCATCTGTTGGCCTCGGTCCTCGGTATCACCTTCGGCATATGGGCGGCGACCAGGCAGTACAGCTGGATCGACAGTACGCTGTCAGCGATTTCCTTCCTCGGCATGACGGTGCCGCGCTTCCTGATGGCGCTGATCATCGTCTATCTGCTGGTCTTCCAGTTCAACGTCTCCGAGATCGGCAGCTTCTTTTCGCCGCAATTTGGCGGGGCGCCGTGGTCTTGGGCGAAGTTCGTCGATCTCGTCCGGCATGTCTGGCCGGTTGTCGCCATCGCCACCTTCGGCGGGCTCGCCTACAACATGCGGGTGATGCGCGGCAATCTGCTCGACACGCTGAACGCGCAATATGTCGAGACCGCTCGCGCCAAGGGCCTCAGCGGCGGTGCGGTCGTGATGCGCCATGCGGTGCCCAATGCGCTGCATCCGCTGGTCATGTATCAGGGCGTGGTGCTGCCCTATATGCTGACCGGCGAGATCGAGACCGCGATCATCTTTGCCCTGCCGACCGTCGGCCCGGCGATCGTTGGCTCGATGGCGGTCGGCGACGTCTATGTCACGGCGACATTCATGATGGTGCTGTCGGCGACGCTGATCGTCGGCAACATCATCGCCGACATGCTGCTCGTCATGCTCGATCCGCGTGTGCGCCAATATGCAGGGTCCTGAGATGCTTGCTTTCGAGCCCTCGCTGCCGCCACTTGCCGAGGAACCGGCCAAGATCAAGCCGCGCGGCAATGAGAGTTACATCGCACTCGTCTGGCGCCGCCTGAAACGGTCCTGGACCGGCATGGCCGGGCTCATCCTGGTCGCGTTTCTGGTGCTGCTGGCGGTGTTTGCCGACTTCTTCGCACCGATGGATCCCAAGGTGACCGATGTCGGCTTCGCCCCGCCGCAGATGATGAGCTTCCATGACATGGACGGCAACTTCGTCTTCCAGCCACGCGTCTATGCCCTGGCGGATTCGGAAGACCTCGACCCGGTTACCTTCCAACCCGTCGTCGGGCCGGACTACGACCATCCGCGGCTGCTCGGCTTCTTCGTCAAGGGAGCGGAGTACAGACTGCTCGGCCTGCTTCCCGCGAACCGGCACTTCTTCGGCTCGACCGACGGCCAGCCGGTGCACTTCCTTGGCACCGACAAATTCGGTCGCGATGTGCTGGCTCGTGCGATCTATGGTTCGCGCATCTCGTTGATGATCGCATTGACCGTGGTCTTCATCGTCACCGTGATCGGCACGACGGTCGGCATGGTGTCGGGCTATTTCGGCGGCACATTCGACGTCTGGGTCCAGCGCTTCGTCGAACTGGTGCTCGCGTTTCCGCAATTGCCGCTTTATCTGGCGCTGACCTCGCTGGTTCCGGTGACGGCGCCGACGAATGTCTTCCTGGCCTTCGTGATCGTCGTCATGTCGGCGCTCGGCTGGGCGCAGATGTCGCGCGAGGTGCGCGGCAAGACCCTGGCACTGGCGCGGATCGATTACGTTCGTGCGGCGATGGCGGTCGGCGCCACAGATGGCCGCATCATCATGCAACACATTTTTCCAAACGTGATGAGCCACGTGATCGTTGCGGTCACGTTGGCAATCCCCAGCGTGGTCCTGCTCGAATCCTTCCTCGGTTTTCTCGGCTTCGCGGTGAAGCCGCCGCTGATCTCCTGGGGCCTGATGCTGCAAGACACCGCGACCTATTCGGTCATCGGCACTTATCCCTGGATCCTTTCGCCGGTCGGCTTCGTGCTTGTCACCGTCTTCGCGTTCAACGCGCTTGGGGATGGACTGCGCGATGCGGTCGATCCTTATTGAGCATGACATGATGCAACACGCGCTCGTCAAATCCTTCGCACCGCCTGTCCGGCTCGACCATGACGGCCGTTCGGAAAACCCGGTCATTGATGCCCGCAACATCGCCGTCGATTTCAAGGTCGAACACGGCATGATCGAAGCCGTCAAGGACATCTCCTTCCAGCTCTATCGCGGCGAGACGATCGCCATTGTCGGCGAGTCGGGATCGGGCAAGTCGGTGACGGCGCGCACCGTCATGGGACTGTTGTCGAAGCGCGCAGTCGTGTCGCCGAAATCGACTGTCGAATACAACGGGGCCAACATCCTGAAATTTTCCGAGCGTGCGCGGCGCAAACTGCGCGGCGACCGCATCTCGATGATCTTTCAGGAGCCGATGAGTTCGCTTAACCCGATCTACACGATCGGCAGCCAGATCGTCGAGGCGATACGGGTGCATCGCAAGATGAGCCGCAGGCAGGCCGAAGCAAGAGCGCTCGAGCTGCTGCAGCAGGTACAGATTCCTGAGCCCCAGGCGCGGCTGAAACAATACCCGCACCAGCTTTCCGGCGGCCAACGCCAGCGTGTGATGATCGCCATGGCGCTGGCCAACGATCCCGATGTGCTGATCGCCGATGAGCCGACGACGGCGCTCGACGTCACGGTTCAGGCGCAGATCCTCAATCTCATCCGAAACCTGCAGAAGAAACTGCGCATGGCGGTGATCCTGATCACGCATGACCTGACCGTGGTGCGGCAGTTCTCCGACTATGTCTACGTCATGCAGCATGGGGAGATGCGCGAGCACAATGTGACGGAGAAGCTGTTCACCAATCCACAGCATCCCTACACCTGTCACCTGCTTGCCTCCGAGCCGCGCGGCCAGGCAAATCCGTTGCCGGAAGGCGCCGACGTTATTCTTGAAGCTAGGAATGTGCGCGTCTCCTTCATGCTGCGGCATGGCACGTTCATGAGGCCGGACCTGCGCGAACTCGTTGCCGTCGACAGCCTCAGCCTGACCCTTCGACGGCACGAGACGCTGGGTCTCGTTGGCGAATCCGGATCGGGCAAGACCACCTTCGGCGAGGCGTTGCTCAGGCTCAACACCACGGACAGCGGTGAGATCTATTTCGATAGCCAGCCGATCCATGGCTGTTCGCGGGCGCAGATGCGGCCGTTGCGGTCGCGCATGCAGGTCGTCTTCCAGGATCCGTTCTCGTCGCTCAACCCGCGCATGACGATCGGCCAGATCATCGAGGAAGGGCTGGTCGTCAACCGCATGGGCGCCACCAGGAACGATCGGATCGAGCGGGTGCGCGAGGCGCTGATCAGCGCCGGCATGCCCGGCGATATCCTGTCGCGCTTCCCGCACGAGTTTTCCGGCGGCCAGCGCCAGCGTATTGCGATTGCCCGCGCCGTCGCGCTCGAACCGGAATTCATCGTACTCGACGAGCCGACATCGGCGCTGGATCTCTCGGTCCAGGCGCAGATCATCGAATTGTTGCGCAAGCTGCAGCGCGAACGGGGCCTGAGCTACATCTTCATCTCGCACGACCTCAAGGTCGTGCGAGCGCTGTGCCACCGCGTCATCGTCATGCAGCACGGCAAGATCGTCGAAGAGGGGCCGGTCGACGAAGTCCTGTCCCATCCCAAGACCGCTTACACCGAACGGCTGGTCAAAGCCGCTTTCGAGGTAGCCTAATTGCTTATGCCGGAGGTTGTTGTGGCAAGAAATCCCAAGGTCGCTTTCATCGGAGCTGGCTCGACGGTGTTCATGAGGAACATCGTCGGCGACATATTGCAGCGTCCGGCTTTATCCGGCTCGACGATCGCGCTGATGGACATCAATCCGCAACGGCTCGAGGAAAGCGCAATCGTCGTCGGCAAGCTGATCTCGACGCTTGGCGTAAAGGCCAAAGCCGAAACCTATTCGGACCAGCGCAAGGCGCTGGCGGGCGCCGATTTCGTCGTCGTCGCCTTCCAGATCGGCGGCTACGAGCCCTGCACCGTAACTGATTTCGAAGTTCCGAAGAAATACGGGCTGCGCCAGACCATCGCCGATACGCTCGGTGTCGGCGGCATCATGCGAGGCTTGAGAACCGTGCCGCATCTCTGGAAGATCTGCGAGGACATGCTCGCGGTCTGCCCGCAGGCGATCATGCTGCAATATGTCAACCCGATGGCGATCAACACCTGGGCGATCGCGGAGAAATACCCTGACATCAAGCAGGTCGGCCTCTGCCATTCGGTGCAAGGCACGGCGATGGAACTGGCGCATGATCTCGACATTCCCTACGAGGAGATTCGCTACCGCTCGGCCGGCATCAATCACATGGCCTTCTACCTGAAGTTCGAGCATCGCCAGCCGGACGGCTCCTACCGCAATCTCTATCCGGATCTGCTGCGCGCCTACAGCGAAGGGCGGGCGCCGAAGCCTGGATGGAATCCGCGCTGCCCGAACAAGGTGCGCTACGAGATGCTGAAGCGCCTCGGTTACTTCGTCACCGAGAGCTCCGAACATTTCGCGGAATACACGCCCTATTTCATCAAGGACGGGCGCGAGGATCTGATCGAGAAATTCAGTATCCCGCTCGACGAATACCCGAAGCGCTGCATCGAGCAGATCGAACGCTGGAAGGGGCAAGCGGAAGCCTATCGCTCGGCTGACAAGATCGAAGTGGAGCAGTCGAAGGAATATGCGTCCTCGATCATGAACTCGGTCTGGACCGGTGAGCCGTCGGTGATCTACGGCAACGTCCGCAACAATGGCTGCATCACGTCATTGCCGTATAATTGCGCAGCCGAGGTGCCATGCCTCGTCGACGCCTCCGGCATTCAACCCACGTTCATTGGCGACCTGCCGGTGCAGCTCACCGCGCTGATCCGCACCAATATCAACGTCCAGGAGCTGACGGTCCAGGCGCTGATGACCGAGAACCGCGAGCACATCTACCACGCGGCGATGATGGACCCGCACACGGCGGCCGAGCTCGACCTCGACCAGATATGGTCGCTGGTCGATGATTTGCTGGTTGCGCATGGCGATTGGCTGCCGGCCTGGGCGCGTGGAGCGCGCAGCGTTCGGGCGGCCTGAGGCGCAGGGCTGTCTGTTTCACTCACCTATGCCGACCATAGGGCCGGCTTTGAAAGCGGAGCGGCGTTGCCGGCAGATGTTTCGAAATCAAAGAGTTTCTGCGTTACGAGAGCAGCCGCTCCCCTTGCCCAGGAATTGTCCTCCCAGTCCAGCAGCATTGGTGGTGCCGCGCGAAAGGTATTTTTCCCAAGCGTCAGCCGCATTGGGCCAAACAGCGCATCGCCAAACGACACGGCTTCACCGCCGACGACAATGACCTCCGGGTCGGTGATGTTGACAAGATTGGCGAGATGCCGGCCGATGCCATGTCCGGCTTCTTCGAGAATGGCGACGGCTCGCGGTTCGCGGTCTGCCAAGGCTGCCATAAGGCTGACTTTGCTATCCGTTTCGTCGTGCCCGGTGGCTTCGCGCCAGGTGCGCAGGATCGCCGGCTCGGCGTAATAGGCCATCAAGCAGCCGCGTTTTCCGCACTCGCAAAGGCGGCCGTTCTCTTCATAAGAGCTGTGGCCGAACTTGCCGGCGGCACCGTTCGCGCCGCGATAGAGTTTGCCATCGAAGACGAGCGCGCAGCCGATTCCGACGCCGATCGCCAGCACAGCCATATTGCGGTGCTGGCGTCCGAGGCCGAAGAGTTGCTGGGCAATGGCATAGGCATTGGTGTCGTCCTCAAGCCACACGGGGACGTCTACCAGTTCGGCCAGCATCGGGCCAAGGGGAACGTTGTCCCAGTTGTAGCGATTGCTGCGGATACACACAGCCTTCTGGTTGTCTATGACGCCAGGCATTGAAACGCCGATCCCGGCAAGCTTGGCAGCGGGCCGATCGACAATGGAAATCAGCTCCGGTACCGCCTTGGCCAAGGTCGCTATGATATGGTCGGGATCGCTGTCCGAGAGCTTGACGCGCAGAGACCCCAGCGGATTGGTCGCAAGATCGGTGACCACGCATTCGACCGATCCGACCATCAGCTTGAAACCTATGGCAAGGCCGTTGGCATAGTTGATATCCACCGGGATAGGGCGGCGCCCAGCCGATCCCACGACTGTCTTGCCTTCGATCAGCAGGCCATCCTCGATGAGGTCGGCCACGACGAAGGTGACCGCTGCCGGACTAAGGCCGGTAACTGACGCTATGTCGGCCCGGCTGCGCGCTCCTTGCTGCCGCAAGAGATTGAGGATCAGTCTGCGGTTCATCGCCCGAGTCGTGCTCGGGTCACCCTTGAGCTTCACGGATCTGCTTTCTTAATTTTGTAAATTAATTATTGCCTCTCGAGAAAACATATGCGTAAGTTTGCCCGACTGTTCAACACCCGAACCGGGGGTCAGCGAAATTAATCCGGTTAGCAATGTCACCGCGCTCTGAAGCAGCGGGCAAGCATGTTCCCTTGCCCGGGAGGTGAGCCGTGCCGTTGAGAAGAACAACCGCGCCGGCCGGTGTGCCAGTAGAGAATTGACAACACGGGAGGAGTAACAATGACGTTCAAGTGGATTGAAAAGCCGTCGACGCGGCGCAATTTCCTGAAGGGAGCCGGGGGCATTTCTGCTGGAGCTCTCGCGGGCTTCCCGATGCCGGCACTCAGCCAGTCGAGCGAAGTCACCATCATTTCAGACGAAAACAATGCCGATGCCCTGCGGATCTTGCGGCGCATCGCGGCCGATTTCGAGAAGCAGTCCGGCACCAAGGTTGTGATCAACAATATGGATCACGAGGCCCACAAGACCGCGATCCGCAACTACCTTGTCGCCGGCGCGCCGGATGTCTGCTTCTGGTTCTCCGGAAACCGCATGCGCGCCTTCGTCACCCGCGGCCTGTTCGACGACATCTCGGATCTGTTCGAGAAGGAAAAGTACAAGGACGTGCTGGGTGCCACGACCGGTGCCGTCACTGTCGACGGCAAGCAGTATGGCCTGCCGACTGGCGGCACGATGTGGGGCATGTTCTATCGCAAGGACGTCTTTGCCGAGCACGGACTGACGGTGCCGGCGACCTGGGACGAATTCCTTGCTTACGGCCAGAAGTCCAAGGCTGCCGGCCTTATTCCCGTCAGCATCGGCACCAAGGAACTCTGGCCGGCGGCCGGATGGTTCGACCAGATGAACCTGCGGATCAACGGTCTCGACAAGCATTTTGCCTTGATGAACGGCAAGATGGCTTACACCGACCCGGCGCTGACGCCTGTTTTCGACCACTGGGAAGAGCTGATCAAGCAGGGTTTCTTCACCCCGGATCAGACGTCGTTCGGCTGGCAGGAGGCCGGCGCCTTCCTCGCCCAGAAGAAGGCCGGCATGATGAACCTCGGTGCCTTCGTGAAAGCTACTTTCCCTGAGCAGGATCTCGAGCAGCTGACATTCGCCCCTTTCCCGAAGATTGACGGCGCCCTCGACCGCTACGAAGAATTCTCGGTCAATTCGGTCCACATCCCGGCCAACGCCAAGAACAAGGCGGGTGCCCGCGAGTTCCTCGCCTTCTTCTACCAGCCGGAAAATTTCGGCCCCTATCTGGAACCCGGCGGCAACGTTCCGCCGCGCAACGACCTTCCGGCCAGCAAGGACCCGCTGGTCAACGCGGCTGTGGAAAGCCTGAAGACGGTGGCCGGCACGTCGCAATATTACGACCGCGATACTGATCCCGACATGGCCCAGGCCGGCCTGGTCGGCTTCCAGGAATTCATGGCCAAGCCGGATCGCCGGGACGCCATTCTTCAGCGTCTCGAGGGAACCCGTCGCCGGATCTTCAAGATCTAGCGCCTCCCAGCGGAGGGGAGCGGGGTTCGTGCTCTGCTCCCCGATGCATTCCGTGAATGAGGTCTCCCAAAATGACGAAGCTTTGGCGCCGCCATCGCTGGTGGCTGACACCGACACTTCTGATTCTGCCAGCCGCTGTGCTGTTTTCCGTCGTCATTCTGGCCTCTGC
Source organism: Mesorhizobium sp. M0185 (assembly GCF_040322175.1). Taxonomy (NCBI): domain Bacteria; kingdom Pseudomonadati; phylum Pseudomonadota; class Alphaproteobacteria; order Hyphomicrobiales; family Phyllobacteriaceae; genus Mesorhizobium; species Mesorhizobium sp. M0185. Next base: position 42,014 of record NZ_JAMYSY010000045.1, on the reverse strand, counting down.
GGTCGAGAGCCTATGGATCAGCCTGCACGAATGGGACGGCTTCAGCCCGATGGTCTGGATCGGCCTTGGCAACTACCGCGAATTGTTCGCCGATCCACAGTTCTATGTTTCGCTGAAGAACAATCTGATCTGGTTGGTAATGTTCATGCTGGCGCCGCCGGTCGGCCTCGCCATTGCGCTGCTCGTCAACCAGAAAATCCGCGGCATGCGCCTGCTCAAATCGCTGTTCTTCATTCCGCTGGTGCTGGCTTCGGTTGCCGTCGGCGTGGTCTTCACCTGGGTCTATACGCCGGAATTCGGACTTCTCGCCCTGATCTTCCGCACCTTCGGCGCGACCGCCCCGGCAGTGCTGTCGGATGAAAATTTCGTCACCTTCGCCGTCGTGATCGCAGCGTTGTGGCCGCAGATCGCCTTCTGCATGGTGCTCTATCTCGCCGGCCTCAACAATCTCAGCGAGGACCTGATCGGCGCCGGGCGGGTCGACGGCGCCAGGGGCTGGAACATGCTGCGCCACATCGTGTTGCCGCAGCTGACGCAGGTCACCTTTATCGCCATCGCCGTCACTGTCGTCGGCGCACTGCGTTCCTTCGACATGGTCTCGGTGATGACCAGCGGCGGCCCCTTCGGTTCGTCCGAGGTGCTTGCCTATCAGATGTTCGAGCAGTCCATATTTTCCTACCGCTTCGGCTATGGCGCGGCCATTGCCTCGGTGCTGTTCGTGATCATGGCGGTCTTCATCGCCTGGTACCTGACGCGGATGATCCGCGCCGATGAAAGAGGCGGCTGATGTTTCCCCGCCCGATTCCCGAGACTGCTATTTGGCAGCGTGGCCTCTATGTCGTGCTGGTGGTCGGCATCCTGATTGTCTGGCTGGCGCCGCTCTTTGCCATCATCCTTACCTCGTTCCGCTCTACGCAGGATGTCATGGGCGGCAATCTGTGGGGCTGGCCGACCCAATTCGGCCTGGTCGACAACTACACGGCGGTCTTCACCCAGACGCCGATGGCCCGCTACTTCCTCAACAGCCTGACGATCACCATCCCCTCGGTGATGGGCGTTCTCATCTTGAGCACGGTCGCGGGGTTCGTGCTCGCCCGTTACCGTTTTCGCGGCAACATGCTCGTCTTCGCCCTGTTCGTCGGCGGAAACTTCCTGCCGCACCAGATCATGATGATCCCGGTGCGCGATCTCATGGTGCGGCTCAACCTCTACGACACGATGGCCGCCCTGATCATCTTCCACATCGCCTTCCAGACCGGGTTTGCGACACTGTTCATGCGCAACTTCATCGCCGCGTTGCCGGGAGAACTGTTTCAGGCCGCCAGAGCCGAGGGCGCGACACCGTTTCAGACATTGGTACATGTCGTGGTGCCGCTGGTGCGGCCGGCTCTTGCGGCGCTGGCGATCCTGCTCTTCACCTTCATCTGGAACGATTATTTCTGGGCGGTCGTGCTCACCATCAGCGATACCGTCAAACCGGTAACCGCTGGCCTGGCCAACCTGCGCGGCGAATGGGTTTCGGCCTGGAACCTGATCTCGGCCGGCACCATCGTCGTGGCTTTGCCGCCGGTTGCCATGTTCTTCCTAATGCAGAAGCACTTCATCACCGGCCTCACCATGGGAGCGGTCAAGGGATGAGCGACCATGGCTTCAAGGCGTCGCCCACCCGATCCGAAACTGATTTCGCAAGCAGGGCTCCATGACCAGTCTTGAACTCCGGCAGATACAAAAGAATTATGGCAGCTACCACGCGCTGCGCGGCATCGATCTCAGCGTCGAACAGGGCGAGTTCATTGTCACCGTCGGGCCGTCCGGCTGTGGCAAGTCAACGCTGTTGAAGATCATCGCCGGGCTTGAAACCGTCTCGACCGGTAAGATTCTGATCAACGGCCGTGATGTCACCACCACCGAGCCGGGTGAGCGCGGCATTGCCATGGTCTTCCAGTCCTATGCGCTTTACCCGCATATGACCGTCGCCGAGAACATGGGTTTCGGCCTGCGCATGGCGCATCGCCCCAAGGCCGAGATCGATGCCGCCGTGCTGCGAGCCGCCAAGATCCTTCGCATTACCGACCAGCTCGACAAGCGGCCGAAACAGCTTTCCGGCGGCCAGCGTCAGCGTGTGGCGATCGGCCGTGCGATAACCCGCTCGCCCGACGTGTTCCTGTTCGACGAACCATTGTCCAACCTCGACGCAGCGCTGCGCACGCAGATGCGCGTCGAGCTTTCCGATCTGCACGCCAGGCTCGGCGCCACCATGGTCTATGTCACGCACGACCAGACCGAGGCGATGACAATGGCGAGCCGTATCGTCGTGCTCAATCGCGGCTCGGTCGAGCAGGTGGGCGCTCCGCTCGAACTCTATCGCAATCCGGCCAACCTTTTCGTCGCGGGCTTCCTCGGCGCACCCCGGATGAATTTTTTCGAAGTGACCGTCGCCGCTGTCTCCGGCGGCGCCGCCACGCTGTCGACCGCCGGTCTTTCTCCTTTGACTGTCGAACTGACGGAAGCGGCATCCGTACAGGTCGGCGATAGGGTGACGATGGGGATTCGGCCGGAGAGCATCAGCTTGGCCGCGGAAGGGACAGCGAGTTTTGCCGCACGGGTGCGGCTGGTCGAGCATCTCGGCCGCGAGACCATCCTCTATGCCGACGCCGGCCCGCTGCAATGCGTCAGTTCTGAAAGCGGCAGCGGCAACGTCACCGTCCAGATCGGCCATGCGAGTGCCGTCGCTGCCGATGCGACCGTCGGCTTCAAGGTCGAGCCGCGTGACGTCTATCTCTTTTCCTCTGTCGATGAGCGGACAATCAGTGCCCGCAAATCCACCATCACCGACTGATCTGCAGGAGTATCCTTCGTGAACAAGACTTCAAGAGGCCGCGCCCTGTCGGTCTGGCGCACGATCCAGACCGACCGCTTTCTGGTCGGCGCGCCGCACTACCCCGAACATGTGGACGAGAGTTACTGGGACAACGACGCCCGGCGCATGGCCGAGGCCGGCTTCAACGTCGCCCGCCTCGGCGAATTCGCCTGGCACATTTTCGAACCGCGTGAAGGCACCTTCGATTTCGACCTGTTCGACCGGGCAATCGAGGGCCTCGCGCGTCACGGCGTCAACACGATCCTGTGCACGCCGACCGCCACCCCGCCGCGCTGGCTGACCGCAAAGCATCCGGAAATCCTGCGGCTTGATGGAAATGGCCGGTCGATGGGCCACGGCTCGCGCCAGTATGCCGACACCAGCAGCCCGGTGTTTCGCGACTATAGCCGCAAGATTACCAGGGCGATGGTGGACCACTACCGCGACAACGCAAATGTCATTGGCTGGCAGACCGACAACGAACTCAACACCAGCATGCCGGAATCCTACTCGCCGTCGGCATTGAAGGAATTCCAGGCTTATCTCCAGGAAACCTACCAGACGATAGACAGGCTGAACTTCGCCTGGGGTGGCGACTTCTGGGCGACGGCTTACGGCGATTTCAGCGAAATTGTCTTCCCGCTGGAATTCTCACCGTCCTTTCCCGGTCCCGGTCACCTCCAGGACTACCACCGTTTTCTCGCCTTTTCGACAGCACGGTTCCAGCACGACCAGGTCGAGATCCTGAGAAAAGCGAATGCCGGTTGGTTCATCTTCCACAATCTCGGCGGATTGCGTGACATCGACTTTCGCGGCCAATTCTCCACCGATCTCGACTTCGTCGGCTACGACATCTATCCGTTCCTCTATGACGAGTTCTTTCGCCTCGGCAATCACGCCAAGATCCAGGCGCTGCATCTCGACATCTGCAGGGGATTTTCCGGCAACTACATAGTGCCGGAACAACAGTCGGGCTTTGGCGCCCAGCCGGGCTTCTGCACGCTGACGCCGGAGCCGGGCGAAATGCGACGCATGGCGATGTCGTCGGTTGCGCGTGGCGCCGATGGGATCATGTTCTTCCGCTGGCGTCCCGCACATTTCGGCGCCGAGATATACTGGATGGGCATCATCGATCACGATGATGTCGCTCGCCGCCGCTATGACGAAGCCAGGCAGTTCGCCACCGAGATGACGGCGCTTAAAGACAAGATCCTAGGCACCCATGTGCGGATGGATGTCGGCATCGCCGGCTCGGACTTCGACAATCAGGAAGCCCACAAGACCTTCCCCATCGGCCTGCCAAGTCCGCAGGATGATGCAACCTTGCTGCATCAGTATTGCTATGACCGCGGCATCGCCTGCGGCTTCATCCACCCGGAAGACGATCTGTCGAAGCTCAAGGTGTTCTACGTGCCGCATTGGGTGATCTGGAAGGACAGCTGGACCGAGCGGCTGCAAGTCTTTGCCGAAAATGGCGGTACCGTCATCATCGGCGCGCGCACGGGAACCCGCGACGAAAACAACCACGTCATCCGCGAGACAGCGCCGGGCCAGTCGCTCTCGAAGCTGACCGGCGTTCGCGTCGAGGATTTCGGGCGGCTGGCGGCACCTGGGGCCAATGGCCTGTTCAATACCATGTCGCGCTCCGGCGGGCTCGTCATTCCTCCCGACAGACCGGCCGAATCCAGCCGCCGTATCCGTCGTTTCACCGTCGGAAACCACGAGTTCGATGCCGGTTATTTCTATGAGAACCTTGCAGTCGAACCGGAAGTCGAAATTGTAGGGGTTTGGTCGAACCGCTACGCGGCAGGAACGCCTGCAATTACCTCCCGCGCCGTCGGCAAGGGCCGTGTGCTCTATGTCGGCACTTATCTAACCCCGGAGCTGACAGCTCAACTCGCTACGCGCACTTTCGTGGATGCGAATGTGGAGCCTCTGGTTCCGGATCTGCCGGACGGCGTCGAGGTCACGATGCGCGAGAATGACGAACGCCGGCTGTTGTTCGTGCAAAACATCAAAGACACGCCCGTTACGGTAACCGGCGTTCCCTTCGGCAGCAACTTGCTCGATAGCGAAGGGCCTGTCCCCGGAGTGTTGACGCTGGACGGCTATGGCTGCGCTGTCCTCGAATTGATCTGAGCATTGTAGCGGACGTTAGCCATACGAAACCTGAGTACTCTTTGATCCTGGAATTCGACCGCCATCGGCAGCACGCCGGGCATCGATCCATATCGAACCGGCGCTTTGAACGTGCGCAAGGAACGGCCGGCGAACTGCTGTTGCTCCCATTCAACGACGGCAGTTCCACTACCGGCGCGACCATCGGAGCCGATGGCGGCATCTCGTTTCATCCTTGTGAGCGCCATGAATTTCGGCATTTCCGTCCGAACCGAGGCCTTCCGCAGCCGGATCGCCGATTTCGTCGAGCGCGAAATCCTGCCGCTCGAGGCTGACAAGGCTTGCTATGACGGCCATGGCAATATTGCGCTGCCGCTGCTTGAAACGCTGCGGGGCAAGGCGAAAGCAGCCGGCCTGTGATGCCTGCAGCTGAAACCCGAGACCGGCGGGGCCGGCCTTTCCAAGGTGGATATGGCCGTCTGCTATGAAGAGATGAACCGCTCGATCTTCGGTCCGGTCGTGTTCAATTCCGCGGCCCCCGACGATGGCAACATGATGGTGCTGGAGCGACTGGGAACGCCGGAGCAGAAGCAAAGATGGCTGAAGCCGATCGTCGAGGGCAAGGTGCGTTCGGCCTTCGCAATGACGGAACCGCATCCGGGCGGCGGCTCCGACCCGTCGATGATCATGACCAGAGCCGAACGGCGCGGCGACAGATATGTCGTCAAAGGCCGCAAATGGTTCATCACCGGCGCGCAAGAGGCGAGCCACTTCATTCTCATTGCGCGCACTTCGGACGATCCGCGTCACGGCCTTTCGGCCTTGCTGTTCCACAAGGACCAGCCGGGCTGGCGGATCGTGCGGCGCATCGAGATCATGGGACCGGAAGAACATGGCGGCCATTGCGAGCTGGAGTTCGACGGCCTGGAAGTCCCGGTCGAGGACGTGCTTGCCGGCGAAGGCAGCGGCCTCATGGTTACCCAGGTCCGGCTCGGTCCGGCGCGGCTCACCCATTGCATGCGTTGGCTCGGGCTTGCCAAGCGCTGCATCGAGATCGCGCGCGCCTATGCCGCCGAGCGTAGCGGTTTCGGGCAGCTTTTGGCCGACCATGAGAGTATCCAGCTGATGCTCGGCGACCTTGCCATGCGCATCGAGATCGGGCGGCTGCTGGTGATGAAGGCGGCCTGGGAGCTCGATCGCGGCGGCTTTGCCCGCAAGGAGGTCTCCATGGCCAAGATCCAGGTCGCCAATGTGCTGCATGAAGCCGCCGACGTGGCGATCCAGATCAACGGCGCCCGCGGCTATTCGAAAGACACTGTACTCGAATGGATCTACCGCTACGCCCGCCAGGCTCGCCTGGTCGACGGCGCCGACGAGGTCCACAAGATGGTGCTCAACCGCTTTCTCAACGAGGAAGGTGCGGGCTTCTGGCGCTGGCATGTCGAAGCCGGCAGACAAGACGAAACAGGTCGCGGCGGGAACCGCTGAGCCGGCAATGAGGATGGATTTCGATCCAGTACGCCTGGAGGATTTTCTGAGAGCGCATTTTGGCGATGGCCAAATGTCGCTTGAGCGGATCGTCGGCGGCCAATCCAACCCGACCTATTTCGTCGACTATGGCGGCCGCCGCATGGTTCTGCGCAAGAAACCTCCGGGACCGATCCTGCGCGGCGCTCATGCGGTCGATCGCGAGTACCGGGTGATCGAGGCGCTAGCGTCGACAAAGGTGCCGGTGCCGCGGCCGGTGCTCTATCACGACGGCGACGAGCCGCTCGGCACGCCGTTCTATCTGATGCAGCGGCTCGACGGCCGGGTGTTCCACGATGGCTCGTTGCCGGGACTGGCGCCGGACGAGCGGCGCGGCATCTATTTCGGCATGGCCGAGGCGCTGGCAAAGCTGCACGCAGTCCGGCCGGAAGAGGTTGGGCTCGGCGACTATGGCCGTCCCGGGAACTATTTTGAGCGACAGATCGCGCGCTGGACCAGACAGTTGCGGGAATCGCCGAGCGAGCGCATTGCCGCGCTCGAAGCCGTCGCCGAATGGCTGCCGCGACATCTTCCGCCAGATGACGGCCACGTTTCGATCGCGCATGGCGATTTCCGTCTCGGCAATCTCATCTTCCATCCCGAGCGGCCCGAGGTGATCGGCATACTCGACTGGGAGTTATCGACCCTCGGCCATCCGCTTGCTGATCTCGGCTTCTGCTCGATGCCCTGGCATTCCTCATCGGACGAATATGGCGGCATCCTCGGCCTTGATCAGGCAGCGCTCGGGATTCCGACACAGCGCGAATTCCTCGATCATTACTTCGCCCACGCCGTGCCGACGGCGCCGCTGCAGCGGTTCCATCTGGTGTTTGCCATGTTCCGCTTTGCCGTGATCTTCGTCGGCATCGCCGACCGCGTGCTGGCCGGCAGCGCGGTTGCGGCCGATGCGGCGGATGTGGCACCGCTGGCCGGCTGTTTTGCTCTACGCGCCATGGAAGTCATCGACGGCGCGCGGCCCTGGTGACGCGAGGCTGGCGGTCGGCTGAGCGAGTTGCAGCGATACGCGTTCAGTTCATGCGGACTTCCGGTTCGGCAAGCAGTGGAATCTCCAGGCCACGCCGCAAGCCGGTCGCCACGACCGACACCCTGAATTTTCCGGCGAGTGCCTTGTCGAAGATGGCGCCGACGATGATGTCGGCATCGTTGTCGACCTCCTCGCGGATGCGGGTAGCGGCTTCGTCGACCTCGAACAGCGTCATGTCCATGCCGCCCGATATCGAGACAAGGACGCCCTTGGCGCCCATCATCGAAGCTTCGTCGAGCAGCGGGTTGGCGATTGCCGCTTCCGCTGCCTTCTTGGCGCGGCCTTCTCCGGCGGCTTCGCCGGTTCCCATCATGGCGCGGCCCATGTCGCGCATCACCGACTTCACATCGGCGAAGTCGAGATTGATCAGGCCTTCCTTGACGATCAGATCGGTGATGCAGCCGACACCCGCATAGAGGACCCGGTCGGCCATGGCGAAGGCGTCGGCGAACGTGGTTCTGGCGTCGGCGATCCTGAACAGGTTCTGGTTGGGAATGACGATGACGGTATCGGCGCTTTCGCGCAGGCGCTCGATGCCCTCATCGGCAGCGTACATGCGGCGCCTGCCTTCGAAGACGAATGGCTTGGTGACGACGGCAACGGTCAGTATTCCGGCTGCCCGCGCTGCCTGCGCTATAACAGGCGCGGCACCGGTGCCGGTTCCGCCTCCCATGCCGGCGGTCACGAAGCACATGTGCGTTCCAGCAAGGTGATCCATGATCTCGTCGATGGATTCCACGGCCGCGGCACGGCCGACCTCGGGCAGGGACCCGGCGCCGAGACCTTCGGTGATATGAGCGCCCAACTGGATCAGCCTCGTTGCCTTCGACATGGCAAGGGCCTGGGCATCGGTGTTGGCGACGATGAATTCCGCGCCCTGCAGGCCTTCGGCGATCATGTTGTTGACGGCGTTGCCGCCGCCGCCGCCGACCCCGACGACGGTGATCTTGGGCCTCATCTCCGAGATTACCGGCCTCGTCGCGGTGTTCATTGCCGTTCTCCCTGGATACGCCGAGTGGTCGCTGGAAGCTTGTCCCGGGCGCACTGCGAAAACTTTGAACCGGGCAGTGCGAATCAGGACAGCCCAGCACGAAGGGAATCAGAGCGCGGAGCGGGCTGCAAGTGCGCGATGTGCCTCATAGGCGACTTGCGTCTGAAAATTCACGCAATGCGCCTTGATACAGTGCAGATCGCGGCGCGGGGCGCCGCACGCTACAACTTCGGCGCGAGGCACTGCGCGACATGGTCGGCAATTGTCAGGCAGGAGGTCAGGCCCGGGCTTTCGATGCCGAACAGGTTGACCAGGCTATCCACGCCGTGCACCGCCACGTCCTGGACGACGAAGTCGGCGTTGGCCGCACCGGGACCGGACAGTTTTGGCCGGATGCCGCTATAGGCGGGCTGCAGGCTGCCATCGGCCAGGGCCGGCCAGTATTTGCGGATCTCGCTGTAGAAGCGTTCGCCACGAGCCGGATCGACGCGATAGTCGAGTTGATCGGTCCATTCGACGTCCGGCCCGAAGCGGGTGACGCCGTTGAGGTCGAGCGTCAGATGAACACCGAGCCCGCCGGGTTCGGGCACCGGATAGACCAATCGCGAGAACGGCGCACGGCCGGCCACCGAAAAATAATTGCCCTTGGCATAATGGAGCTTTGGCACGAATTGCTGATTGAGCCCTTCAAGCGAACCGGCAAGGGCTGCGGCGCCAAGCCCGGCGGCATTGACGAAACGCGGAGTGGCGATCTCGAAGCGCTCGCCGCCGGCAGCGTCCACCGTCTCGAGCACGACGCGGCCTGCTTCGATGCGGCCGGAGGCGATGCGCGTGTTGAGACTAAGTGCCGCCCCGTGCTCCTCGGCGTCGCCCAACAGGGCGAGCATCAGGGCATGGCTGTCGATGATGCCGGTGGCGGGCGACAGCAGCGCCGCCGTGCACTTAAGGCTGGGCTCCAGCGTATGCGCCTCGGCTTCGCTCAAGCGCAACAGGTCGCCGGCGCCGCAAGTGCGTGCATTGGCCCGGATTGAGGCGAGCACCGGCTCCTGTTCGGCATTTGTGGCAACGATGAGCTTGCCGCAGCGCGCGTGTGGGACCGCCCGCTCCTCGCAATAGCGATAGAGTCTTTCCCGGCCGGCCACGCAGAACCGGGCTTTCAGCGATCCAACCGGATAGTGGAGGCCGGCATGGATGACCTCGGAATTGCGCGAACTTGTCCCGGTGCCGATAGCGTTCTCGGCTTCCAGGACCAGCGTATCGATGCCGCGCTGCGCCATCTCTCGCGCGATCGCCAGGCCAACAACGCCGGCGCCGGCGACAATGCAGTCGACATGGTCCACGGTTAGGTCAAGCCGAAGTTCTGCATGCGTCCATCCATCCGCTGGCCCTGTCGAAAGCGCTTGACACTATACCGTTCGAGAAAGATGCATCAAACGGCATAACGCACGGGGACCTGCTGAGCCGGACCGGCGGCAGGATTGTTCCGCGTCAGCATCAGGAGCCGTCATGGACGCAAGACCGAATTCACCCGAAGCCCGCGACATAAGCTTTCACATGCATGGCTATACGAATGCGCGCAAGCATCAGGAGTCGGGGCCGCTCGTCATCGAGAAGGGCGACGGCATCTATGTCGAGGACCTTGCCGGCAACCGCTATATCGAGGCGATGGCGGGGCTCTGGAGCGTCGCGGTCGGCTTTTCGGAGAAGCGGCTGGTCGATGCGGCAGTACGGCAAATGTCGAAGCTGCCTTACTATCACGATTTCGGCTCCAAATCGCATTCGCCGCTGATCGATCTCGCCGAGAGACTGGTGCAGATGGCGCCGGTGCCGATGAGCAAGGCGTATTTCAGCAATTCCGGCTCCGAGGCCAACGATACGGCCATGAAGATGATCTGGTACCGGTCGAATGCGCTCGGCCAGCCGGCGCGCAAGAAGATCATCAGCCGCAAGAAGGGCTATCACGGCGTCACCATCGCCTCGGCAAGCCTGACCGGACTGCCCAACAACCACACTTCCTTTGACCTGCCGATTGCCAATGTGCTGTATACCTCGACGCCGCACCATTGGCGCGAGGCGCTGCCGGGTGAAAGCGAGGAGCTGTTTTCGACGCGGCTTGCCGACGAACTGGAAAAGCTGATCCTCGCCGAAGGACCGGAAACCATCGCCGCCTTTTTCGGCGAACCGATCATGGGCGCCGGCGGCGTCATCGTACCGCCGGCGGGCTACTGGGAGAAGATACAGGCGGTCCTGTCGAGATACGACATCCTGCTCATCGCCGACGAGGTGATCTGCGGCTTTGGCCGAACTGGTGAGATGTTCGGCTCGCAGACCTTCGGCATCAGGCCCGACATCATGGTGTTATCGAAACAGATCTCTTCGTCCTACCTGCCGATCTCAGCCCTGCTGATCAATGACAAGGTATTCGAGCCGATCGCCGACGAAAGCAACCGTATCGGCACCTTCGGCCACGGTTTCACCGGCGGCGGCCATCCTGTTGCGGCAGCGGTCGCGCTCGAGAACCTGAAGCTGATCGAGGAGCGCGACCTTGTCGGCAATGCGCGTGCGGTCGGCGCGCATATGCTGAAGCGGCTGCGCACGCTCGCTTCGCACCCGCTTGTCGGCGAGGTGCGCGGCATCGGCCTGATTTCGGCGGTCGAACTGGTCGGCGACAAGGCGAACAAGGCGCCGTGGGGGAAGACCAGTGAACTGGGCGGGCTCGTCAACGGCTTCATGCAGCAGAACGGCGTCATCTCGCGCAATATGGGCGATGCGCTGGCTTTCTGCCCGCCGCTGATCATCACCGAGCCGCAGGTCGACCAGGTGATCGACGCGTTTGAACGGTCGCTCGAGGCTGCCGCCAAGCAGATCCGATCGCAGAGCTGAATAGGCAAAGTCGATTTTTGAAACCTGAAAACAAAAACGCCTCGGCGACGGCTGGCAGAAGGTTACCCTCCACACCCGTTGCTGCCGTTTAGTCTCCGTGCTTTGTTTTCGCAGATGAGCCGCTGAATCCTTCCAGTTCCTCGCCGATTCCTGAAAGTGCGTTGACGATCGTCGCCTCGACGTCGCCACGCTGTTTCTGGGGAATCAAGCCAAGTCCTTTTTGTATCGCTTCACGCCAATGTTTCCCCCTGTCCCACGCTTCCGAAAACGCGACGGCGAGATCGTCCTGGCGACGGGTAGCTTCCAGTGCCTCGACCAGAAGTGCTGCCTGGCGGAAATCCTTTTCCCGCTTGCCCACGCCGTTTGCGTTGTTCTGTCGGCGCGAGGCAACGATCAGCTTGTGAACCGCATATCGTCCGGGCGACGGTACCACGACAGGCACTCCCGATCGATGCAGCAGCACAGTTCTGATTGGTTCGTGGATCAGGAAATCGAGAAACCGAAGAGGCTGCGCGGATGCACCGCCCAAAGACGGCATCGAGGTTGCATGATCGGCGTAGTCATCGCTGCCCGTGTTCGGTGTAAGGAACTCGACCTTGTATCGGACTGCGTTCTCGAATTGCGTCGCGTGTCCGGGATCTGATCTGTAAGGGATTTCCCTGAAGGTTGGGTCGATCTCCCTCAAGATTTCGAGGATGGGCGGCAGGCTGTCCTCGACCGCGGCCGACACGGAATGGAATAGGGCGAAGTCTGCATCGCCCGTCTGCAACGCTGCACCGGGCAGCTTCACGCCCAGATAGCCCGCGTAGGACTGAAAGGCGACTGTGCCGACCAGGACGCCGCGTAAGCGGAAGATGCCAGCCTTCCCCAGCGCCTCGACGACATCCCCGGTGAACCTTTCGGGTTCTGTCAGCCCTGCCTCGCGCACGAGCGTGGATACCAACTTCCTGCGGGCGCGAAGGTCGTCCTTGATCTGACGGAAGGATTCGACGCGTTTTGCAATCTCGGGATCGCTGTCAGGCCCGACATACCGTCGCGTTTTCGTCGGTTGCGTTTCCTCGAAATACCAGTATACCTTGCCCTTGACGGGCACCTTGACGAGATTGCCCGTCGTAGGGAAATCGGTTTCGAAGGCTGCGTCCAAGGATCGCTGGACGAGTTCCGCATACATCGTGCGGTAAACGAGGTCGACCGTCTTCATGTCGGGCGGCTCCGGTTATAAGAAAAATGCGGTTCTCTTATAGCGGCATGACCTCAAGGGACGCAAGCGGGTGTTATAAGAAAATCGCGAAAACCTTATAATGCCGCAGGAGAGGGTCAGGAATCCTTGTCGCCGGCGTGCAGCCAAATCAGAATGGGTTTTGCTCATTCAGATAAACAAAGCCATCACGAAAACGCTGCTTGGATGTGGCGCTCGACCTCACCGCGTCTGCGAACGGCCCGAGCCTGTGATAGGCGTTTTTGGTCGACGCGCTATTTTGGCGACCGCATCCGGCACGACCACCAGCTTGCCAACGAAATCCTTGGCGATGAAATCGGCCTGGGCGCGATGGAAATCGGACAGCTTGTAGACGCCGCCGACCAGCGGCCGGATCTTCTTCTCCTCGATGTAGCGCACGATGCGGCGGAAATCCGCCCGTGTGCCCTGGCTCGAGCCATGCAGTTGCAGCTGTTTCAGATACATGGTGCGCAGGTCGAGCTGCACGACCGGGCCGGCGATCGCGCCGGCCGTGGTGTAGCGGCCTTCGGGCCTCAAGATGCGCAAGAGGTCATTGAAGATGGCGCCGCCGACCAGATCGGCGACCACGTCGATTGGCCGCCCGCCGGTCGCCGCGCTGACGGCGGCCGGCAGATCGGCAACGCCACGGGTGATCACCGCCTCGGCGCCGATCTCACGCACGGCCTGTTCCTTGCCCTTGCCGGCAACCGCATAGGGAATGGCGCCGCGCGCCCGCGCCAGCTGCACGATGCCGGAGCCGACGCCGCCAGAGGCGCCGGTGACAAGCACACGCTCGCCGGCTTTCAATGCGGCGCGTTCCAACATCTGCTCGCCGGTGAGATAGGCGCAGCAGAAAGTGGCAAGCTCGACATCGCTCAGATCGGTGTCGACGACATGGGCGTTTTCGGACGGTACTGCCTGGTATTCGGCATAGCCGCCGTCGCGGCCATGGCCCATATAGTCGATGTCGGCGAGTGAATCGTCGTCGCGATTGTAGATGGAGAAATCGACCATCACCCGCTCGCCGATGCGGGCCGGCGACACGCCGTCGCCGACGGCAATGATGTTGCCGACCGTGTCGGTGCCCTGGATGCGCGGGAAGCTCAGCGTATTGCCCTGACGACGCCAGGTCGACACAGCGGCGGCATCCTCCTCCGTGCCATAGGCGCCCTGGCGCACCCAGACATCGGTGTTGTTCATGCCGCAAGCGGTGACCTTGACCAGCACCTCGCCCCGGGCGGGCGAGGGCACTTTCACGTCGGTGCGATAGACGAGCTTTTCCGGCCCGCCGTGCCCGATCAGCTGCACGGCGGCCATGGTGGCGGGGAGGGTTTTGGTCATGGCATTCATGTCGGCTCTTCAGATGTTTGCAAACACGCTCTTCACCGCGTCGGCCGTCTTCGACACGACGATATCAGCCTCTTCCCGCGTCAGGCAGAGCGGCGGCGCGAAACCGAGAATGTCGCCCTGCGGCATGGCGCGGCCGATGACGCCGCTTGCCGCAAGCGCGGTCGCGACCTGCGGTCCGATCTTTTGCGAGGCGTCGAAGAATACGCGGTCGTCCCGGTCGGCGACGAACTCGATCGCCGCCAGCATGCCGTCGCCGCGCACCTCGCCGACGTTTTTGTGGCCGCCGACGGCTTTCGTCAGCTCGGCGCGGAGATAGGCGCCGGTCTCGCCGGCGTTCCGCACCAGGTCCATCTCGTCGATCAGTTCCAGGTTGGCGACGCCGGCGGCGACGCAGATCGGGTGCGCCGAATAGGTCCAGCCATGGCCGAGCGAGCCGAGCTTGTCGGAGCCTTGGACGAGCACCTGCCAGACCTTGTCTGAGACTATGACGCCGGAGAGCGGCGCATAGGCCGAGGTCAGGCCCTTGGCGATGGTGATCAGGTCAGGCTTGATGCCGTAATGGTCGGAGCCGAACATGGTGCCCAGCCGGCCAAAGCCGGTGACGACCTCGTCGGCAACCAGAAGCACGTCGTACTTCTTCAGCACCGCCTGGATCTTCTCCCAGTAGCCGGCCGGCGGCGGCACGATGCCGCCGGTGCCGAGGATAGGCTCACCGATGAACGCGGCGACCGTCTCCGGCCCTTCGGCGAGAATCATCTCCTCGAGCTTGTCGGCACAGTATTGCGAAAACTGCTCCTCGCTCAGCGAGCGGTCGGCGCGGCGGAAATAGTAGGGCGCCTCGGTGTGCAGGACCGGCGCACGCGGCAGATCGAAGGCGTTGTGGAACAGGTCGAGGCCGGTCAGCGATCCGGTCATGATCCCGGAGCCGTGATAACCGCGCCAGCGCGAGATGATCTTCTTCTTCTCGGGCCGGCCGAGCACATTGTTGTAGTACCAGATCAGCTTAATGTTGGTTTCGTTGGCATCGGAACCGGAGAGGCCGAAATAGACCCTCGACATGCCCTCGGGCGCGCGGTCGATGATCATCTTGGAAAGCGTGATCGATGCCTCGGTGCCGTGCCCGACATAGGCGTGGTAATAGGCGAGGTTCTTGGCCTGCGCGGCGATGGCGTCGGCTATCTTCTGGCGGCCATAGCCGACATTGACGCAGTAGAGCCCGGCGAAGGCATCGATGCTCTTGCGCCCATTATTGTCCCAGATGGTGACGCCTTCGCCGCCGGCGATCACGCGGGTCGGTGATTCACCCCGCGCATGCGTTCCCATATGGGTCGAGGGATGGAAGAAATGATCGCGATCCCAGGCGGCGAGTTCGTTTGACTGGTCGAGCATTTTTTTAACTCCTAAGGGAAAGTGTCGGGCGCGGCTTACGCTACGTCGAGGCAGAGATATTTGAGATCGGTAAAGGCTTCGAGCCCGTGACGCGAGCCCTCGCGGCCCATGCCGGACTGTTTGACGCCGCCGAAGGGGATCGGCGCGCCGGTGATCTTCACGCGGTTGATGGCGACCATGCCATAGTCGAGCGCGCGGCCCATGCGCAATTGCCGGCCGCCGTTTTCAGTGACGACATAGGCGACGAGCCCGTATTCTGTCGCATTGGCGCGGGCGACAACTTCCTCTTCGCTGTCGAAAGGCGTCACTGCCGCAACCGGACCGAAGGTCTCCTCGCGCATGATCAGCGCGTCGTCTCCAACGTCGGCGAGCAGGGTCGGCTGGTAGAACAGCGGCCCAGCCACATGGCGGCCACCGCCGGTGAGGCAGCGCGCGCCACCAGCCAGCGCATCGGCGACCTGCTCTTCGATCTTCTTGACGCCGCGCTCGTGCATCAACGGCCCGATGTCGGTGTCGTCAGCCAGGCCATTGCCGGTCCGCAACGTCTCGATGCGCTTGGTGAAGGCGGCGCAAAAACGGTCGTAGATCGGGCGCTGGACATAGATGCGGTTGGCGGCGAGGCAGTCCTGGCCGGAGGTCGCGAATTTAGCGTCGACGGCGATGGTCACAGCCTTGTCGAGATCGGCGTCGGCGAAGACGATCAGAGGCGCATGACCGCCAAGCTCCATCACAAGACGCTTCATCGTCGGCGCACTTTGCGCGGCGATCAGCCTGCCGATCTCGGTCGAGCCGGTGAAGCTCATGGCGCGAACGCGCGGGTCTTCGCACATCCGCCCGACGATGATCGAAGCCCTGCCGGAGAGGACGTTGAACACGCCAGCCGGCAGGCCGGCACGTTCGCCAAGCTCGGCCAACGCCAGTGCAGACAGCGGCGTTTCCGAGGAAGGATGCGCGACGATGGTGCAGCCGGCGGCGAGGGCGGCCGCCGCCTTGCGGGTCAGCATGGCCGCGGGAAAATTCCACGGCGTGACGACGCCGACGACACCAAGCGGTTCGCGTCGCACCACCATCTCGGCATTTGGCAGATGGCTGGTGAAGCCTTCGGCGTTGAGACGTTTGGCCTCCTCGGCATACCATTCGACAAAAGAGGCGGCATAGTCGATCTCGCCGCGCGATTCCTTCAGCGGCTTGCCTTGCTCTAGCGTCATCAGCAGGGCCAGGTCATTTTTGGCGGCGACGATCAGATCGAACCATTTTCGCAAGATTTTCGACCGTTCCTGCGGCAGCAATGCGCGCCAGGCAGGAAGGGCGCGCGATGCCGCATCGATCGCCAATGTGGTCTGCCGGGCATCGAGCGCGGCAACGAAAGCGACGGTGGATCCGGTGGCCGGATCGGTCACCTCGAAACTCTCCGCCGTCTCGCTCGCCGTCCAGTGGCCAGCGACATAGGCGAGTTCGCGCAGCAGCCGCCGATCGGCGAGGCGATCAAGTGCTTCATGGCGGTGCGAGCGGGCAAAATGTGCGGACATCATCGGGCTCCCGGTTCGGGTGATGCCGCAAGACTATCTCTGCCGCGCAAACAGAGAGGCTGTTTGCGTGCCTGCACGTAGAGAGATTGTCTCTATTGCCCTGCCCAGCCAGACGATCTCTCCGGTATCAGGAAGATGCCGGCAACAGGTCCGCCACCGGCAGTACACTCTCCTCCTTCACCGTCTTGGTGACGATATAGGTGAAATAGCGGTCGATGCCGATCTCGCGCTCGAGCAGAGTGTCGACCAGCCGCTGATAGGCGTCGATGTCGCGCGCCATCACCTTCAGCAGGTAATCGACGCCGCCGCCGACAGACCAGCAGGCGACGATCTCGGGGATGTCGCGGATGACGCGCTCGAAACGGTCGAAATCGGCCTGGCGGTGGCTAGCCAGCGTCACCTCCATCAGCACGGTGGCGACCGGTGCGATGGCGCGCATGGCGATCCTGGCATGATAGCCGCAGACGATGCCGGCTTTTTCCAGCTTGCGCAGTCGCATCCAGCAAGGCGTCGGCGACAGGCCGACCTTCTCGGCCAACGCCAGCTTGGTGATGCGCCCGTCGCGCTGGATGGCGTCGAGGATTTTCAGGTCGATCGGATCGAGTTTCGCTGCAGCCATGATCGTCCACTTCTAGTGCCGGACACCATGACGGCGCATTATTTCGATTGTCAATTGCACTGATTTCGATCTCTAATAAGTCATGACATTTTGGCGACCAGATCCCGCTCTTATCCGGCGGCCGGCCTATCAATCGCTCGCCGACCAGTTGGCGCGCGCCATCCATGACGGGCGCCTGGCCAATGGCGCGCGCTTGCCGACGCACCGGCAGTTGGCTGACGATCTGCAACTTTCCGTGCAGACGGTCAGCCGCGCCTATGAGGAGCTGATCCGCCGCGGGCTGGTGTCCGGTGAGGTCGGCCGCGGCAGCTTCGTGCAGACGCAGCGCCGCGAGCCGGAGCCGCCCTATCTGCCGGAGCGGCTGGGCGAGGTCATCGATCTCTCCATCCTGAAGCCGGTCTGCGAACCGATGCATCTGGAGCGGCTGAGACAGGCGCTGGGCTGGCTCGCCGAAAACCTGCCGTCGAGCTCGGCGCTGTCGTTCAGGCCGAACATGGTGTTCCCGCGCCACCGCGCGGTGGGTGTCGAGTGGCTACGCCTCTGTGGCCTCGACGCGTCGCCGCAGAACATCAGCCTGACCAACGGCGCCACCGCAGGGATGACAGTGGCGCTGATGAGCGTGGCGCCGCCGGGTTCGACCGTCGCCACCGAGGCGATCGGCCACCACACGCTGATCCCGCTGGCGCGTTATCTCGGCTTCAACCTTGAGGGTTTGCCGATCGACGACAATGGGCTGATCCCGGAAGCGCTGGACGAGGCCTGCCGGCTGTCGGACATCCGCGCCGTGTTCGTGCAGCCGTCGGTGATCAACCCTACGGCCACCCTGATGGATGCCGGCCGGCGCGAACAGATTGCCGCCGTTGCGCGCAGGCATGACATCGCCATTATCGAAAACGACGTCCTCGGCCCGTTGGTCGAGGACCGGCCGCCGCCGGTAGCCGCCTTCGCGCCCGAGCGCACGCTCTACGTCACCTCCTTCACCAAGATCGTGGTGCCGGGCCTGCGCATCGGCTATCTCGCGGCGCCCGATCGTTATGTCGCCGCGGTCGCCAACCGCCATCTCGTCTCGAACTGGATGGCGACGCCGCTGGTGGCCGAGATCGCCACCAAATGGGTGGCCGACGGCACCGCGATGGAACTCGTGCGATGGCAGCGTATGGCTTTGCGGCGGCGTCTGGACATCGCCGCCGAGGTGCTCGCCGGAGTGGACTATCGGGCTCATCGCGACGGGCTGCATGTCTGGCTGCAACTGCCCGATGATCGCGGCGAGGAAAGCTTTGTTTCCCAGGCCCGCCTGCAGGGCGTGGCGATCGCGCCCGGTACGTCGTTTCGCATTTCGCAGACGCCTTGGCATCCAGCTGTCCGGATTTCGCTTGGCTCGACCACGGAGGGGGAACTGCGTGCCGGTCTCGGCGTTGTCACCAAGCTTCTGCTCGGCGATCCCGAGCATCTCCTGCTTGCGATCTAGACGGCGAATGGCGCGAAATTGTGCGGAATCCGAAATATTGTCATGATATTATTTTCTTGATTGACATGATTTGCCGCGATCCGCATCGTTAAAGGCAAGCTTCTCCAGCACGGGAAATCCATTGTCGGCGCCCATCATCAAGATCGACGGCATTTCAAAAAGCTTCGGCACCTTCAAGGTGCTGGACGGCCTCTCGATGCAAGTCATGCCCGGCGAGAAGCTGGCACTGATCGGCCCGTCGGGTTCGGGCAAGACGACGATCCTGCGCATCCTGATGACGCTGGAGCGTATCGACAGCGGCCACATCCAAGTCGACGGCGAACAGTTGTACCACATGGAGCGTAACGGCCGGCTGCTGACGGCCGATGAACGGCATTTGGCAAAGATGCGCCAGAAGATCGGCATGGTCTTCCAACTGTTCAATCTGTTTCCGCACAAATGCGTCATCGACAATGTGACGCTGGCACCGATGCTGACCAAAGGCGTGCCGCGGGCCGCCGCCGAAAAGCGGGCGATGGAACTGCTCGACATGGTCGGCATGGTCGACAAGGCCAAGGCGATGCCGGCGCAGCTTTCAGGCGGCCAGAAGCAGCGCGTCGCGATTGCGCGGGCGCTGGCGCTGTCGCCGAAGATCATGCTGTTCGACGAGGTCACCTCGGCGCTCGACCCGGAACTCGTCGACGAGGTGCTCAACGTCATGCGCAAGCTCGCGGCCGAGACCGACATGACCATGCTGCTGGTCACCCACGAGATGGGTTTCGCCCATGACTTCGCCGACCGGGTGCTGTTCTTCGATCGCGGCAGAATAGTCGAGGAGGGCAAGCCCGACGAGATTTTCCGCCATCCCAAACAGGAGCGCACGCAAGGTTTCCTGAAGAAGATCATTGCGGCCGGACATCGGGTCTGACTGCCATGCGAGGCGGCGACGCCTCAAGCAAGCCAAGAAGACAGACAAACAAGGAGTTGGGAACAATGAAGAAATTTGCCATTTTGGCCGGCGTCGCCGGTATCGCGCTGACGGCGGTGCTGGCCGCCTCGACGGCCGGCTCGGCCGACGACAGCAAGCTCGAAGAGCTCAAGGCGCAAGGCTTTGCCCGCGTCGCCATCGCCAACGAGCCGCCCTATACGGCGGTCGCTGCCGACGGCAAGGTTTCGGGTGCGGCGCCTGACGTTGCCCGTGAAATCTTCAAGCGCCTTGGCGTCAACGATATCGTCGCCTCGATCTCGGAATATGGCGCGATGATTCCCGGCCTGCAGGCCGGCCGTTTCGACGTCGTCACTGCCGGCCTGTTCATGAAGCCGGAACGTTGTGCTGCGGTCGCCTATTCGGAACCGGTGCTGTGCGACGCCGAGGCGATGCTGGTGAAGAAGGGCAACCCGAAGGGCTTCAAGAGCTACGAGGACGTCGCGAAGGACGCGAGCGCCACGATCGGCGCGCCGGGTGGCGGCACCGAAGAGAAGCTTGCGCTCACCGCAGGTGTGCCGCGCGAGCGCGTCATCGTCGTGCCGGACGGCCAGAGCGGCCTGAAGATGCTGCAGGACGGCCGCATCGATGCTTATTCGCTGCCCGTGCTGTCGATCAACGACCTGGTCAAGAAAGCCAATGATCCGAACCTCGAAGTCATCGCGCCGGTGGTCGGTGCGCCGGTCTATTGCGACGGCGCGGCCTTCAAGAAGGGCGACGAAGCGCTGCGCGACGCCTATGATGTCGAGCTGGCGAAACTGAAGAAGTCCGGCGAGTTCGCCAAGATCATCGAGCCTTACGGCTTCTCGGCGGCGGCGGCAATGTCGACGAGCCGCGACAAGCTCTGCTCGGCGAAGTAGGTGCGTTCTTCCTTCTCCCCGTTCACGGGGAGAAGGTGGCCCGAAGGGCCGGATGAGGGGCGGCGCCATACTCCGGTTGGTTCGCGCTGCCCCTCATCTGCCTGCCGGCATCTTCTCCCCGTGAACGGGGAGAAGGACGCTGGAACCAACGTGTCGCTAGACATTCAACGCGGAAACTTTCGACCCAATGACCCAATGGTCCGGCTATTTCGGCCTGATATTGCAAGGAGCGCTTGTCACCATCGAGCTGACGCTGATGGGGTCGGTGCTGGCCTTGGTCATGGCCTTTCTTGCCGGGCTCGGGCGGCTGTCGCGGTTTTTCGTGCTACGCGCGCTGGCCACCGCCTATATCGAGTTCTTCCGCGGCACCTCGATTTTCGTGCAGCTGTTCTGGGCTTATTTCGTGCTGCCTTTTGCCGGCATTTCGTTGACGCCGCTGCAGGCCGGGGTGCTGGCGCTGGGCCTCAATGTCGGCGCCTATGCGGCGGAAGTGGTGCGTGGCGCCATCAAGTCTATCGGCCGCGAACAATATGAGGCCTGCACCGCCCTCAATCTCGGCCGCTGGCAAGCCATGCACCATATCATCTTGCCGCAGGCGCTTCTGGTGATGCTGCCAACCTTCGGCAACAACGCCATTGAATTGCTCAAGGCCACCGCCGTCGTTTCGCTAATCTCGCTCGCCGACCTGACCTTCCAGGCGCAGGTGGTGCGCTCGCAGACCGGCAATACTCTGGTGCCGTTCAGCACCATCCTCGTCATCTATTTCGTCCTGGCGCTGCTCATCTCATGGGGCGTGCGGTCGCTGGAACGCCGCATGGCTCGTGGCCTCGACGGGGTGCGCGTATGATGGACCGGGCCTGATAATGGAATGGGATTGGGATTTTGTCCGGCAGATCCTGCCGACGCTGATCGAGGGGGTGAAGATCACCATCCTGGCGACGCTGCTTGGCTCGGTGCTGGCGGCCATCGTTGGGTTGGGCATCGCATTGGCGCGCCGGTCGCCGAACAGGGCTCTGTCGCGCACCGTCGGTTTCCTTGCCGAGTTCATCCGTGGCACGCCGCTGTTGGTGCAGCTCTATTTCATCTTCTACGTGCTGCCGGATTTTGGCATCCTGTTGCCGCCGCTTGTCGCGGGCGTCATCGGTCTCGGGCTGCATTACGGCACTTACACGGCCGAGGTCTACCGCGCCGGCATCGATAATGTTCCGCGCGGCCAGTGGGAAGCGGCCAAGGCCTGCAATCTGAACGCCACCCAGACCTGGACGCACATCATCATTCCGCAGGCGATCCCGCCGATGATCCCGGCGCTTGCCAATTATTTCATCGCCATGTTCAAAGAGACGCCGCTGCTGTCGGCGATCACCGTGCTCGAACTGATGAACCAGGCCAAGAGCGTCGCCAATACCTATTATCGGTATATCGAACCGATCACCTTGGTCGGCGCCTTCTTCCTCGCCATCAGCCTGTTCTCGGTGGTGCTGCTGCGCTGGCTGGAACACCGTTATGGGCGGATCGAAAGATGAGCGCTGCACCCGAAATCCGCCTGCGCCCGGCCCGGCCGCCGCTCGATGCGCGTCCGCTGGAAAAGCGGGTCGGCCTGATCATCCTTGCCACCGACCATACGAGCGAACCGGATTTTCACCGCATGGTGGCAAGCGATCGTATCGGCGTCTATGTCGCGCGCATCCCCTACGCCAACCCGACGACGCCGGACAATTTGCGCAAGATGCAGCCGTCACTGACGGCGGCCGCGGCCCTGATCCTGCCCGACGAGCCGCTCGATGCGATCTGCTATTCCTGCACCTCAGCTTCCGTCGTGATCGGCGATGCCGAAATCGAGGCGGCGGTGCAGGCCGCCAAGCCCGGCGTGCCGGTGGTCACGCCGCCGATGGCCGGGGTGCGCGGCCTGAAGGCGCTGGGCGCCAAGACGATCAGCATCCTCACGCCCTATACGGTCGAGACCAGCCGGCCGATGGCGGCCTATTTCACCGAGCATGGTTTCGAGATCGCTAGCTTCACTTGCCTCGGCTTCGAGGATGATCGCGAGATGGCGCGGATTGCGCCGAAATCCTTGGTCGATCTGGCTCGCGAGGCGATGGCCGAACACTCGGACGCGCTGTTTGTCTCCTGCACGGCACTGCGGTCCGCGGCGGCAGTTGTCGGCATGGAAGAAGCCATCGGCCGTCCTGTCGTCACCAGCAACCAGGCGACAGCCTGGAATTGCCTGCGGCTTTGCGACGACGACGAGCCGCGCCCTGAATTCGGCCGTCTGATGACGCTGCCGCTGAACTGATTGATAAGCCATGACCACGTCCAGGATAAGCCTCTCCGATATCCACGCCGCGCGCGAGCGCATCGCAGACAAGGTCGAGCGTACGCCGACCGTCACTTCCCGGAGTCTTTCCCAGCACTTGGACGCTCCTGTTTATCTCAAGCTCGAACACCGGCAGACCACCGGCGCCTTCAAGCTGCGCGGTGCCTCGAACGCTATCGCTTCGCTGACAGAAGAGGAGAAGGCGCGCGGCGTCGTCGCTGCCTCGACCGGCAACCACGGCCGGGCGCTGGCTTATGCCGCTCGACTGCAAGGTATCGACGCGACGATCTGCATGTCGCGGCTGGTGCCGCAGAACAAGCTGGACGAGATCCGTCGGCTCGGCGCCGAGATCCGCATCGTCGGCAACAGCCAGGACGATGCGCAGCGGGAGGTCGAACGGCTGGTCGCGGAAGAGGGGCTGATCATGCTGCCGCCCTTCGACCATCCTGCCATTGTCGCCGGGCAAGGCACGCTCGGGCTGGAGATCATCGAACAGGTTCCGGACGCCGCCTTGGTGCTGGTGCCGCTTTCCGGCGGTGGGCTGGCGGCTGGCGTAGCTGCTGCCGTGAAGGGCGTCAGCCCGGCGACGAAGGTGATGGGCGTTTCAATGGCGCGCGGTGCGGCGATGAAGGCGAGCCTCGACGCCGGACATCCGGTTTTGGTCGAGGAACTGCCGACACTGGCCGATTCCCTCGGCGGCGGCATAGGCCTCGACAACCGGCTGACCTTTTCCATGTGCCGCGACCTGCTCGACGATGTGATCCTGCTCAGCGAGGGCGAGATCGCCACCGGCATCCGCCATGCCTATGAACAGGAGCGCGAGATCGTCGAAGGCGCCGGCGCGGTCGGCATCGCAGCCGTGCTTGCCGGCAAGGTCAGGGCGAGCGGCCCGACGGTGCTCGTGCTGTCCGGCCGCAACATCGATATGACACTGCACCGCAAGATCATCTGCGGCGAAGCAATTGCGGAGAGCGCAGCATGAGCCGGATGACGATCCTCACCGAAGCTGAATTGCGCAAGATCGTGAAGCTCGATCTTGATGCCATCGCCTGCGTCGAGAACGCGTTTCGGGCGCTCGCTACCTTGCCGGTGGCGATGCCGCCGATCCTGCGGCTGGACATTCCAGAGCATCGCGGCGAGGTCGACGTCAAGACCGCCTATGTACCGGGTATCGACGGTTTTGCTATCAAGATCAGCCCTGGCTTTTTCGATAATCCCAAGCTCGGCCTGCCCAGCGTCAACGGCATGATGGTGCTGCTGTCGGCGAAAACCGGATTGGTCGAGGCGCTGCTGCTCGACAATGGCTATCTCACCGACATCCGCACGGCCGCCGCCGGTGCGGTCGCCGCCAAACATCTGTCGCGGCCGGGTTCCTCCGTTGCCGCGATCTTCGGCGCCGGTGTTCAGGCCGGACTGCAGCTCGAAGCGCTGATGCTGGTGCGGCCGATCACCGAGGCTCGCGTCTGGGCAAGGGATGCCGCCAAGGCCGAGGCCGCGGCCGACGCATTGTCCGAAAGACTGGGCATCGCCGTTCACGCCGAGCCCGACGCGGCAAAGGCTGCGGCCGATGCCGACATCATCGTCACCACGACGCCGTCGACCGAGCCGCTGATCAAGGCCGGCTTCGTTTCCGCCGGCCAGCATATCACTGCCATGGGCTCGGATGCCGAGCACAAGAACGAGATCGCGCCGGCGATCCTGCGCATGGCCGATCTCTACGTCGCCGATAGCGCCAAACAGACGCGCCGGCTGGGCGAACTGCACCATGCTATCGCGGCGGGCGTGATGGCGTCCGATGCCGAAATCACCGAGCTTGGCCACATCATCGCCGGCGAAAGGCATGGCCGGCGCTCGGACAGCGACATCACCATTGCCGACCTGACCGGCACCGGCGTGCAGGACACGGCGATCGCCACGCTCGCCCGCGACCGTGCGCGTGCAGCCAAGACCGGTACGATTTTCGAAAGCTGATGCTGGCCGCAAGGCCCAACAAACGAGGACCAAGAACAATGCAGCCCAATTTGAAATTCTCGCGCGGCGAATATGCGAAGCGCCTCGCCAAAACGCGGAAGGTCATGGAGGCCAAGGGCGTCGATCTATTGATCGTCAGCGATCCGTCCAACATGGCCTGGCTGACCGGCTACGACGGCTGGTCGTTCTACGTGCACCAGGCTGTCATCGTGCCGCCGTCGGGCGAGCCGGTGTGGTACGGGCGCGGCCAGGACGCCAACGGCGCCAAGCGCACCGCCTATCTCGCGCACGACAACATCATCGGCTATGCCGACCACTATGTGCAGTCGACCGAGCGCCATCCGATGGATTTTCTGTCCAGCGTGCTCTCCGATCGCGGCTGGGGCAAGCTCAGCATCGGCGTCGAGATGGACAATTACTGGTTCTCGGCCGCTGCCTTCGCAGCGCTGCAGAAGCACTTACCCAATGCCCGCTTCGTCGACGCCACGGCACTCGTCAACTGGCAGCGCGCGGTGAAGAGCCCGACCGAAATCGACTACATGCGCAAGGCCGCCCGCATCGTCGAAGCGATGCACCAGCGCATCGTCGATAAGATCGAGGTCGGCATGCGCAAATGCGACCTGGTCGCCGAGATCTACGATGCCGGCACGCGCGGCGTCGACGGCATCGGCGGCGACTATCCGGCGATCGTGCCGCTGCTGCCGTCAGGCGCCGACGCATCGGCGCCGCATCTGACCTGGGACGACCGGCCGATGAAATCGGGCGAGGGCACCTTCTTCGAGATCGCCGGCTGCTACAACCGCTATCACTGCCCGCTGTCGCGGACCGTGTTCCTTGGTAAACCGACGCCGGAATTCCTCGATGCAGAAAAGGCGACGCTGGAAGGCATGGAGGCGGGACTTGCCGCCGCCAAGCCCGGCAACACATGCGAGGACATCGCCAACGCCTTCTTCGCGGTGCTGAAGCGGTACGGCATCGTCAAGGACAACCGCACCGGGTACCCGATCGGGCTTTCCTATCCGCCTGACTGGGGCGAGCGCACGATGAGCCTGCGTCCAGGCGACCGCACCGAGTTGAAGCCCGGTATGACCTTCCATTTCATGACCGGCTTGTGGCTTGAGACGATGGGGCTGGAAATCACCGAATCCATCCTGATCACCGAGACGGGCGTCGAGTGCCTGGCGAATGTGCCGCGCAAACTGGTGGTGAAGAATTGAGTCCGATGTCCAGCCTTCGCCCGTCACCGATCACGCCGACCGTCGATTTCGAGCGCGACGGCGTGCAGCACGGTTTCCTGCGCCTGCCTTACAGCCGCGACGATTCCGCCTGGGGGTCGGTGATGATCCCGATCTGCGTCATCCGCAACGGCAAGGGGCCGAGCGCATTGCTCACCGGCGGCAATCATGGCGACGAGTACGAGGGGCCGCTGGCGCTCTATGACCTCGCCCGTACGCTCGACCCGAAGCAAGTCAGCGGCACGATCATCATCGTGCCGGCGATGAACTATCCGGCGTTCCGCGCCGGCACGCGCACCTCGCCGATCGACAAGGGCAATCTCAACCGCAGCTTTCCCGGCCGGCCCGACGGCACGGTGACCGAGAAGATCGCTGATTATTTCCAGCGCGAGCTTCTGCCCCGTACAGACATCGCGCTCGACTTCCACTCCGGCGGCAAGACGCTCGACTTCGTGCCGTTCTGCGCCGCCCACATCCGGCCCGACAAGGTGCTGGAAGCGAAGGGTTTCGCTGCGGTTGAAGCCTTCTCCGCACCATGGTCGATGAAAATGCTGGAGATCGACGCGGTCGGCATGTTCGACACTGCCGCCGAAGAGATGGGCAAGCTGTTCATCACCACAGAGCTTGGCGGCGGCGGGACTTCGCGCGCGGAAACGGTACGGATCGCACGTCGCGGCGTGCTCAATGTGCTGCGCCATGCCGGCATCGTCGCCGGCGCGGTCGAGATGCAGCCAACCCGCTGGCTCGACATGCCGTCCGGCGATTGCTTCTCGTTCGCCGAGGACGACGGGATGATCGAAACCATGATCGATCTCGGCGAGCCGGTGGCAGAGAACCAGGTGCTGGCACGTATCCATTCCATAGGCCGCACCGGCGGCGCTCCGCAGGAGATCCGGGCCAAAATGTCCGGTCTGTTGGCGGCGCGGCATTTTCCGGGGCTGGTCAAGGCCGGCGACTGCGCTGCCGTGGTCGCCGTGCTGGTCGATTGACGGTTAGGAAGCCGATGTCGGGAACGGCTCGGTCCTGCCTTTGGGGCGATCGCCGATCGCAAAGACGGCGCTCGCCTCGCTGACGATCGAGACATGATCCTTGGCGGCTGTTCCGGCCGCCGCACTGTCGCCGCGCATGATTGCGGTGACGATGGCGTCATGTTCTTGCCAGGACTGGGCCAGCCGCCCGGGCAGCATGAATTGCGCGCGCCGGAACGGCGCCAGGCGGCCGCGGGTCATGACGGTCAGTTCATAAATGTGCTTGCTGTGGGCGCCGCGATAGAGCCGGGTGTGGAATTCGGTGTTGAAAAGCTCATACTCTTCTTCGGCACCGAGCTGCACGAAGCGCGCCGAGGCCTGGTGCTCGGCCTCCAGCGTGCGGCGCTCGCCAGCGGTCATGCGCTCGGCCGAGAACCGCGCGCAGATCGCTTCAAGCTCGGCCATGCTTTCGAACATCGAGGCGAGGTGCTCCTGCGTCACCACGGCGACGGTGGCGCCGCGGTTCGGCCGCCTTTCGACCAGCCCCATGGCGCTGAGCCGGCTGAGCGCTTCCCTGATCGGCGTGCGTGAGACGTCGAAGCGGGCGGCGAGCGAGGCCTCGTCGAGCTTTTCGCCCGGGCGCAGGAAACCGGTGACGATCCGGTCGCTGATCGCCCTCACCATCTGATCGACGGTCGTGCCCGACCTGATCAAATTGCGCTTTCCCGACACCTCTCCTCCGTCCAGTCTTTTCGCTAGAGCCGTAAGCCACTCACCGGCTTCGATTCCTCCGCATCTCTGTATGCCTATGTTTTAGCCTTCATGTCAAATTGGCGATTTTGGAGGCAAAAAGTGTATGCAATTGCTCCGGCTTTGTGCAGTCCACATCGGAACACTCATTGATATTACTGAATAAATCTCATTTCTGAAACTGGCATGCTGATTGCATACACTTCTTTCATTGAGGTGTTAACCGGCCCCAAAGGCCCCACAGAGGGAGCATTCAATGTCCAAGAGATTCATGCTTAGCCGCCGCGACCTGCTCAAAACCTCCGCCGCCGGAGCGGCGCTCGGCCTTGCGTCCGCATCGTTTCCGATCAGCAGGGCCTTCGCCGCGACGGCCACCGTCGGCTTCATCTATGTCGGGCCAAAGGACGACTACGGCTACAACCAGGCGCATGCCGAAGGGGCCGCCACGCTGAAGGGGATCGAAGGAATTTCCGTCGTCGAGGAGGAGAACGTGCCGGAGACGGTCGACGTTCAGAAGACGATGGAATCGATGATCAATCTCGACGGTGCGTCGCTGATCTTCCCGACCTCGTTCGGCTATTTCGATCCGCACATGCTCGCCATGTGCGCGAAATTCCCCGACGTGCAGTTCCGCCATTGTGGTGGCATGTGGAACAAGGACAAGCATCCGATGAATGCCGGTTCCTATTTCGGCTATATCGGCATGGGCCAGTATCTGAACGGCGTCGTCGCCGGTCACACCAGCAAAACCAAGAAGCTCGGCTTCGTCGCGGCAAAGCCGATCCCGCAGGTGCTGCTCAACATCAATTCCTTCCTGCTCGGCGCGCGCTCGGTCGACCCGACCATCACCTGCCAGGTGATCTTCACCGGCGAGTGGTCGCTAGCGGTCAAGGAGGCCGAGGCCACCAATGCGCTGGTCGACCAGGGTGCCGACGTCATCACCTGCCATGTCGATAGCCCCAAGGTGGTGGTCGAGACGGCGGCCGGGCGTGGCGCCTTCGTCTGCGGCTATCATGCCAACCAGAGCCCGCTGGCGCCGGAAAAATACCTGACCGGCGCGGAATGGAACTGGGCCAAGGTCTACAAGATGTTCGTCGACGATCTGGTGGCCGGCACGCCGCTGCCCAATTTCACGCGCGGTGGCCTGGCCGACGGCTTCGTCAAGATGAGCCCGCTCGGCCCCGCTGTCGGCGAGGCCGCCCGCAAGCAGTTCGACGGCACGCTGGCCGAAATGATGAAAGGCGGCTTTTCCGTCATCAAGGGTCCGCTGAAGAGCAACAAGGGCGTCGTCGTCGCGACCGAAGGCCAGGCCTTCGCCGAGACCGCGCTCGAACTCGAAAGCATGGACTACCTGGTCGAGGGCGTCGTCGGTTCGACCGCCTGAACCGGATCGGAGACGGGGCCATGGCAGACACTGTCAGCACTGCGGGCGCACCGGCGCTGTTTGGCGCCAGGAATTATCCGGCGGCGCTCGAATGGGCGGCGCGGCGGGCGGAAGCCTTCGTCATACCGCTCGCGGCGCTGATCGTCGGCATGGCGCTGTTCAGCGTGTTCATCGCGCTGGTCGGCAAATCGCCGGTGCAACTCTACGAGACGATGTGGCGCGGCGGCTTCGGCTCGTGGTTCTCGATCCAGAACTCGCTGTCGCGGGCAGCACCGCTCTTATTGGCAGCGCTCTGCGTGGCGCTGCCGGCCCGGCTCGGCCTCGTCGTCATCGGCGGCGAAGGCGCGATCGTGCTGGGCGGCGTCGCCGCCGCCGCCATCGGCGTCGCGGCGAATGGCGCGCCGGCTTTTGTGGTCATCCTGCTGATGGGCGTGGCGGGCGCGGTCGCCGGCGGCATCTGGATAGGTGCCGTCGGCGCACTCCGCCACTACCGCGCCGTCAACGAAACCATCTCCAGTCTGCTGATGGCCTATATCGCCATCGCGCTGATGAACCATCTGGTCGAAGGGCCGCTGCGCGATCCGGCTTCGCTCAACAAACCCTCGACCGAGCCGCTGGCGGATGCCTACCGCATCGGCAACATTCCAGGCATGGACGTGCACTGGGGCCTCGTCGTCGGCATTCTCGCTTGCGTCCTGTCCTGGCTGTTGATCGAAAAGACGCGCTGGGGGTTTGCCGCCCGCATCGCCGGCGGCAATGTCAGGGCAGCTCAGGTGCAAGGGCTTGCCGTCGGGCCGCTGATCGTCGGCTTCACCGGGCTCGCTGGCGGCTTCGCCGGGCTGGCCGGCATGCTGGAGGTCGGCGCCGTGCAAGGCAGCGCCAACGCCTCGCTCGCCGCCGGCTATGGGTATACCGGCATCCTCGTCGCCTTCCTCGCCCGCCACAATCCGCTCGCCATCATCCCGGTCGCTTTCCTGCTCGGCGGTATCGGCGCTTCCGGCGGGCTGATCCAGCGCCGCATGGACCTGCCCGACGCCACCGTGCTGGTGCTGCAAGGCATGCTCTTCGTCGTCATCCTGTTCAGCGAAACCTTTTACGGCCGCTTCAAGGTCTTCAATCCCGATCTGTGGAAGAGAGGCTCCTGATGGACGCGACCGAGATCGGCCTGTGGGGCGTGCCGCTCGCCATTCTCGGCGGCGCCATCCGCGTTTCGACGCCCTTCATCTTCGTCTCGCTCGGCGAAGCCATCACCGAACGCTCCGGCCGCATCAATCTTGGCCTCGAAGGCACGCTGGTCTTCGGTGCGATGACTGCCTACGCCGTCGCGGTGATGACCGGCTCGCCATGGCTCGGCCTGCTGGCTGCCGCAGGTGCCGGTCTTTGCTTCGGGCTGTTCCACGGCTGGATCTGCAAATTCCGCGGGGTGAACGACATCGCCATCGGCATCGCGCTGATGCTGTTCGGCTCCGGTCTCGCCTTCTTCTTCGGCAAGCCGTTCATCCAGCCCTCGGCACCAGACCTGCCGGCCATCGCCTTCGGTGGCTGGTCGGATATCCCGCAGGTGCAGGCGGCGCTCAACGTCAATGTGCTGTTCCTGATCGGGGCCGCACTTGCGCTGTTCCTGTGGTGGGCCTTCCGCAACACCCGCGCCGGCCTGATCGTGCGCGTCGTCGGCGACAGCTCCGATGCGGCGCGCGCCATGGGCCTCAATCCCAACACCGTGCGCCTGCTTGCGACAGGTGTCGGCGGTGCGCTCGCTGGCATCGGCGGCGCCTATCTGTCGCTTTATTACCCCGGCAGCTGGACCGAACGCATCTCGTCGGGGCAGGGCCTGATGGCGGTGGCGCTGGTCATCTTCGCGCGCTGGAATCCGCTCGGCTGCTTTGCCGCGGCACTGTTGTTCGGCGGTGCGGGCGCGCTGGGCCCGGCGTTGCAGTCGGTCGGGGTGACGCAGGGCTACTATCTCTTCTACGCCGCACCTTACATCCTCACGCTCATCATCATGATCGCCACCTCGTCGCCGAACCGCTCGCTTGCCGGCGCGCCGGGCGAGTTGTCGATCACCAAATGACTGGAGTTTTTCCGATGAACGCCAGAGCCGAGATCACCCAGCGCTACATCGATGCCGACCCCTATCCATGGCCTTATAATGGCGAGCTGCGGCCGGACAATACGGCACTGATCATCATCGACATGCAGACCGATTTCTGCGGGCCGGGCGGCTATGTCGATCATATGGGCTACGATCTTTCGCTGGTGCGGGCGCCGATCGAGCCGATCAAGTCGGTGCTCGCAGCCATGCGGGCCAAGGGCTACACCATAATCCACACGCGCGAGGGCCACCGGCCCGATCTCGCCGACCTGCCGGCCAACAAGCGCTGGCGTTCGCGCCGCATCAATGCCGGCATCGGCGACCCCGGACCTTGCGGGCGCATCCTGGTGCGCGGCGAACCCGGCTGGGACATCATCCCCGACCTCTATCCGGCGGCGGGCGAACCGATCATCGACAAGCCGGGCAAGGGCTCGTTCTGCGCCACCGACCTCGAGCTGATCCTGCGCCAGCGCGGCATCGACAACATCGTGCTGACCGGCATCACCACCGATGTCTGCGTCCACACGACGATGCGCGAGGCCAACGATCGCGGCTTTGAATGCGTCATGCTGGAGGATTGCTGCGGCGCGACCGATTACGGCAACCATCTCGCCGCGATCAAGATGATCAAGATGCAGGGCGGCGTGTTCGGCGCGGTGTCGAATTCGGCATCCTTCGTCGCGCAGCTGCCGTGAGGACACGATCTTGAGCGGAAGCATCGGCAAGAAAGCCGTCGGCGTCGAGACCATCGGCATGACCATGCGCTTCGGCGCCTTCACCGCGCTGGACGACGTCTCGATCAAGGTGCCGGCGGGATCGTTCCATGCGCTGCTCGGCGAAAACGGCGCCGGCAAGTCGACGCTGGTCAAATGCATGATGGGTTTTTACCATCCGACCGCCGGCGACATGCTGGTTGATAGCCGCGAGGTCGCGATCGCCAGTCCGAAGGATGCCTCGGCATTGGGGCTCGGCATGGTCTACCAGCATTTCACGCTCGTCCCGTCGCTGACCGGCGCGGAGAACCTGGTCATTTCGCGCGAGAAGGTGCCCGGCGTCATCGACTGGCGCAAGGAGCGCGCCACACTTGCGCAATTCATGCAGCGTATGCCGTTCAAGCTGCCGCTCGACGTCAAGGTGGCGGAACTTGCGGCCGGCGAGAAGCAGAAGCTCGAAATCATCAAGCAGCTCTATCTCGGCCGCAGTTTCCTGGTGCTCGACGAGCCGACTTCGGTGCTCACTCCCAGCGAGGCACACGAAGTGCTTGGCCTGGTGCGCGACATGACCAGGACCGGCGACCTCACCGTGCTGATGATCTCGCATAAATTCCACGAGGTGACGGCCTTTGCCGACGATATCACCGTGCTGCGCAAGGGCAGGCTGACCGGAACCGGAAAGGTCTCCGAACTTTCCCACAAGCAGATGGCGGCGATGATGATCGGCGACCAACCGATCGCCGCACTCGACAGCCGCGCCCCGGTGCCGGCCGGCGCCAGACAGGTGCTGACGGTAAAGTCGCTGAAGGCGCCCGACCGCACCGGTTTGAAAACCATCGACATCGGCGAACTCGATGTGAAGTCGGGTGAGATCGTCGGCATTGCCGGCATCTCCGGCAACGGCCAGAAGGAGTTTCTCGAAGTCCTTGCCGGACAACGGGCGCGCAATGGCGGCGACGTTCTGGTGAAAGGCTCGCCCTATGGCGCCAGCCGCAGCGAGGCGCGCACGCTCAATGTCCGCTTCATTCCGGAGGAGCCGTTGCGCAATGCCTGCGCACCGAAGATGACGGTGGCGGAAAACATGGCCTTCCG
Source organism: Mesorhizobium sp. M0185 (assembly GCF_040322175.1). Taxonomy (NCBI): domain Bacteria; kingdom Pseudomonadati; phylum Pseudomonadota; class Alphaproteobacteria; order Hyphomicrobiales; family Phyllobacteriaceae; genus Mesorhizobium; species Mesorhizobium sp. M0185. The sequence goes on along the minus strand of NZ_JAMYSY010000045.1, from coordinate 8,673 downwards.
GACCTTCGACCTCAACGAGGCCGGCAAGCCGGTCAACTGGATCAGGATGAGTGCGATCAGGGACTACGCGGCCCGTCTGGTCCAACAGTTCAAGGTCAAGACGGCATCCCTCGCTTCGCCGATTTCGTCGCTCTCGGGCGGCAATGTGCAGCGCGCGGTGCTGGCGCGGGAACTGACCGGCGAGGTCGATTTGCTCATCGTGTCGAACCCCTGCTTCGGCCTCGACTTCTCCGCCGTCGCCGAAATACGCGCCCGCATCATGAAGGCGCGCAATGCCGGCGCCGCGGTGCTCCTTATGTCGGAGGACCTTGATGAGCTGCTCGAGCTCTCGGACCGCATCTTCGTCATGTCCGACGGCGCGCTGGTCTACGAGACGCCGATCGCACAAGCGAGCGTGCAGACCATCGGCGAGCACATGGCGGGACATCACTGATGGCGGAGATCGAGGCGCTGCCGTTTCCGTTTGTGTTCAAGCCTGAGGCGATGGCGCTGGTCGTCATCGACATGCAGCGCGACTTTGCCGAACCCGGCGGCTTCGGCGCCAGCCTCGGCAATGACGTCAGCCGGGTCACGGCCATCGTGCCGACGGTGAAGAGGCTGATCGAGGGGTTTCGCGCCGCTGGCCTGCCGGTGATCCACACGATGGAGTGCCACAAGGCAGACCTTTCGGATCTGCCACCGGCCAAGCGCAATCGCGGCAATCCGTCGATCAGGATCGGCGATGTCGGGCCAATGGGTCGTGTGCTGATCGTCGGGGAGCCGGGAACGGCGATCCTCGATGAACTTGCCCCACTGCCTGGCGAGATCGTCATCGAAAAACCCGGCAAGGGCGCGTTCTATGCCACCAGCTTCGGCGACGACCTCAAGCGGCTTGGCGCACAGCAACTGGTCTTTGCCGGGGTGACGACGGAGGTCTGCGTGCAGACGACGATGCGCGAGGCCAACGACCGCGGCTATGAATGCCTTCTGGCGGAGGATGCCACTGAGAGCTATTTTCCGGAGTTCAAGGCGGCAGCCCTTGCCATGATCAGGGCGCAGGGCGCCATCGTCGGCTGGACGGCAACGACGGACCAGGTGCTCGAGGGGATTGCCAATGCCTAACCTTGCCTTTGCCGGCCTCCTCAATTGTGGCTGGCGCGGTCTGCCGTTCGAGCCTTTCCGCGATGGCATTACGGCGCATTGGCTGCTCAAGGGCGGACCGACGGAACCGTCGGTCGCCATCCTGAACTACCGGCCCGGCGCCGGCGTGCCGCGCCATCGCCATGCCGGGCTGGAAACGATCCTTGTGCTGGAAGGCACACAGAGCGACGAGAACGGCGATCATGCCGCGGGCAGCGTGATCCTGAACCCGGTCGGAACCGAGCATTCGGTGTGGACGAAGGATGGCTGCGTGGTGCTCATCCAGTGGAACCTGCCGGTAGTCATTCTGGGCGAGGCCAAATGAGCGACATCCGCTTCGACATAGCGAGCCTGCACGCTGCCTATCAGGCCGGCGTCAGCATCGGCGAGATGATCGATGCGGTCGATGCGCGGCTCGCGGCGGCCGATGACCCCGGCATCTTCATCCATCTGGCGAGCAGGGCGGAGTTGCTTGCCGAGGCGGAAAAGCTCGGCCCGTTCGATCCCGTGGCAAAGCCGCTGTGGGGCGTACCGTTCGCGGTCAAGGACAACATCGATGTTGCCGGCATGCCGACCACGGCGGCTTGTGCGGAATATGCCTACTTGCCGGCGAAAGACGCCACCGTCGTCGCGCGGCTCAAGGCCGCCGGCGCACTGGTCGTCGGCAAGACCAACCTCGACCAGTTCGCCACCGGCCTGGTCGGTGTGCGCACGCCCTATCCGATCCCGAGGAATGCGATCGACCCGAAACTGGTGCCGGGCGGCTCCTCATGCGGCTCGGCCGTCGCAACCGCGCGCGGCATCGTCTCGTTCGCGCTCGGCACCGACACCGCCGGTTCTGGGCGCATACCCGCCGGCCTCAACAACATCGTCGGGCTGAAGCCGAGCGTCGGCGCGCTATCAGCCGCCGGCGTCGTGCCGGCCTGCCGGACGCTTGACTGCGTCTCGGTCTTCGCGCTCACCGTCGATGACGCCTACAGCGTGTTCGAGGTCGCGGCGGCAAAGGACGACGCGGATCCCTATTCGCGCGACCTCTGCATTCAGGCTCTTGCCGCGCGCCCGCCGGTGCTGACGGTTGGCGTGCCGGCCAGGGCCGACTGGACCTTTTTCGGAGACCAGGCGATGCAGGCGGGTTTCGAGGCCGCCCTTGCCTCGCTGGAGACGCTGGGCTGCCAGCTGGTGGAAATCCCGTTCGCCGATTTCTACGCCACCGCCAACCTGCTTTACGAAGGCGCCTGGGTAGCCGAGCGTTACGCCGCGATCAGGGACTTCATGGATGCCAACGAGGCCGCCATGCATCCGGTGACGCGGCAGATCATCGGCGGTGCGCGAAAACTTTCCGCCGCGGACGCTTTCAACGGGCTCTATGCCCTGCAAGGCTATAAGGCCAGGCTTGCGCCGGTCATCGCCTCGGTCGACGTTTTCTGCGTGCCGACCGCGCCGACGCACTACACAGTCGAAGCGGTGCTGGCCGATCCGATCGTCACCAACAGCCGGCTCGGCACCTACACCAATTTCGTCAATCTGCTCGACATGTGCGGCATTGCCGTGCCGAGCGGAACCCGCAGCGACGGTCTGCCGATGAGCGTCACCTTGCTTGCCGCGGCGGGCAAGGACCATCTGCCGGCGTCGCTTGCGCGCGATGTCCATGCGGCAAGCGGCCTTGCGCTGGGCGCTACAGGCTGGCCGCTGCCGCGTGGCGACGTTCGCGTCGACGTGGACGAGGGCACGATCGAGCTGGCCGTGGTCGGCGCGCATCTGTCGGGGATGGCGCTGAACGGCCAGTTGCAGCAGCTCGGCGCGATTTTCGCCCGGGCGGCAAGAACGGCGCCGCTGTACCGGCTTTATGCACTCGCCGGCCAGTCGGTGTCGCGACCGGGGCTCGAGCGCAGCTGCAATGGCAAGGGGGCAGCGATCGAGGTCGAAGTCTGGCGGCTCTCGCCACAAGCCTTCGGCCGCTTCGTTGCCGCGATCCCGCCGCCGCTCGGCATCGGGACGCTTCTACTCGATGACGGAACTTCGCCGAAAGGCTTCCTCGTCGAAAGTGCCGGCCTTGCCGATGCAAAGGAAATTTCGCATTTCGGCGGCTGGCGCAATTTCATGGCGGGTCAGCTGCAGCGGAGCTGACGCTATCACTCTACCTTTTGCCTGAACTTCGAATGGCAGCTCGAGCAATCCTGCAAGATGAGATGCAGGAGGTGCTCCGCCGGCAATTTAGTGGGATCGGCTTCCGCGAGTGATGGTCGCTTGCCAAGCAGGCTGCCACCGCCCATTGCCAGGCCGGAACCCATTCTCATGTCGTCGGTGATATGCGGTGGTGCCCGCTCGGCGTCGGAGGCCAGGGCGCTGGCCAGCGTCCCGATGTGGCGAGCCAGCTCTTCGAACTCCGCGCGGGCGGGGTCGATATCCGGCTTGGCGCCTGAAGGCGCGCCCAATGTCGCGCTGGGGAATTCGGCAATCAGGGCAGGGCCGGTGCGGGCGCGGATGGTCTCGGCCGCCGCCTTGAAGGCTGCGGCGTCGTACGCCTGCTTGCCGTCGAACATCCCGGCGATCGCCTTTGCCGCCGCGGCCATTTCCTTCATCGAGGCCTGGCGAGCCTGGATGACCGCATCACGACCCGAATGGGCGGCGGCGAGCACGACAGAGGCGCAGGCAAGCGACAGGACCGCTATGATAGCTGCTCGTCTCATCGTTGGCACATAAGGAGCTAGAGAATTCTTGTGACCAGATTGTCCAGTCGGGAGTTCTCGCGATAGGCCAATCGGACCACAACGGCACCTAAGACGCCAGTGATGGCACCGCCTATCACGTCGGTGAGATAGTGGGTGCCGATATAAATTCTCGACCAGCAGATCAGCAATGCCATGATGGAGAGGGCCAGCGTCCGGCGCGGCAGACCTTGCATTGCAAGAGCCGCAACAACCGCAAAGCTGGCTGTCGCGTGGTCGGAGGGAAACGACCAGTCGGCGCTGGGCGCAATCAGCAGATGCGTCACGCCGGCATCGTAGGGCCGCAGCCGGTGGACGAATAGCAAAATGAACTGATTGATCGCCAGACCGAGCAGGAACGCCAAGCCGGCGGACAAGGCAGCATGGCGCACATGGTAGCGGTCGGCCTTTGCCCACCATTGCAGGGCAACAGCCAGCACCATCAGCGGAACGCCGATTTGTGAGACAGCGATCATTGCCTTATCAAGAAAAGGGCTGATCCCGGCTGCCGCGTTGATCCAGTGGGTTAGGGCTGCATCCATCGTTTCTCGTTTCCGCTGTTGTCGATCGCAAGGTGAATTTTGTGAAAGCAGTAGACGAACGCCGCATCCATCAGATTTTCGAGCTCAGCATCTGGCTTAAAGGGGCGCATGCCCTGATCGAATGCGTGGGCGGGATCCTGCTTTATGTCGTCACCACCGACGCCATTGCCTCCTGGGTCAATACATTCACCCAAGAGGAATTGATCGAAGATCCGAACGATTTCATAGCTGGCTATCTGTCGCAGATGGCAAGCCACTTTTCCGTCGCCAGCAAGGAGTTTTATGCCTTCTACCTGCTTAGCCACGGCCTGATAAAGCTGCTGCTCGTTGTCGGGCTTTTGAGAGGCAAGCTGTGGTCGTATCCGGCATCGCTTGCGGCGCTGGGCGCATTTATGATCTACCAAGTCTACCGCTACTCCTACACCCATTCGTTCGGCCTGCTTGTCCTGACCGTCTTCGATGCTGTCGTCATGGTGCTGATCTGGCATGAATGGAAGATCGTGCGGCAGCACAAGCCGGCATGACAGCGAAGTTTGCACGTCAGCCGCTCCGATTTTCAATCCACCTCACTGGGCGACGCCTTGTCCTGCCAGCTCGTCGATGATCGGGCAATCCGGCCGCTCGTCGCCGTGGCAGTGACTGACCAGATGGTGGAGCAAGCCGCGCAATCCGACCAGTTCGGCGATCTTCCTGTCGATCTCCACCAGCTTGGCTTTCGCGATCGCCTTCACGTCGGCGCTGTCACGTTCCCTGTCTTGATACAGCGAGAGCAACTGGCGGCATTCGTCGACCGAAAACCCCAGGCTTCGCGAGCGCTGCAGGAAGCGCAGCCGGTGAATATCGGCCGTCGAGTAATCGCGATAGCCATTGTCTGTCCGAGCCGGATGCAAGAGCCCGATATCCTCGTAATAACGGATCGTCTTGGACGGCAGGCCGGATTTTTCGGATGCGATACCGATGTTCATGGCGGAAATCTCCTTTGTCGGAGGAAATAGACCTTCCAGTAGATGGAAGGTCAACATGATGTGGCGATTTTGGATGCCTGACGCAACCGCCCGCCCGCTCCAACCGTTTGCCTGCCAACAGCGCACACTGAACCTTCGGGAAGAAATCAGTTTTCGGAAACGTTTATCGAACAGCGCTCAAAACCCGGTGTTCGACACCGGGCAAAGATGAGCAAGGACCCTCCGGCGGCACGTTACACCGTGCACCCGCCGAGGAGACAGAATATGCCCGTCAACGCCTATATCAACCGGATCGCGACGGCGGTGCCGGAGCACGAGGTTCATCAATTCTACCTGCGTTTCGCGGCCTCTATGCTCGCGGCCGATCGCCGGAGGATCTTCGAACGCATGGCCGATCTTGCCGGCATCGAGCACCGCTATTCCTGCTTTGCGCCGGCGTCCGACCCCGAAGGACCAACTGCCGACCTGGCCGGGACCTTCATCCGGGGCGCGTTTCCCGGAACGGCCATGAGAATGGCGATGTTCGACGATGCCGCACCTGTTCTGGCGCAAAAGGGCATCGACGGATTGCAGCTTGGCGACGACGCTTCCCGCATCACCCATCTTATCGTCACCACCTGCACTGGCTTTTCGGCGCCGGGCATCGATCTGGAGCTGATCGCGCGTTGCGGGCTTCCCGATAGTGTCGAACGCACGATGATCGGTTTCATGGGTTGCTACGCGGCGATCAACGGCCTCAAGCTGGCCCGCCACATCGTCCGCTCCGACCAGCAGGCCAAGGTCCTGCTGGTCAATATCGAGCTCTGCACGATGCATCTGCGCGAAACCACCGAACTGGAAAAACTGCTGTCGTTCTGCCTCTGGGGCGACGGCTGCGCGGCTGCGCTCATCACTGCCGAGCCGGCCGGCATCGAGCTCGATAGCTTTCACTGTCTGGTGGCGAGGGAACGGCGGGACCTGATGCGCTGGAACATTCGCGACCACGGCTTCGAAATGGTTCTTTCCGGCCAGGTGCCGGCAGCGATTCATGAAGCGTTGCGGAACAGCCAGGCCGCCATCCTCGGAGGCCGATCGGCGAAAGACATCGACCTTTGGGCCGTGCATCCGGGTGGACGTTCGGTGCTCGACGCCGTCGAAAGGGCCCTGGAACTGGAGCCCACCGCGCTGGAACCATCGCGCGAGGTGTTGCGCCAGTATGGGAACATGTCGTCGGCGACCGTCATGTTCGTGATGAAGGAGATGCTGAAGGCGCCACCCGGCCTGCTCGGTTGCGGCATGTCGTTCGGACCCGGGCTGACGGCCGAAACCATGCTCTTTCGAACGGTGTCATGAGCGGCCTGGAGCACCGGCAGCTTGCGCCGGAAATCCTCGACGGACTTGCGGCCGAAGATCCGCGAGCGCTGGCCGCGCGCCGCGACCTTCGGCGCATCAATATGCTGATGTTTCAGGTGCCGATCATGACGTCGTTGCTCAGGAGGTTTGTGCCAAAGCCGCCACGCCGCATTCTGGAGATCGGCGCGGGCGATGGCTCCTTCATGCTGGCGGTGGCGCGGCGCATGGCCACGCATTGGCCCGGGGTCGAACTGGTAATGCTCGACCGCGTCGGCCTCGTCACCGCGCAATTGCGCGGTGATTTTGACAGGCTGGGATGGAAGGCCGAAGGCGTCACCGCCGATGTCTTCGACTGGGCAGGAAAGATCGAGGGTGCGCCGTTCGACGCCGTCACCGTCAATCTGTTCCTGCATCACCTCGACGATGCGCAGCTCGTGCGTCTGTTTTCGCTGATCAGGCCGAAAGCCCCGTTGCTCATCGCGACAGAGCCGCTGCGGGCGAAACTGCCGCTGGCCGCGACCCGTCTTCTGCCGGCAATCGGCGCCAACGACGTCACACGAAACGACGCGGCGCAAAGCGTGCGTGCCGGCTTTCGCGGCAGCGAGCTTTCCGGTCTCTGGCTTGCGGCCAACGGCAAACCGGTCGAGGAGCGGCGCGCCGGCCTGTTTTCCCACATCTTCGTCGGCGCCAGTGCCGGCAACGACCCATGACGGGATTGTCGACCCATGACGCGATCGTCATTGGTGCCGGCCCGGCGGGCACCTCCGTCGCGCTCACGCTGGCCCGGCGCGGGTGGGTCGTGGCCATTGTGGAAAAGACCGCATTTCCGCGCCGCAAAGTCTGCGGCGAATACATCTCGGCAAGCAATCTTGCGCTTCTCGACCGGCTCGAGATCGGCGATGCCTGGCGTACCAATGCCGGCCCCGAAATCCGCCGCGTCGGTTTGTTTTCCGGGGAGACCTGTGTCGAGGCGGCAATGCCACGTGCAGGAGCTGGGCCTCGTGCGAAAGACAGCTTCGGCCGGGCGCTCGGCCGGGACATTCTCGACTCTCTGCTTTTGCAAGCGGCGCGATCGGCGGGTGTCGAAATCTTTCAACCTTGCCGCGCCGTCGCCATCGAGCCGGACGGTGAGATGCGAAGGGTGCGAATTCAGGCCGGGGATGAAGCGGCGATGTTGCGTGCGCCGGTGATTGTCGCCGCTCACGGCTCTTGGGAACCGGGACCATTGCCCAGCCAGCTCGGAAAGGCCAATCGCCCGTCGGACCTGCTCGGCTTCAAGGCGCATTTCACCGGGTCGTCCCTGGCGCCGGATTTGATGCCTCTGCTGGCCTTCCCCGGCGGCTATGGCGGCATGGTTTCGGCGGATCATGGCCGGTTGTCGGTCTCGTGCTGCATTCGCCGCGATATGCTCGCGCGGCTGCGTAAACAATATGGCCCCAAACAACGGAGCCACGTGTCGGCCGCCGATGCGGTCTCCCGGCATCTCGTGAATTCATGCCGGGGCGTCAGGCACGCCCTGGAACCGGCTCTCCTCGACGGTCCGTGGCTTGCCGCAGGTCCGATCCGGCCGGGAATTCGCTCGTGCTACGAAGGGGACATCTTCCGCGTCGGCAATGCAGCCGGAGAGTCTCATCCTGTCATCGCCGAGGGCATCTCGATGGCGCTTCAGTCCGGCTGGCTGCTGGCTTGCGAACTCGCATGCGCGCCAAGTGGCCGGGCGGGGCGCAAGGCTGCCGCCACACGCTACGAGGCGGCCTGGAAAAGACTGTTTTCGACACGGGTCTACGCCGCCGCGGCCGTTGCCGGAATTGCCCTTCGCCCCGGCAGCGCCACCTTGATGGCGGCGATCGTCCAGAATTTCCCGCAGGCACTGACGCTGGGCGCGCAACTGAGCGGCAAGACCAAGCCGGTTCCAGGCTTCGTCTAGAGCGGCGGACTTTCATGTGAGTCCATACCCTGCGGCTGCGAAGTAATTTCTGCATTCTGTTGGAGAGAAGAGATTGCAGA
>NZ_JAMYSY010000044.1:0-51015 GCF_040322175.1 Mesorhizobium sp. M0185 | reverse complement strand
AGGCGAGGAGGTCGCGTCGACCTTAATCAAGACGCTTCGGTGCGAGTGGATCCACGGCTTCATCGCCGACTTCTTCAACACTATCCACCCCAAGCAGCTGTTACTGAGCTTCATCAGCAATGGCTTGTGGAGTCGCCATTGCAAGCCTAAGTTCGTCGGATGAGCAGGGCCTTCACCCGCGAGGAAGACAGCGAAAACGCCATCGCCGGCATCGGCGAGCGGCCGATCAGCCATCACCGCAATCTGGTCACGGAACGCGGCATGGCGCTGATCGATGCCGAGGTGGCCGCTCTGCGCGACGAACTGGGCAGAGCCGAGAAGAGGGCCGACCGCGAGCGCATTGCGCTGGTCTCGCGCGATCTCCGCTATTGGACGGCGCGGCGTGAAAGCGCCGAGCTTTCGGTGCCCGAACCGGGCAGCGACCTGGTTCGTTTCGGCATGGGTGTCACCCTGGAAAGCGACGACGGCAAGAAGGTGCACTGGAAAATCGTCGGCGAGGACGAAGCCAATCCGGGCAAAGGGACAATTTCCCATATGTCGCCGATGGCGATGGCGCTGTTCGGCAAGAAGGTCGGCGAAGTTGCCGTGGTCAACGGCAAGGAATGGGAGATCGTCAAGCTCTCCGACAGTTAGTCTTCGAGCTTGACGACATGATCGCGGAAGAACGCCGCGGCACCAGCCTCGTCGATTTCGCCGGCGGCGACGCCCATGACGAATTCGTAAAGCATGCCGTCATTGGCCGACAGGGCATAACCGTTCACAATCAGAAATGCGCCGGCCACGACAATGGCCGTGCGTTTGTTGCCGTCCACAAAGGCATGAAATGCCGAAGACATAGGTGGCTGCGAGTTCCTCAACCGACGGGTCTCCGCAGTTGGCCTTGTTTTCGGCGCGAGCGAGCGCCGATTCGAGGGCATTTTCATCCCTCAAGCCTTGTGCTCCGCCGTGTCGGCGCAACTGCTCCGCGTGCATGGCTTCGACTGCACGCCGCGTCAGAAACTCCCAGCTCATTCGGCGAGCTTCTGAAGCGCGACCTTGTATTTGTCCATCACCTCGCGGGCAGCTTTCATTTGCCGCTCGAAGCTGTCGTCCACCGGCTTCAGCGCAAGACCGTCACCTGTTTCAACGATTTGAAGCTGGTCGCCGGCCTTCAGGTTCAGACGATCGAGAAGCTCCCTCGGCAGGATCACGCCTTCGGAATTGCCGATCTTGCGAATGGTCGTGTTCATGGTGAGGCATCCTGTTGCAACGCTGATTATAACTCAGCGTGTTTCTTGTTACAACAGACATTATAACAAAGCGTCAGCCGGCCTGCAGCAGCCGGTCCATCAGCCGCTCCGCCGCTTCCGGGATAACCGTGCCGGGCGGGAAAATTTCAGTGGCGCCTGCCTGCCGGACTGCGTTGTAATCCTGCGGCGGGATGACGCCGCCGGCGACGATCAGCATGTCGTCGCGGCCCAACTTCTTCAGTGCAAGCTTGAGTTCGGGAATGAGCGTCAAATGGCCTGCTGCCAGCGACGAGGCGCCGACGATGTGCACGTCATGCTCGACGGCCAGCCTGGCGATCTCGTCCGGCGTCTGGAACATCGGCCCGACGGTGACGTCGAAGCCTAGGTCGGCAAAGGCGGTGGCGATCACTTTCTGGCCGCGATCATGGCCGTCTTGCCCCATCTTGGCGACCAGAATGCGCGGCTTGCCGCCGGACTTTTCCTCGAACGCGACGATCTTGTCCTGCAGCCGGTCGACCACCGGATTGTCGCCGAGCGCGTTGCGATAGACGCCGGAGATCGTCTGCACCGAGGCGACATGGCGGCCGAAAACCTTTTCCAGCGCCAGCGAAATCTCGCCGACCGTGGCGTTGGCGCGTGCGGCCCGGATGGCGAATTCCAGCAGGTTTGCGTTACTCCCGGCAGCACGGGTAAGCGCATCGAGCGCGCTCTCGACGGCGGCGACGTCACGCGTGCCTTTCAGCCGCTGCAGCTTCGACAATTGCCGTGCCCTGACTTCGGCATTGTCGATCTTCAGCACGTCGACTTCGATGTCCGTGCCGGGACGGTGAGCATTGACACCGACCACGATCTGTTCGCCTGAGTCGATGCGCGCCTGGGTGCGCGCGGCAGCCTCTTCGATGCGCAGCTTGGGTAGGCCCTTTTCGATCGCCGCGGCCATGCCGCCGAGGCTCTCGACCTCCTCGATATGCGCAAGCCCACGCGCCGCCAGATCATGTGTCAGCCGTTCGACATAGGCGGAGCCGCCCCACGGGTCGATGATGCGCGTCGTGCCGGACTCCTTCTGCAGGATGAGCTGTGTGTTGCGGGCGATGCGGGCCGAATGGTCGGTCGGCAGCGCCATTGCCTCGTCGAAGGAATTGGTGTGCAGCGACTGCGTATGCCCTTGAGTGGCGGCCATCGCCTCGATCATGGTGCGGATGATGTTGTTGTAGGGATCCTGCGCCGTCAGCGACCAGCCCGAAGTCTGGCAATGGGTGCGCAGCGACAGCGAGCGCTCGTCCTTCGGCGAAAAGTTCTTCAGCATCAGGCTGGCCCATAAAAGGCGCGCTGCTCTCAGCTTCGCGACTTCCATGAAGAAATTCATGCCGATCGCCCAGAAGAAGGAAAGGCGCGGCGCGAAACGGTCGATGTCGAGGCCGGCCGCGATGCCGGCGCGCGCATATTCGATGCCGTCTGCAATCGTGTAGGCGAGCTCGAGATCCGCCGTCGCACCTGCCTCTTGCATGTGGTAGCCGGAGATCGAGATCGAATTGAACTTCGGCATGTGCTTCGACGTGTAGGAAAAAATGTCCGACACGATCCGCATCGAAGGTTTTGGCGGATAGATATAGGTGTTGCGCACCATGAACTCTTTCAGGATGTCGTTCTGAATGGTCCCGGTGAGATCCTTCTGCGCAACGCCCTGTTCCTCCGCCGCGACGATATAGAGCGCCATGATCGGCAGCACCGCGCCGTTCATCGTCATCGATACCGTCATCTCGTTAAGCGGGATGCCGTCGAACAGCTGGCGCATGTCGAAAATGGAATCGATTGCGACGCCGGCCATGCCGACATCACCGGCGACGCGCGGATGGTCGCTGTCGTAGCCGCGATGCGTGGCGAGATCGAAGGCGACCGACAGGCCCTTCTGGCCGGCGGCAAGGTTGCGACGGTAGAAGGCGTTGGACTCTTCGGCAGTCGAGAAGCCGGCATATTGCCGGATCGTCCAGGGTTGCTGGACATACATCGTCGGATAGGGGCCGCGCACGAAAGGCGGCAGGCCTGGATAGGTATCGAGATGTGGCAAGCCCTTGAGATCGCCCTGGTTGTAGAGATGCTTGACGGCAATGCCTTCCGGCGTCATCCGCTGGCCTTTGACCTCGACCGGCACCCGCCGTGGCGGCGACCAGGCGATCTGGCTGAAATCCGGGATCATGGTACGGCTCCGATCGACTGATCTATGCGGATCGGAAATAGCGGCTCGCACACCGCAACGCCTTCGGTGAAGGCAGGCCGCCGCTCCGCCGCCAGCGTCTCGACCGGACGCTCGGTCTTCGACGGGTGCAGCGTCGTGCCGACGATCGCCCGTTCGCCCGCCTGGTAGACTGTGTTGCGGCGGGCGGAAGCTGCCTGGACGCGCCTCTGGATGTGGCCTTGCTCAAGGCTGGTCAGCACGCCGCCTTCCGCCTCGATCTGCTGGAACTCCTGCCAGGCCGCCGCGCAGAGCTCCGCAGTCAGCGCTTCGACGGCGCCCGAACCGCAAACCGGATCGGCGACGTGGTCGATGTGGCTTTCATTGGCCATGATTAGTTGCGCGTTGCGGGCAACGCGGCGGGCAAAACCCGCGGGTAGGCCGTGCGCGATGGTGTGCGGCAGGATGGCGATCGAATCCGCGCCGCCGGCGGCAGCCGCAAAAGCGGCGATGGTGGTGCGCAGGATGTTGGTTTCCGGTTCGGCCGTCGTCATCATCCGGAAGGAGGTTTCGGCATGGATGCTGGCGGTGGAGGGCGGTATCGAGCAGGCCTCCTGGACACGCGCCCACAGTCTGCGCAACGCCCTGACCTTGGCCGTCGACACGAACTGGTCCTGGTCGACGCTCAGCGCAAAACCGATATGCGGCGCCGCGTAGACGAGCGGCTGGCGCGCCTTCTCGAACAGCCTCAAATAGGAGACGGCCGAGGCGAGCATGGTGCCAAGCTCCTGCGCCTCGGTGGCGCCGGCATTGTGGAATACCCGCCCGTCGGCCTCCAGCAGCACGCCGGGCACACCCATCGAAAAGAAATGCGCCAGCGATTGCGGCATCGAAGCCTGTAAAGCCTCGATCGACATGCGCAGCCTGCCGGTCCCGGCAAAGATCGCCGCCGGATCGATGCCGAAGGAGAGGTTGAGCTTTGCCGGGTCGGAGCGGCGCTTGGTCAAAAACGCCACCAGCCAGTCGGCCACGGCACGGCTCCAGGGATGGGCGTCGATGCGGATCTGGATGCGGTTGAGCGGCACGCCGTCGAGCACGCCCTCCAGCGCCTCCGCCGTCCTCGGCAAGCCATAGCCGAAGGCGTTCGGCGCACCCTCGAAGACAAGGGACAGTCCGGTGGCACCCTGCGCGACGTCTTCCAGCGCCTGCGCATTGGCGCGGCCTATGTCCGGATCGTCGATGCGCTGGCTGACGATCCACGGTGATCCCGGCTTGGCGCGCACGACAGGCTCCGCCGTGACCGAACGCTCGTAGAGCGGCTCGATGCGGATGGCGTCGTCCGTATGCGAGACGAGCTTTTCCTCGAAGGACCCGCCGGCCAGCGCCTTCTCCGCCAGCGCCAGCCATCGTTGCCGGTCGACGTTCGGAAGTTCGGCATCCTGGGTCAAGGCACCGGCGCCCATCGGTTCTCCTCGTTCTAGCGGCCGCAGCGGCCGACTATGTCAGTCTACGGTCCCCGGCCCGATATCACAATGCAGCACACATGCCGTGCAACGCGCCTTCCGTGATTGTGACCGTCAACCGATTGCCAAACATGGGCAGGTTCCGCAAGCTCCAAAAGCCATTTTCGACAACGCCCATTGTCGCTGCGCAATGGCCTCACTATACCTGCGGCGGGGCTCCCTTTTCTTCAAGGGATCAGGGCATTCAACCCTATAGGTTTGCGGAGACCGGACACATGGCCGACGATACCAGTATCTTCATAGGGGCCAGCCGCAAGCCGGACGACAGCTATCAGCGCCCCGAACAGCTTTTGCTGCAATATGGCAATCGTCATGGCCTTGTCACCGGCGCGACCGGCACCGGCAAGACGGTGACCCTGCAGATATTGGCCGAGGGTTTCTCCAATGCCGGCGTGCCGGTATTCTGCGCCGACATCAAGGGCGACCTGTCGGGTATCGCCATGATGGGCACAGCGCAGGATTTCCTGGTCAAGCGGGCCGAGCAGGTCAAGCTCGATCCCTATGAGTTCCAGGAATTCCCGGTCATCTTCTGGGATCTGTTCGGCGAGCAGGGCCACCCGATCCGCGCAACCATCTCGGAGATGGGGCCGCTGCTTCTGTCGCGGCTGATGAACCTCTCCGAGGCGCAGGAAGGCATCATGAACATCGCCTTCCGCATCGCCGACGAGGAAGGCCTTCTGCTGCTCGATTTGAAGGACCTGCAGTCACTGCTGGCCAATATCGCCGACCGCGCCGAAGAGATCGGCGCCCGCTACGGCAATGTGACGAAACCTTCGGTCGGCGCGATCCAGCGCACGCTGCTGGTCCTGGAGCAGCAGGGCGCTGCCAATTTCTTCGGCGAGCCGGCATTGCGGATATCCGACATCATGCGCACCACGCGCGATGGACGCGGCGCCATCAGCGTGCTCGCCGCCGACAAGCTGATGATGAATCCGCGGCTCTATGCGACATTCCTTCTGTGGCTGATGTCGGAACTGTTCGAGGAACTGCCGGAAGTCGGCGACCCGGACAAGCCGAAGCTGGTCTTCTTCTTCGACGAGGCGCACCTTCTGTTCGACGACGCGCCGAAGGTGCTGGTTGACCGCGTCGAGCAGGTGGTCCGGCTGATCCGCTCGAAGGGCGTCGGCGTTTATTTCGTCACGCAGAATCCGCTGGATATCCCCGAAACGGTGCTGGCCCAGCTCGGCAACCGCGTGCAGCACGCACTCCGTGCCTATACGCCGCGCGAACAGAAGGCCGTCAGGACGGCGGCCGAGACGTTCAGGCCCAATCCCGACTTCGACTGCGCAACCGTCATCACGCAGCTCGGCACCGGCGAGGCGCTTGTCTCGACGCTGGAAGCCAAGGGCGTGCCGTCCATGGTACAGCGGACGCTGATCCGCCCGCCGTCGTCGCGGCTTGGCCCGATCACGCCCGAAGAGCGCCGCAAGCTGATCACCGAGAGCCCGGTTGCCGGACAGTACGACCAGACCGTCGATCGCGTATCGGCTTTCGAGATACTGCAGAAAAAGGCCAAGGACGCCCAGGAGGCACAGGCGCAGCAACAGGACGCAGGCCGTTCGCGCTGGACCATTCCCGGCTTCGGCAATGACGATCCCCAGCCGACCGGCGGCCGCCGCGCGCCGCGCCCCTCCAACCGTCAGACGGTGGCGGAGGCGGCGATCAAATCCATCGTGCGCTCGGTCGGCTCGTCGGTCGGACGGGCGATCGTCCGCGGGATTTTGGGGAGCCTGTCCAGGGGCAGGTGAGGGGCATCGAGCGAATATCAGCTTCGCGCCATGAACTGCCGTCGCGATGCATGTTTGTGAACGACCGAAATTGGGCCGTTTGCTGCCTGTCCGCTGTGTGCCTAAGACTATCATAACGGGAGCCCCAAGGTCGAAGATTGACTACCGCGTTTCGATCAAGCATCTGCGCCATGGGGCGTGTACCGCGCGGCACTCGCCGACGTGGAGAGGTGGTTACGGCTCGCTGTACCGCTACCTCTTTCGGCGAGCAGAGGCGTCCGATAATGTAACCAGACATCGTCTGGGCAGATTTTTTCATGAGTCGGAGGCACGTGCGCTGGATCGGCTGGTGACATAGGCGCAGTCGACCGATCAACGAGGCACAATGAACGTCAGCAGTTTTATTTGGAATATCGCCGACGACGTACTGCGCGGTGTCTACACACGGGGAAAGTACCGGGACATCATCCTCCCGATGACCGTCATCCGTAGGCTCGATGCCGTGCTCGAACCGACCAAATCGGCGGTGCTCGCACGTAAAGCCGAGCTTGACTCGCTCGACCTGCCGCCCGCCGCGCAGGAGCCTGCGTTGAACAAGGCTGCGGCGCAGGCATTTCACAACGGATCGCCGTTCACGCTGAAGCAACTGCTGTCGCGGCCGAACCCGACGACACAACGCGCCGACTTCGAAAGCTATTTAGACGGGTTCTCGGGGAACGTCCGTGAAATCATCGAGCAGTTTGGCTTTCGCAAGCAGCTCGACAAGCTAGAGCAGGCGGGTATCCTTCACGCTCTGCTGGAGAAATTCTGCGACGAACGGGTGAACTTGTCGCCGTTACCCGTCCGCGACAATGATGGCCGCATCCGGCTGCCCGCAATGGACAATCACACCATGGGCACGCTGTTCGAGGAGCTGCTACGCAAGTTCAACGAAGAGAACAACGAGGAAGCAGGGGAGCACTTCACGCCCCGCGATATCATAGAGCTAATGGCCGAACTGGTTTTCCGGCCTGTGGCCGACAGGATCAGCGACAGCACTTACTTGCTCTATGATGATGCATGTGGAACTGGCGGGATGTTGACCGTGGGCGAAGCCAAGCTGGCCCGCCTCGCTGCGAAAGCCGGTAAGGCGGCTGAAATCCACCTCTACGGCCAGGAGAGCAACCCGGAGACCTACGCTATCTGCAAGGCCGACCTCTTGATCAAGGGCGAGGGTGCGGAGGCGCGCAACATCGCGCCCAACTCCACCCTGTCCGCCGACGCGCACGGCCGCCAGGGGCTTCGCTTTGACTTCATGATGGCCAACCCGCCTTTCGGGAAGACGTGGAAGGTCGATCTCGCCGCGATGGGGGGCAAGGCCGCCGCACTCGATCCGCGTTTCGTGGTCGAGCATCCTGGCCTCGACGGAGACGACAAGCGGCTGCGACTCTTCCCGCGCGTGTCCGACGGGCAGTTGCTGTTCCTTGTCAACAAGCTCAGCAAGATGAAGGACACGCCGTTGGGCAGTCGCATCGCCGACATTCACAATGGCTCGGCGCTATTCACCGGTGAGGCGGGATCGGGCGAAAGCAATGTCCGCCGCTGGATCATCGAAAATGACTGGCTAGAGGCGATCGTCGCTCTGCCGCTCAACATCTTCTACAACACCGGCATCGCCACCTACATCTGGGTGCTGAGCAACCGCAAGGACGACCATCGCAAGGGCAAGGTACAGCTGATCGACGCCGCCAAACTGTTCCGGCCCCTTCGCCGCAATCTCGGCAAGCGCAATTGCGAGATGACCACTGGGCATATCCAGGCGGTGCTCGACGCCTATGAGGCGATGGAGCCGAGCGATACGTCGATCGTGCTGCCCAATTCGTCCTTCGGCTATTGGAAGATCGTGGTCGAACGACCGCTGCGGCTGCGCTCGCGATTTACGCGCAAGTCCGTGGAAGCGCTGCGCTTCCAGAGCGGGCACCGTGCTGTGCGCGAGGCGCTGTATGCCGAGTTCGGCGAAGCGCTGCTTGATGATTTCGCTAGCGTTGCGGACCGGCTGAAGGTCCATCTCGATCCGCCGGAGGCTGAGGTCGAGGAGGCCGCCGAGGACGAGGAACAGGCGAGCGTGGACGGCGAGGACGCCGCCCTCGAGACGGAGGATGCGGCGCCCAAGCTGCCGCGCAAGACGGTGAAGAAGCTGCTCGACGCCGGAACCTGGGCGCGAGATCGCCGCCTGCACCGCGCCGCCGAGCGGTTAATGGCGGTCATTGGCGACGCCGAATATGACGACTATGCCGCGTTCGAGGTGAAAGTGGTGGAGGCAATCAAGGCGGAGAAGCTCGCGCTGAAACCCGCCGAGGCGCGGCTGATCGCGCGGACGATGAGCTGGCGCGCGCCCGACGCCAAGCCGATAGTCAAAACGGTGTCGAAAAAGGCTGCCGATCCGCGCGGCGGGCTGTTCGAGGCCACGATCAGGGGCAAGGCGGCGGTCGTCGCCTATGAGCCCGACAAGGTGCTGTCGGATACCGAAATCGTCGCGTTTGATGAACCCAGCGGAATCGAGGCGTTCTTCGAGCGTGAGGTGCAGCCGCACGCGCCCGACGCCTGGATCGATCGGGACAAGACAAAGATCGGCTATGAAATCTCGTTCTCGCGGCATTTCTACAAACCAAAGCCCCCGCGCCCGCTCGCGGAGATCAAGGCCGAGATCGACGCACTGGAGCGCCAGACCCAAGCGCTGCTCGACGCCGTGCTGGTCGAGGCCGACGCATGAGCGCGGGGCTTAGGCGGTTCGACGCCTACCGAGTCTCACCTGTCCGCTGGGTCGATGACGTGCCGACGCACTGGCACTCGCGGCGGATAAAGACGTTCTTGCGTGAAGTGGATGAGCGATCCGGTACCGGCGAGGGCGCGCTACTGACGATGCGGCGAGCGAGCGGTCTAGTGCCGCTGTCCAACTTTTCCGATAAGATCGCCGAGCCGGAACGGTTGCGACACTACAAGCTGGCGTCACCCGGCCAGATCGTGATGAACCCGATGCAAGCCGGGAATGGGATGTTCGCCATTTGCCGCACGCCCGGGCTTATCAGTCCAGACTATCGCGCCTTTGAGCTGACCGACGAAGCGGATGCCCGCTATCTAATCGCACTGTTCAAAAGCGAGGCGATGCGCGCGACGTTTCGCGCAGAGTCAAAGGGGCTCGGAACCGGAACCGCAGGCTTTCTCCGTCTTTACCCCGAACGTTTCGGAAGCCTGTTCGCCCCGTTTCCACCGCCTGAAGAGCAGCGGCGGATCGCCGATTTCCTCGACGCCTACACCGCCCAGGTCCACCGCCTCGTCGCCACCAAGCGGCGCACCATCGCGGCGCTGGTTGAGCGGAAGCGCTCAATCACTACCAACCGTCTCTACGTCTCTGGAAATGCGGAGCTTCCCCTAGCTCCACGCAACCCGGATTGGCAATTGCGCGCCATCAAGCGGATTGCAGACATCTCCTTCAGCAGCGTCGACAAGCACGTTTACGAGCACGAACGACAGGTCCGAGTTTGCAACTATGTGGATGTCTACAGGAATGACCGCGTTACCCTTGCTACACCCTTTCGCGAAGGGTCTGTAACCGAGGCGGAATATGCCAGCTTCGCCCTGAAGGCCGGCGATGTTCTCGTGACCAAGGATTCTGAGGACTGGAAGGACATATGCGTACCATGTCTCGTGGCAGACGACGTCCCCGATGCCGTCTGCGGATATCATCTTGCCGTCTTGCGACCGAACACCGAACAAATCTCAGGTAAGTATCTCTACTTCTCTCTGCTGGCTGCGCCTACAACATGGCAATTTCACAAAGCTGCTACAGGCATCACGCGATATGGAGTAGGAAAGAATGAAATAGGGACCGCCGTCATTCCTTTACCTTCCATCTGCGAGCAGGATGAAATCTGTCTCGCTCTTGAGGAAGAACTGGCTTCCGTCGATGCTGCCAAGGATAAGGTCATACGAGAAATCGATCTGATTGTCGAATACCGCGACAGCTTGATCGCTGCCGTCGTGACGGGGCGGCTTGACGTGCGCGAAGCCATGATCCCCAGCATCGAGGGCGACGACCTGGCAGACCACGCCGCGACCGAAGACGAAGACATGGAGGATGCGCTCGATGCGCCCGACTGACGTGAGCGAGAGTGGGCTGGAGGCGCTGATCGTCGCCGTGTTGACCGGCACCGCTGCCCCGGTCGCGAGTGCGGTGACAAACCTCGCGGAGGAAGGCGTGCCATACATCGGCCCCGACGACTATATTGAGGGTCACCGCGACGACTACGACCGGGTCCACGCGCTCGACCTCCTTCAGCTTATCGCCTTCATTCGCGCCACCCAACCGGCGCTGGTCGGCCCGCTCGCGCTAGATGCTGACAGCCCGAAGCGCCGCGCCTTCTTCGCCCGCGTCCGAGACGAGATCACCAATCGCGGCATCATCGACGTGCTGCGATCGGGCGTGCGCCACGGCCCGCACGCGGTGACGCTCTATTTCCCGCTGCCCTCGCCCGGCAATCCGGAGGCCGCCACTCGCTTCGCGCAGAACCGCTTTTCGATCACTCGCCAGCTTGGCTATTCGCTGGACGCCGCGCGCCGCGCGCTCGACCTTGCCCTGTTCATCAACGGGCTGCCGCTCGCTACCTTCGAGCTGAAGAATACGCTGACCGGCCAGACCGTCGCCCATGCCGAGGCGCAGTACAAGGTCGACCGTGACCCCAGGGAACTGATCTTCCGCCCCACCCGCTGCGCAGTCCACTTCGCGATGGACGACCGCGAGGTGCGGATGTGCACCGCGCTCGCCGGGCAGAAAAGCTGGTTCCTGCCGTTCAACAAGGGTTGGAACGATGGTGCTGGTAATCCACCCAATCCGGACGGCATCCGCACCGACTATCTATGGCGCGAGATGCTGGCCAAGCGCAACCTAGCCGACATCATCGAGAACTTCGCCGGAATCGTCGAGGAGCGCGACGCGCGAGGCCGGATCGTCGCTCGCGAACCGATCTTCCCGCGCTACCATCAACTCGACGTGGTGCGCGCGCTCTGCGCTGACGCAACGGCCAACGGCGCGGGGCGGCGTTACCTGATTCAGCATTCGGCCGGGTCGGGCAAATCGAACTCGATCGCCTGGACCGTCCACAAGCTTGTCGGGCTGGAGGCGGACGGCGTCACTGTGTTCGACACGGTTATTGTGGTCACCGACCGCCAGGTGCTCGACAAGAATCTGAAGGACACCATCAGCGGCTTCGCTCAAACCGCACGGCTGATGGGCCATGCCGAGGGATCGGGGGACCTTCGAAGCTTCATCGAAAGCGGCAAGAAGATCGTCGTCACCACCGTTCAGAAATTCCCCTTCATCCTCGATGACATCGGTTCGGTCCATCGCGGCCGCCGCTTCGCTATTATCATCGACGAAGCGCACTCCAGCCAGGGCGGGCGCGCGGCGGGCGCACTGAACACCGCGCTTGGCGGCGCCGAAATCGACGATGAGGCGACGACAGAGGACCGTATCCTCGCTGTCATCGAAGGCCGCAGGATGCTTGATAATGCCAGCTATCTCGCTTTCACCGCCACGCCGAAAAACAAGACGCTGGAGTTGTTCGGCGAACGCTATGAGCAGGACGGTGAGGTGAAGCACCGCCCATTTCACCTCTATTCGATGAAGCAGGCCATCGACGAAGGCTTCATCCTCGACGTGCTGGCGCATTACACGCCGGTTTCGAGCTGGTATCGCCTCGCCAAGACGGTAGAGGACGATCCCGACGTCGATGTTTCGCGCACGCTCAAAACACTGCGTCGTTATGTAGAAGGCCACGACCACGCCATCGTCACCAAGGCTGGGATCATCATCGACCATTTCCTCGACCAGGTGATCGCGCGCAAGAAAGTCGGCGGAGAGGCGCGCGCAATAGTGGCCACCGATGGCATCGAACGGGCAATCGACTATTGGCGAGCGACTAACGCTGCTCTCGCCAGGCGCGGCTCGCCCTACAAGGCGATCCTCGCGTTTTCCGGCGCAGTCGACGACGCCAGCGCTCAGCGCACAGAAGCTTCGTTCAACGGCTTTCCGAGCAGCGAGCTGGAGGACAAGTTCGATGTCGATCCGTATCGAATCCTAGTCGTCGCTGACAAATATTTGACCGGCTTCGATCAACCCAAGCTATTCGCCATGTATGTCGACAAGACGCTGGCTGGCGTCAAAGCGGTGCAGGCCTTGTCGCGCCTGAACCGCGCCCTGCCCGGCAAGAGCGAGCCGGTGGTGCTGGACTTCCGCAACGATCCGGCAGTGATCGAGGCCGCGTTCTCTGATTTCTACCGCGCCACCATACTGTCGGGCGAGACCGATCCCAACAAGCTACATGACCTGAAACGTTCGCTCGACAACGCCGTAGTCTATGCCGTCGAGGATATCGAAATAGTCGTCTCGTTGTTCCTTGCCGCCGCGCCGCGCGACCGACTGGACCCGGTTCTCGACGCCTGTTCCGTACGATACGAAGCGCTGACTGAGGACGAGCAGATAGCCTTTAAGGGCGCCGCCAAAGCCTTTGTCCGTACCTATGCATTTCTCGGCGCGATCCTGCCCTATGCGGTTCCTGATTGGGAGAAACTCTCGACGTTCCTATCGCTTCTCATCCCGAAGCTGCCTACCCCGAAGAGTGACGACACGCCGCTCGATGTGCTCGAAACGATCGACATGGATAGCTATCGGGTCGAGATCGAGGCAGGGATCGAGATAGCCCTGAATGACGCCGACGCGGAGATTGAACCTGTGCCAACTGGCGCGGCCGGCGGTCGTCTTGAACCGGAAATGGATCAACTGAGCTCTGTCGTTCGTGAGTTCAACGAGCGCTTCGGTTTGACCGAGTTTCGCGATCAAGATCGCGTCACCCGCTTCCTCTTCGAGCAGCTTCCCGGGAAGATCGGCGCAAACGGACGAGTGCAGAACGCGTTGCGCAATAGCGACACCCAAAATGCGCGCATCGAGCACGATCGGGCTGTCGACGATGAGTTGCTTGGTAGCCTCGCCGACCATACAGATCTCTATGCCTTGTATAATACGGACGGAGTGTTCAAAGCTTGGCTGCAGGAACGCCTGTTCAATGCGGCGAGATCTGCACAAAAAAAGCCTTCGCTGACCATAGAAGATATCAGGCGGCAGATCGCCGTAGGATGGCCGGAAGCACTAGCTGGCCGGATCTCGCAGGATATTCTCTATCAGATGAGCCAGATGAATGAGGTGGCATTACATCGTCTCACTATTGCGGACCTTCTATCCGCGGCGCGTCACGAGAAAGTCGACGAAGACTTTCTCGCCGCAGTCGCGATTCTGACGAGTTCCAATGTCCGCGTGCTGAATGCAAAAGCGCAGTTTCGTGACGGTGGCAAAATGATAGCGCTGGGTGCAAGCGAAATTTCAGAGGCACTACGCGGACGGTTTAGGCACCCTCGTACCGGCGGGCTGCTGAGTGGGGCTGGCGAAATGATTCATCCTTACTTCGAGCCCTCGAGCCGCTTGCTGGAGGCTCTTCGGTGACGGAGCCGGCCTATACACTTCGTGAACTACAGTTGCTGGCAAGCGGCAGCGTTCCTTTACAGGTTTCGCTCGCGCTAATTTTCGCGGAGAGAGCTGAGGAGATCCTCGCGCAGGTCGACACCGCGATCGATCATATCGCTCAAGATTTCGCACGGACGCCCAAAGAGAGGCAGGGGCGCTCGGAGGATAGTCTCACGATAGACGTTGTTACATCGCTCCGTAGCATGGGGTTCCAAGCCTCTCATGATACCACCGTCGGCGGTCACTGCGATATTGTCATCGAGGGGCGAAACAATTTCCTGTGGCTGGGCGAAGCCAAGATTCACGGTAGCTATGATTGGCTGCTCCAGGGCTTCAACCAACTTGATAGTCGCTATGCCACAGCATCCAAATACCAAGATCACGGCGGCATGATAATCTACTGCTACAATGGCAGAGCGGACAGAATCATGGACGAGTGGGCGATTCGTCTCAAGCAGGCGCGCCCAGACGTGGAAGTGAATGATCGCGCGCACGATGAACTTTTCTTTACCTCCGCGCATTTCCACAGCCGAACCGGAAGGCCCTATCGTGTCAGGCACGTTCCAATAGCGCTTCAATGGAAGCCGGCCTGCTAGCCATTCATTGGTTGCCGCGTGGTGCGCAAAGTCCGATGGCTCAGGCCGCCTACCTAACCGGAAATCATCAGGAGCGAGGAAATTCTCGCTCCCTGTGCTTCCGTCAGCTCAGAAGATCGAGTCTGTGATCGCCTTGACCGGGCCGAGCAGGATCGATCCTTCCGGCACGCCGGCGTCGATCGGAATGGCTTTGCGGTTTGCTGTCGCCACCATCGGCTGGCCGATGTCGGCCGTCACCACGACCGGGGTCTTGTTCGGCACTCGGTCGTAGAGATCGATAATGTCCTGGTTCATCAGGCGAACACAGCCCGACGACACCGATTTGCCGATCGACCGCCATTCCGGCGAACCGTGCAAGCGGTAGAGCGTGTCCTGGTTGCCCTGGAAGAGATAAAGCGCCCGTGCGCCAAGCGGGTTCTTGAGCCCACCGGGCATGCCGCCATTGTCGGCGCTGTACGGCTTCAACTCCGGCTGCCGGGCGATCATGTCGTCCGGCGGCGTCCATTTCGGCCATTTCTGCTTCCATTGGACCACGGCATCGCCCGACCATTCGAAGCCGGCGCGGCCGAGGCCGACACCGTAGCGGATCGCCTGGCCGCCCGGGCGCACCAGGTAGAGGAAGTGATTGGTGGTGTCGACGACGATGGTACCCGGCTGCTGCCCGGTCGGATCGTCCACGATCTGGCGCAGGAACTGCGGGTCGATCTTGTCGACCGGTATGGCCGGCAGCTCGAAGCCGCCATCCGACATCGGCCCATACATCGTCACATAGTCGCCGAGCGCCGGCTCGACATAGGTCGGCGGCGGCGGCTCGACCGGTTGTTGCGACAGCGTGGTGCAACTGGAGACCGCGACCGAGGCGGCGCCAAGGGCTGCTGCGTTGAGAAAACCGCGACGGCTCAGGCGAAAAGAGGACGATGGGGATATGAACATGATTGCCTTTTTTAAGTCTCAAATCGCAACAAAGCATAAATGCGTCCTGTTGCGCGCGGTTGCCCGAGCAATGCCCGGCGCGATAGGCGGTTCCAATTCTGGCCGCAGGGTGGACAAACAAAGGCAAAGCTGTGACTGGATCGTCACTGTTGCGCCGACGCAACATTTCCGGTGTCACCCCCCGGCGACCAGACCTTCAAGGGACGGCAGGATCAGGGCCGGTGGAAAATCCCGGTATTCCTCTGGCTGATTGGCGCGGTTGATCCACACCGTCCTGAAGCCGAATTTGGTGGCGCCGGCGACGTCCCAGCGGTTGGATGACTGGAAAGAGACAGCGCCCGGATAGAGGCGCCAGCCCGTGGTGACCATGTCGTAGACCGACGGATCGGTCTTGAAGCGCCTGACGCTGTCGACGGAAAAGACGTCGTCCAGGACCTGGTCGAGCGCGGCGGATTTGACGGCCGCTTCCAGCATCTCAGGCGAACCGTTGGACAGGATCGCCAGCCTTGCCCCCGATGCCTTGAGCGCCTTGAGCACGGCCGGTACCTCCGGATAGCAGTCCAGCCGCCAATAGGCCTCGAGCAGCTTCGCCCTCAGCCCGGCATCGGCGGATGGAACCTTGCCCAGGGCGAAGTCGAGGGCCTGCTCGGTGAGCTGCCAGAAATCGGCATAGGCCCCCATCAGCGTCCTGACCCAGGAATATTCCAGCTGCTTGGCGCGCCAGATATCGGACAGCAACTGGCCGTCCGGCCCGATCTGGTCGGCGTGACGGCGCACGGCCGCATGCACGTCGAACAGCGTGCCATAGGCGTCGAAAACGTAAGCCGCGAACTGCATTCGACAGTTTTGAGGCCGCGTAAGGCAAGGCGCAAGCGCTGATTGCAGTCCGCCAGCCCGCTGGCCTCAACAAATCTCAGCCAAGCCGGTTGACGGCGGCCGCCAAAGCATCTTCCAATGCGCCGCAACAAGCATCGAACGGAACCTGGCAATGACACTGGCGACTGCGGCGCAATCCGCGACATGGACCTTCGTCGACGGCGACTGGTACGAGGGCAATGTTGCCATTCTAGGACCGCGCAGCCACGCCATGTGGCTCGGCACCAGCGTGTTCGACGGCGCCCGCTGGTTCGAGGGCGTCGCCCCCGATCTCGATCGCCATGCAGCAAGGGTAAACGCCTCGGCGATCGCGCTCGGCCTGAAGCCGACGATGAGCACCGACAAGATCGTCGGGCTGACCTGGGACGGGCTGAAGAAGTTCGACGGCAAGACGGCAGTCTACATCAGGCCGGTGTATTGGGCCGAGCATGGCGGCTATATGGGCGTGCCGGCCGACCCGGCCTCGACTCGTTTCTGCCTTTGCCTCTACGAATCGCCGATGATCTCGCCGGCGGGGTTTTCGGTGACGGTGTCGCCGTTTCGGCGCCCGACCATCGAAACCATGCCGACCAACGCCAAGGCCGGCTGCCTTTATCCCAACAACGGCCGGGCCATCCTAGAAGCCAAGATGCGCGGCTTCGACAATGCGCTCGTGCTCGACATGCTGGGCAATGTCGCCGAGTCCGGCACCTCGAATATTTTCCTGGTCAAGGACGGCCATGTCCTGACGCCGGCGCCGAACGGCACCTTCCTGTCCGGCATTACCCGCGCGCGCACCATGGCCCTGCTAGGCGAATACGGTTTCACGACGACGGAAAAGACGCTGTCGATCCGCGACTTCCTGGAGGCGGACGAAATCTTCTCGACCGGAAACCACTCGAAAGTCGTGCCGGTCACCCGTATCGAGGATCGCAATCTGCAGCCCGGACCGGTGGCCAAGAAGGCGCGCGAACTCTATTGGGAATGGGCGCATTCGACTTCGCCCGGCTGACCCGCTAAAAAGCGGCCGGCGCTTCGTTTCCGGAGTTGTTCCAGACCAATCCAGTCCTATGTTAGTCCGGTATCGACACCGGATTTTTCCACGAGGGAGTACGACCGATGGCTTTTGAATTGCCCGCCTTGCCCTATGATTACGAGGCTTTGCAGCCTTATATGTCCAAGGAAACGCTGGAATATCATCACGACAAGCACCACAAGGCCTATGTCGACAACGGCAACAAGCTGGCCGCCGAGGCGGGCATGGGCGATTTGTCGGTCGAAGAGGCCGTCAAACAGTCCTTCGGCAAGAATGCGGGCCTCTTCAACAATGCCGCCCAGCACTACAATCACATCCATTTCTGGAAATGGATGAAGAAGGGCGGCGGCGGCAACAAGCTGCCCGGCGCATTGCAAAAGGCGGTCGACAGCGACCTTGGTGGCTACGACAAGTTCAAAGCCGACTTCATCGCCGCCGGCACCACCCAGTTCGGATCGGGTTGGGCCTGGGTCTCGGTCAAGGACGGCAAGCTGGCGATCTCGAAGACGCCGAATGGCGAGAACCCGCTCGTCCATGGCGCGACGCCGATCCTCGGCGTCGATGTCTGGGAACATTCCTATTACATCGATTATCGCAACGCCCGGCCGAAATATCTCGAAGCCTTCGTCGACAGTCTCATCAACTGGGACTATGTGCTCGAACTCTACGAAAAGGCCTGATCCGTTCCAGAAAGCCCCGGCAGAACCGGGGCTTTTCTTTTTCAGCATCAGAACGACAGCTGCAAAAATTTCACGCAAGCGTGAGGCGAAGCGTCGGAATTTTTAAGCCATCCTTGCCGTTTGTCATCGGGGTGGGGCCGCATCCTGAATTTGCCTTCAACATGGAGCCAAGTGAATGAGAAAGCTTATCCTCGCCATCTCGATGCTCGCCTTCGCCGGTTCGGCGGCATTTGCCGACCCGGTAGCCGACCGGCAGGCCCTGATGAAGGAACGTGGCAAGATCGCCGCCGGCTTGTCGAAAGTGGTCAAGGGCGAGACGCCCTACGACGCAGCTTCGGTGCTGACGGCGTTGCAGGCACTGCAGGCCAATGCGGAGAAATTCCATGCCGGCGTCGACACGCTTTTCCCGGCGGGCAGCGACACCGGCGACACCACGGCGTCCCCAAAAATCTGGCAGGACATGGCCGGCTTCAAGACGGCTGAAGGCAAGTACCTCGCCGACGTCAAGGCGGCGGTAGCCGCAGCACCTGCGGATGCCGACGCGTTGAAGGCGCAGTTCAACACCATCGGCGGCGGCTGCGGCAACTGTCATCAAAACTACAGGGTGAAAAAAGGCTGATAGCGGGCAATGCGCTTGCTGAAGAAACTTGTCGGCGCCGCCCTCGTTCTGGGCGGCGCGGCCGCGATTGCCGGCTGGTTCCTGTCGGCTCCGGTCAGGCTCGGTGCCGCAACGCTGGCTGAGCTTGGTCCTGGCGACGCCGCCAGGGGCAAGCGCATCTTCTACGCCGGCGGCTGCACATCCTGTCATGCCAAGCCTGGCTCGCAAGGCGACGCCCGTCTTCAGCTGGCGGGCGGCCTTGAACTCAAGACGCCATTCGGCACCTTCGTGCCGCCGAACATATCGCAGGATACCAAGGACGGCATCGGCGCCTGGCTGGTCGAGGATCTTGCCAACGCCATGCTGAAGGGCGTGTCGCCGTCGGGCGAGCATCTCTATCCGGCATTTCCCTATACTTCCTACGCGCGCATGAAGCCGGCCGACATTGCCGATCTCTATGCATTCCTGAAGACGTTACCCGCGGTCGCCGGCAAGGCGCCCGCCAATTCGCTGGCATTTCCCTTCAACGTCCGACGCGGTCTTGGTCTGTGGAAATTGCTCTATTTGAGCGACCAGCCGGTCGTTTCCTTCGCCGACGGCAGCCCGCAGCCGGTGCAGGCCGGCCGCTATCTGGTCGAAGGCCCCGGCCATTGCGGCGAATGCCACACGCCGCGGGATCTTGCCGGCGGCACCAGGAAGAGCCTGTGGCTGGCAGGTGCGGCCGCCGCCGAAGGCAGCGGCATCGTGCCGAACATCACGTCGGGCGAGGGCGGCATCGCGGACTGGTCCGAGGCCGACATCGCCAACTATCTCGAAACCGGCTTGACGCCGGATTTCGATACGGTCGGCGGCGCAATGGTCGACGTGCAGCGGAACATGGCCGTGCTGACCCCGGAGGACCGCGCAGCGATCGCCGCCTACCTGAAAGCCGTGCCGCCGCACCCCAACGGCTATCCGGCGCGCAAGAAGCCGTCGAGCTGACGGCCGTTGCGTCAGCGGTCGCCGAGAAAGTCGAAGCCGGTTTCGAAGAAGTGATTGTAGTCGCAGGTCATTTCCTCGCCGGGCGCAATGTCGCGCAAGGCATAGGTCTCCTCCGGCTGCGAGACGTCGCAATTCGGGCTGTCGGCATGGTTCATGTAACGCGCATCGTCGGCTTCGAAGACGATGTAGTTCGGGTCGCGCCGGTCCGGATAGGCATAGCGGTCGAGATAGGTTCTGACCGGCCCGGTTTCCCGCTCGTAGGCCGCTACCTCGATGCGCCGGTCGTATTTCGGGTCGAGCTTCCAGACCAGCGTGCCGCGGGCAACGTGGTTCTTGGCAAAGACGCCGATGCCCTGGATGGGCGATTTGTCGAGATAGACATCGACGAGCAACATGGCAGATCCCTGAGTGATTGTGTGTTGGCGCGGCTGTGAAAAGGCCGCGCACTGGGTAGCGCGCGGCCTTTGCAATTGCGAGCGGAAAATCAGCTGTGCCTGCCCATTATCCGAAGCCTCGTACGGCTCGTCGCCTGTCGAGACCCTAGCGCTGTTGCAGCGCCAGCCGAATGCCTAAGGCGCAATAGATACCGCCGACAGCCTTGCCTTGCCATCTCAGCACCGTCGGGTTTCGGCGCAGGAATGCACCGAGGCCGCCCGCACCCACGGCGAAAACCACCGTGCTGACGAGGCCCAACAGAACAAAGATGACGCCCAATATCGCCAGTTGAAGCATCACCGATCCGTTTTCAGGCCGCACGAACTGCGGAAGAAATGCGAGGAAGAAAAGCGCGGTCTTGGGATTGAGAACCTCGGTCAAAACAGCCTGCCGAAATGCTTTGGCAGCGGGGATCGCAAGTGCGCCGGCGGCCGGATAGGCAGGCGTTTTCTCGATGATCGCGCGAATGCCGAGATAAATGAGGTAGGCTGCGCCGATGTACTTCACGATGCTGAATAGCGCCGCCGACGTGGCAATGATCGCCGAAATGCCGACGATCGCCATGAAGGTGTGAACCACGTCGCCGGCCGCGATCCCGGCGCCGGTCGCAATGCCCACCCTGGTTCCGGAACTGGTTGCCCGCGCCACCGTCAGAAGAGTGGCGGGACCCGGGATGAAGACAAAGCCAAGCACAACCGCGACATAAGCTATCAACGTGGCGAGATCGATCATTGGTGGGCTCCGCAACTCTCACCGCCAATGAAGCCACGTCGCGGAACGGAAGACAATGACCGCTCATCCGCCGATGTTCACGCCGCAAGCTCGGCCTTGCCCGTCACCTTGAGCGCGAAGGCATAGGTGAAGGCGATTTCCTCCAGTCTTGAAAACCGGCCGGAGGCGCCGGCATGGCCTGAATCCAGGTTGATCTTGAACAGCACCGGATTTTCACCCGTCTTGCGGTCGCGCAGCCGCGCCACCCATTTGGCCGGCTCCCAATAGGTGACGCGCGGGTCGGTCAGGCCGGCCAGTGCCAGGATCGGCGGATAGTCGAGTGCGGCGACATTGTCGTAGGGCGAGTAGGCGGCGATGGTCCGGTAATCCTCCGCCGACGCGATCGGATTGCCCCATTCCGGCCATTCCGGCGGCGTCAGCGGCAAGCTGGCGTCGAGCATGGTGGAGAGCACGTCGACGAAGGGAACCTCGGCGACGACGGCGCCGAAGCATTGCGGCGCCATGTTGGCGACCGTGCCCATCAGCATGCCGCCGGCCGAACCGCCCTGCGCAACGATGCGGTCATGCTGTGTATAGCGTTCGGCGACGAGGTGGTGGGCGGCAGCGACAAAATCGGTGAACGTGTTCATCTTGTTCGCCCGCTTGCCGTCGTCGTACCAGCCATAGCCCTTGTCCTTGCCGCCGCGAACATGGGCTATCGCGT
This sequence comes from Mesorhizobium sp. M0185, assembly GCF_040322175.1. Classification (NCBI taxonomy): domain Bacteria; kingdom Pseudomonadati; phylum Pseudomonadota; class Alphaproteobacteria; order Hyphomicrobiales; family Phyllobacteriaceae; genus Mesorhizobium; species Mesorhizobium sp. M0185. The sequence continues at coordinate 29,259 of NZ_JAMYSY010000044.1, read as the reverse complement.
AGACAAAGCCGCGGTCGACCAGCGAAAACAGATTGGTGTTGAACGCGGCGGGTACGGCTATGCCGTAAGATCCGTAGCCGTAAAGCAGGCAAGGGGCGGACCCGTCGAGCGGTGTGTCGCGGTGATGGAGGAGCGAGATCGGCACCAGTTCGCCGTCGGCGGCAGGCGCCATCAGCCGGCGCGTGACATAGTGCTCCGGGTTGTGGCCGGACGGCACTTCCTGGGTCTTGAGCAGCACCCGCTCGCGGGTGCGCATGTTGTAATCGAAGACCTGCGCCGGGGTCGTCATCGACGAATAGGAAAAGCGCATGATCTCGGTGTCGTATTCGTAGGAGCCGGACAGGCCGAGCGAGAAGGCTTCCTCGTCGAAGGAGATCAGGTGCTCCTCGCCGCTCTTGCGGTCGCGCACGACGATGCGCGGCAGGCCTTCCTTGCGCTCGAGCCGGACCATGTGGTCCTTGAAGCCGATCACCGAAAGGATCAGCCGGCCCGCTTCGTGCGGCACCAATTCCTGCCAATTGGCGCGCACCGGATCATGGGCCGGCGCCGTCATGATCTTGAAGTCCTTGGCGCCGTCGGCATTGGTGAGGATGAAGAAGATGTCGCCGCCTTCCTCGAGGTCGTACTGCAGGCCGGTCTGGCGCGCCGCAACCAGCTTCGGCTCTGCGAACGGATCGTTGGCGCTCATGATACGGTATTCCGAGGTCTCATGGTCGTTGATGCCGATCATGATCCACTCGTTGGAGCGCGTGCCGCCGACATCCATGAAAAAGCCGGGATCGGTCTCCTCGTAGATCAGCCGGTCGTTTTCAGGACCGTCGCCAAGCGCATGGAACAGCACTTTGGAAGGACGGTGGTTGGGGTCGAGGCGGGTATAGAAAAAACCGTCATTGCCGGCATCCCACACACCGCCGCCGCCGGTGTCCGGGACCCTGTCCGCCAGATCGTTGCCGCCGGCCAGATCGCGGACGCGCAGCGTGTAGAATTCGGAACCCTTGTCGTCGAAGGCCCAGAGCAGCTTGCTGTGGTCGTCCGAATGATCGACGCCGCCCAGGCGGAAATAGGGCTTGCCCTCGGCCTCGGCATCGCCGTCGAGCAATATCTGCTTGTCGCCGCCGTCACGCGCCGTGCGGAAATAACGCGGCTGCTGGCCGCCAAGCTTGAAGGAGGAGCCGTAGGCGTAAGGTCCGTCCTTCATCGGCACGGAAGAATCGTCTTCCTTGATGCGTCCCTTCATTTCCGCGAAAAGCTGCTTCTGCAGTTGGACCGTATCGGCCATCAGCGCCGCCTGGTAAGCATTCTCGGCTTCGAGGTGGGCGCGGATTTGGCCGTCGAGCAGGGACGGATCCCTGAACATCTCTTGCCAATTGGCGGCCCTCAGCCAGCCATAATCGTCCGTCCGCGTTATGCCGTGATGCGTGTCGAAGATCGGCCGCTTCTCCGGCTGCGGCGGCGTGGCGGTCGGAAACACTGGGGTTCTGGTCATTGCGTCTCGCTGTGGAAGCTACTTGAATGGCGAATGAACACGCCGAGCAGCGCGGGTTCAATGGCTATGATCTATTGTCGTGGTGGCTCGAGAGGACGGGCTGGAGGAGCGGATAACGAATATTTCTTCTCGGACTGCCGCGGTTCTCGCCGTCGCTGCGATGACCCTGCCAGTGCCGGTCAATCTCATGCAACTGCCTTCGCGGCTTGGCAAGTGGCCGATATGGCTGGGTCTACGGAAATACATTACCCCATTTCAATAACACAGCGCACCGCTCCGGCGACGGCTCGCGAGCAACAGTAACGCTTCGCAACCTATGATTTTACTGAATCCACCGATCATCCAGGCTGTAATGCCGCCGGCAGGGTCAAGCATCGAACTCTATTTACCTGCTGCCGTTTGTGTAATGGCTGCTTGCCGCCGCGTCAGTCGATGCTGGTCTGACCAGAAAAAACGGCAAGGTTACACTTTGCACGAAAGAGTGAAGCTGAATGAGGAATATTTGACTTGTATCGCTGAATAGACCGCAAGAAGCGAATTGACTTACTTGGCGCTCAGGCTCATTAAGATGCCGCGACGCGAATCGCGGAGGCTTTTTCCTGCACAAGTTCGCGCGATGCCCTGCCTGCCAAAAATAGGGCGTAGACAGAAACAATTCTCGTTGGGACCTGAACGCCATGGATATTACCGAAACACCTTCCAGAAACAGTGACGCGCTGATCGAGCTCACCGCCGACGTGGTGGCTGCCTATGTCAGCAACAATCCCGTACCGGTCGGCGAACTGCCGAACCTTATAGCCGATGTCCATGCCGCTCTCGGGCGCGTCGGCGGGGCCGCCGAGCAGCCGCCTGCCGACAAGCAGAAGCCGGCGGTAAATCCGAAGCGGTCGGTGCATGACGACTACATCATCTGTCTCGAGGACGGCAAGAAGTTCAAGTCGCTCAAGCGTCACTTGATGACCCACTATGATCTGACGCCCGACCAGTATCGTGAAAAGTGGAACCTGGACCCGAGCTATCCGATGGTTGCGCCCAATTACGCGGCCGCCCGTTCGCAGCTCGCCAAGAAGATGGGTCTCGGCCGCAAGCGCAAGGGACGCTGACAAGCGGCTCTTCCGGTTTGATACTCAAACGGCGCCTGCAGGCGCCGTTTTCGCATTGTGGGGAGACCAAGCTCAGGCCGCTAGTTCTTCATGCCGCCAGCAACTGCCGTGCGGTCAGGCGGTCTGCTTCAGCGCTGCCTCGGCGTCACGCTTGATGCGCTTGACCATCGAGCGAAGACCATTGGCGCGCTGCGGCGACAGGTGCTCGTCAAGTCCGAGCGCCTTCAATGTGGCCTCTGCGTCGGTCCTCTGGATTTCGCTGGCCGGCCGTCCCGAAAACAGCGCCAGCATGATGGCGACCAGGCCGCGCACGATATGCGCGTCGGAATCGCCCTTGAAGGTGATAACGGGGTCGACACCCCCGCCTTGCTCAGTGGTCAGCCAGACCTGGCTGACGCAGCCGGGCACCTTGTTGGCTTGTATGCGTTGCTCGTCGGGAAACGGCGGCAGCGCTTCACCCAGTTCAATCACATAGCGATAGCGGTCTTCCCACTCGTCGAGCAGGGAAAAGTCGTCGCGGATGGTCTGGATCGTCGTCGTCATTCCCCCGGATATAGTCATCCGGCGCTGCCACGTCACGGAAAAAGAGGAGAAACGCCGCAGGTGCCGAGAGCGAGAGCCTTGCGGTTTAGCGATGAATTCGGCCGAAACAGTCTCAGTTCTTCGCCGGCAAGTGCACTTTCGCCGGCAGATCGACTTTCGCCGGCAAGACGATTTCCCCGGGCACGCCGCCGGTGGTCGTCACCGTATCGGGTTCAGCGGTCTTGTCGTCCAGCATGGCGGCCGCGATCTTGGCGGTCTCCCTGGCCCGGGCGGTGATGGTGTGCATTGCCGATTTGCCGGTCTCGCATACGTCCGGCTTGCGCTCGCAGATGCCGGCGATATCGCCGACGGCTTCGCGCGCCGCAAACAGCGCCTGGAGCGGCCCGACGCTTTCGCGGCCCGCATCATCGGCGCCGACACCCAGCGGCAGCGCCAGAAGCACCAGCGAAAACCAGAAAGCAGCTCTTATCAGAAAGCCCATCTGTCTGTCCTTTATGACGGGTCATGCATCCGAACCGCAGACCCTTGTACCGCGATATTGGCACAGACGCGCAAAGGACGGCTTGTCCCGAAAGCAACAGTTTTCCTCAAATTTTAGGCAGATTCGAAACGAAGCGTTTTGAAATTCATTTGCCTCGAACGGCTCAGATTTTATTCAGCAAATGATAACCATCCAACCTATTGTTTTTCATAATCATTTTCTTAATCGGCGACAGGTTGATGCCATCGGCCGCAACGTCAGGCGCGAGCGGTCCGGATAACGCTCCGTTTACTATGGCGGCAATTGCCCCGGTTTTTCCCCGCCGGTATCCCGATATTTGCAGCCTGCCGGGGGACGATCGGCCCAGCCTTATCCATTCCTTAAACGCTGGATGCGAGTTTTGGATCGACAAAAGCCGCCTGCAAAAGCAGGGCCGTTCACGACCGGGTGCGTTGAGTTGAGTGCGATTAAGGCCAGATACGCCGAGTTGCCGGGCGCGATAGCCGCCGGTTGCGAACGGATGGTTCATCCGTCCGTGCTCGGCCAGAGCGATCGTCGCCGCCACAGCCGGTTCATTGGCGTCATGCTGGCGGCTCCTTTCTTCAGCGCGGGTGCAGCGGTGACGCTGGTCACGTCGGGCATGGGCGCGGCCGTGACGGTGGCGGCCATCTTTGCGGCGTTCGGCCTTTGCTGGTTCGCCGCCCTGCTGGTGGCTGCATCGGGCAAGATGACCCTGGCCGGCCAACTCGCCTTGGTCGTCGGCAGCGTTGCCCTCGGTGCCCTTATCGCTGCTGCCGGCGGTGTGGCCTCGCCGGTTGCCTTGCTTGCGGTGGCGCTGCCGTTTGAAGCCTGGTGGATCGGCCAGTCGCGCCGTGCCGCGATCTGGGGCGCCATATCGGCCTTTGTCGCAGTCTTGCTGCAGCCTTTAGCCGGTTCCGTCTTGCCGCTCGACCAGACCGAAATCGCCGCATGGCACTGGCTGGTACCACTGACCTGGGCACTCACGCTCATTCCGCGTATCGCTCCGCTTCGCGGCGCCGCCAGCGCACAGCTCGATCCGGCCGGCAGCCACCGGCTCGAAGACCTCATCGACGCCGTCGTGCTGCGAATCGCGGCGCATGGCGAGGTTCTGGACGTCTCGGCTAAGGCACGCGCTATGCTGAGGCTGCCGCCGGAGCTGCTTTTCGGCACCGGACTTTTCGATCGCATCCATCTGTCCGACCGCGTCCCGTATCTCAGTGCGCTGGCCGATATGCGCGATGGCGCCCTGTCGCGCCGGCTCGACCTTCGCGTACGGCTGCCGCAGAGCAGCGGCGTGACGGCCGACAATTACCGGCCGTTCTTGCTCGAGATGATGCGCGCGCCGGGGAAGGAGACTGTCTTCACGCTTCTTCTGCGCGAGAACGACGAACTGGCCGGACTGCGCCAGGAGCTTGCCGCCGCCAATGAGGCGGCTGCCTCCGCCGAGGTGGCGAAAGGACGCTTCCTTGCCGTCGTCAGCCACGAGCTGCGCACTCCGCTCAATGCCATTATCGGCTTTTCCGACATGTTGCTGCACGAGATGTTCGGCAGCTTCAAGGATCCGCGCCAGAAGGAATATGTCGGCTTGGTCAGGGATTCGGGCCAGCACCTGCTCGCCGTCGTCACCTCGATACTCGACGTATCGCGGATCGAATCGGGCGCCTACGCGACCGAACCGGAACCGTTCCGCTTCCGCGAAGCGGTCGAGATGTGCCAATCGATGATGCGCCTGCAAGCCGAGGCAAAGGCCATCGATCTGCAGGCCCAGATCGCGCCGGACGCAGGCGAAATAAATGCCGACCGTCGCGCCGTGCAGCAGATCCTGATCAATCTTGTCTCTAACGCGATCAAGTTCACGCCCGAAGGCGGCAATGTCGTTATCGGCGCCAAGCGCATCGGCTCGCGGCTGCATTTCTGGGTCCGGGACACCGGCATCGGCATCGCCGAGGAAGACTTCGTCAATCTCGGCAAGCCGTTCATGCAGATCCAGAACGACTATACCCGCCGTTTCGAAGGCACCGGGCTCGGGCTTTCGCTGGTGAAGGGGCTGGTGGCGCTGCACGAGGGCACAATGTCGATCGAAAGCATGCCGGGCGAGGGCACCACGGTGACGATCAGCCTTCCCGTGAACGGCCCGACGGGCCGCTCGGCGGAGAAGGCCGGCGTGGTGCCGATGTCCGCAGCCAAAGCCAGAGCGGACGGTGGCAAAGGGGAGAGCAATGGGTCGCTCCGCAAAACAGCCTAGGGCGGTCAAACGCCGCGGCAATGCCTTCGAGCACGGAGCGATGGCGCTGGGCAGCCTGATCTCGCGCAATCCTGTTGTGGTCGGCGGCTCGACCGCGTTCCTGGTGACGCTGTTCTACGTCTCGGCGAACGCGCTTTGGTACCAGCCCTTTCCGCATGCCGGCGCGTTTTTCGTCACCAGGAGCATCGAGCGCTTTCCCCGGTCGGACAGCGACGAGCCCGAAACCACCATCAACATCGTGCGTCCGGCCGCTGCGCCGATCAAGAGCGACCCGGTCGTCGAGCAGGTCCAGGGCATATTGAAGGATCTTGATTTCTATTCCGGCATCGTCGACGGGATTCCCGGACCGAATACGCGCAAGGCCATCCAGGCCTATCAACAGAAGGTCGGATTGAATGCCTCCGGCGAGATCGACAGCGTCCTGCTGGATCAACTGGGCGCCACGCCAAAGACCGCGGCCGTGGTGCCGCATCCGGTGCCGCGGCCGGTCGAAACGGCCGCTGCTCCGGCCGCCATTCCGGTGTCCGCACCGGCAAATGCGGCGGCACCTGATCCCCGCATCGTCAAGATCCAGGCCGGACTGAAAGCTTTCGGCAATGACGACATGCAATTGGACGGCGTCGTAGGCGCGCGCACCAAGGCCGCGATCAAGGAATTCCAGGCGCTGTTCGGCTTGCCCGAGACCGGCGAGCCCGACGAGATCGTCTACGTCAAGATGCGCGAGATCGGCCTGACCAACTAAGGGTCGAAACCCAGTCTCCCGGTCTATTTAAGCCATTGCTCCGGGTCACGCATTCCGTGGACTATCGCCACGACTAACACGCCGTAGGGCATAGGCTCATAAATCACGATGTAGCGTCCCTCGACCAGAATGCGGGCGGTGGCGCTCAATTCCGGTCGAGCTGCGCCCATTTTGGCGTGCTCGCAAACCAATTCCAGCCTGTCGAAAATGCGTCCGATCAGCTTGTCAGCCGCCTTCTCGTTATCGATGGCAATGTGGTGCCAAATATCTCGCAAATCCTGAGAAGCTCGGGGGTGAGCCGGTATTCAGCCGCGGGCTGCGCGTTCGGCTTTCAGAGCGCGTAAGAAAGCCGTGCGATCCACGTGCTGGCCCTCGCCGCTTGCCATCCCTTCGTCATACGCCCTTTTGAGACGTTCCAGTTCAAGAGTGCGGAATTCCTCGCGCTGCTCCCATAGACGTAGTGCTTCCCTGACAATTTCACTGTTGGAAGCATAGTCTCCGCTGTGCACGGCGTCTTGTAGACGGGCGGCCTGCTTGGGCGTAAGCGACACAGTAAGAGTGCGCATGGGCTGGGCTTTCATACCGGACGCTATAGCAGTTTTCACAGGACTAACAAGATTTGTTAGGTCTTGGGTAGATCGTCGCATTCCGGGGACTCGCTATGATAGCCAACCGTTGCTCGCGAATAAGTGACAATCTCGACGCCACAAAACCGAAATCGTGCAGGATCGCGCCATGCGGGTAACCACCGATCTGTGGGTGTCGGCGCTGTTGCGCCGGGTTTTCAGCGCCGGCGGCTTTGCCGCCGTGGTCAAGCGCGGCGCGACGGAAGCCGGCGCGGTTTTCGTGCTGGCGCGGGGCAGGCTGGGGGAGATAGCGCTGTTCGGGCCGGCGCCGCAGACGAGTTACGATTCAGCCAGGCCGGACGACCGTTTTTTCAGCCTGCTTGGCGAAGGCGACGATGCCGCCATCTTCGACGCGCGGCTGGAGCGCGAGAAGAGATTCGATCCGGATATCTGGGTGGTCGAGATCGAGGCGGGCGCCATTCCCGTCGAGGAGCTTATCTCGGTCAAGGCGTCGTAACGGCAAGCCTCAGATGCGACGCGCCTTTGGGCTGGCGGTCATATCGGCGCTGTTCGGCTTGCGCAGGTCGGCGTTTGCGGCGACGCGCCCGGGCTTGCGAACGATTTTCGACACGGTGTCGGCCTTCCAGCCGCGGAGCCTGTCCAACGCCGCGTCGCGGTGCAGCAGGCGGTAGCGGTCGAGGAAGATGCGGATCGCCTGCGGGTGCGGAAACTCGGTCGGATAGATGGCGGCCGTGATCAGGAACGCCTTGTCTTCGCTGAGGTCGAGCGCGCGCAAGGCGGCCAGCAGCGGTGTGTAATTGTGGCTCGCGGTGAGCGTCCGCGCCGTTGAAAAATCGACTTCGAGCGCATCGGCGAGCGCTGTCTGGAAGAATGCCGCATTGCCGGTCAGCGCGGTCTCGCGCAGCTTGACATAGGTTTGTGGCTCGACGAACGGACCGATAGCGCCGCCGCTCTCGGCGCGCATCATGAATCGCAACCGGCGGCGTACAGTTTCAGCGGCATCGGAAGCCTCTTGCCTGTTGACCTCGCCTGCAACCACTTCGGCGTTTTCGGACGCGGCTTTGGCGGTTGTTTCCGGCTGCTGCTGCGACCGCACCAGCGTCGGCCTTTCGAGCACTTTGATGAGATCCGCGATCGTTTGATTGAGATCCTTGCGGCGGGCAATGGCACGGGCATGCGGCAGGCCGTGACGTCCGATCAGCGCGATCAGATCGACGTCGCTGAGGGCGCGCGAGCGGATGAGCAGCGGAGCGGCGATGTCGACCCGCTCCTGGCAAAGCCGCCGCACCAGCGCGGCGGGTGCATATTCGCATTCGGAAAGGGCTGCCGCGACGTAGCGGCGCGATTCGACCGAGACATTCTCGAAAAGCGGCAGCGTCAGGTCTTCGAGCTGCGCGATTTCCCGGCGCGAAGGGCGGGTGAGCGAGCAGAACGCCGATACCGCGGCGCGAAACAGCCTTTCGGCCTTTCCCGATTCAGCTCCTGCTGCGATTTGCCTGAAATCCGAAGCTGACACGAAGGATACGCCCGACACTCGACACGATCTGGACAGCGCTCTGCCGGGCTGTACCGGTTTCGCGTTTCCCAAGAACAAAGATCAATTTAGCGGCGATCCGTTAGCGCTCCGTTAACCTACTGCCTTCTTAATCGACTATGGAGGCGTTGCGTTGTGCTCCGGGGCAACCGAGAGGAATACGCGAACCATGGGCATGGTACTGTCTTTCGTGCCGCGAACGGCGGCAACCAATCGAGCACAACAAGCCGCGCCGGCGGCAGTGATCATCTTTCCCGGGGTGCGCTATGAACAGCGGCCGCTGACGGGCGAAACGCGGCCGGCCGGCCCCGACAAGCCGGGACCTTCGGGAACATTGCCGGTACCGCATCACTGAGCATCGGAACCGGCTTAAAAATCCTGCAGTTCGCAGGAACTCTGTTCGAGAAACCGCGAGACGATCGGCTTCCAGCTGTCGTCGGGCACGAACGATCGGATGACGAATACGCCTTCCTCTATCGGCGCCTCGACGAAGATGGCCCCTTGCAGTTCCTCGGGAAGATCCTTGCGGACCTCGATCATCTGAGCCGGCGTCAGTACAACGGTGTCGAGCACGCCTGCGGTCGCGCTGTGGTCGTTGAACGAGTAGATGTTGTGGCCGCCGCGGTCGTAGACCGATATCGACCAGAACGGCACCTTTCCCGGTGCCTTGACCCGCACCATCCCCTCGGCAAGATCGAAGCGGCATGCCGCCGCATAAAACAGCGGATCGACCGATTTCACCACCGGCGCGCCGCCGGCTTCCGCGTCGAGCCGGGTCATCTTGTAGAGATCCGAAGCCATGGCCAATCGCGACCAGGCGTCGCGTTCGGAAAACTCGGGGACGAGCAGCAGCACGATGATGTGCACGATGCCGGCGCCGAGCAGGCCGAGCAGCACGGCATGCAGCAGGCTACGCATTGCAGCCGACCTTCTGGATCTGCGGCAGCGTGACGTCCGAGAGACCGGTGCTGCTGGCGATCGGCGTGTCGTAGAACGTAAGCACCAAGTACATCTTGCCGGCGCCGCTGGTCAGCAGCCAGTTGCCGGGCGCAGGGCGGCTGCCGACGGAAATGACCACCGAATTGTCGGCCTGGCGCAGCACTTGATAGGACTGCAGCGCAGCCGGCCTCGGCTTGCCGGTCTCGACCACGCCAAGCGACTGGTCGGCGGCATAAAGCGTCCAGAACCGGGCGGTGGGAAAGCCGCCCGCAATCTTGTAGGCACATTGCCGCTTGAGCTGTTCGCCGCCGGAATCGCGCTCGGCTATGAAGGACAGTCCTTCCGCCTGTCCGAGCGCCAGCACGCCTTCGCGAGCCACGCGGGCCTTCGAATAGGGATCTGCCGTCGGCGTGCCGATATCGGGGAAGGCGGTCCATTGGCCGATCCTGATGGCGCCGACGCCATCCTGCAGCTTCAGTGCATACCAGACGCTGCCGCCACCGCCGACGACGGCGATGGCAAGCGAAAGCAGTGTCAGGAAGGCGTTCTTGAGCATGAGGAGGCAGGGAACCGAAGGCCGGGACTGAAAGATTGCCGCTCGGGGATATCGCGGCGCAGGGCCTTGTGGCAAGCGGCCCCGCGCAATTGGCCGTCACAGCGCCGACAGGGTCTCCGGCGCAGCGGGCGCGTCGAGCACGGGTGCCGCCTGGAACAGCCTGGTCAGTTCCTTCAGGGTCTGGGTGGTCCGGCTGGACAGCACCGGCGGACGCTCGGCGGCGGCATCGGCAGCTGCCTGTTCGGCGTTCTTCTTTTCCGCTTCCTCGGCCTTGGCGGCGATTTCGGCATCGACGAAGGGGTGATCGAGGCCGGGGATCGGTCTGAGGTCGATATTCTGGTGCGCATAGAGCATCAGGCGCTGCCACACCATGGCCGGCAGCGTGCCGCCGGTCATCTTGTTGGTCGCGGTGAAGTCGTCATTACCGAGCCAGACGGCGGCCGTGTAGTTGCCGGTAAAGCCGACAAACCAGGCATCGCGGTAGGACTGGGTCGTACCGGTCTTGCCGGCGACGACGATGTTTGGAAGGGCTGCGCGCCGGGCTGTACCGATCACCGGCACCGCCGCCAGCATGGTGTTCATGTATTTGAGCGCCTGCTCCGACAGCACCCGGTGCGGCGGCGGCGCATCCTTGGCGAAGTCGTAGACCACCTCGCCGGTACGGGTGAAGAGTTGGCTGACGCCGTGCCGGGTTCCAGCAAGGCCGTTCTGGGCAAATACGCTGTAACCCGTCGCCTGGTCCATCACGGTCATGCCCGACGTGCCGAGCACCATGGTCTTGTGCGATTCCAGCGGCGACTCGACGCCCATCGCCTCGGCCATGGCCTTGATCGGCTTGATGCCGAGATAATCCTTGGCCAGCCGCACCGGCACCGTGTTGATCGATTTGGCCATCGCCGTGATCAGCGTGACGTTGCCGGCCGACCCGCCATTGTAATTGTGGGGCGACCAGCTGCCCCAGGAGATGGGTCCGCCGGAAACCACCGAATCCGGCGTGAAGCCATGCTCCATCGCCGTCGCATAGACATAGGGCTTGAACGAGGAGCCGGTCTGGCGAAGCGCTTTGGTGGCGCGGTTGAACTGGCTGGCGCCGTAGTCGCGGCCGCCGACGATCGCCCTGACCGCGCCATTGGTCTCGATGACGACGATGGCGCCCTCGGTGACGTTGTATTCCTTGCCGAACTGGCGGAGGTGGAACTCCATCGATTCTTCGGCCGCCTTCTGGATGTTGGCATCGAAGGTGGTGTGGGCGACAAGCGAGTGCGGGCCGCCTTTGGCGGCGATCTTCTTGACCTCGTCGAAGGCCCAGTCGAGGTAATAGTCGGGGCTCTTCTGCTCGCCACGGTCGACGATTTCGGCCGGGTGTAATCTTGCCTGCAGCACTTGGCCTTCGGTCATGAAGCCGGAATCGACCAGATTGGACAGCACCACATTGGCCCGCGCCCGGGCGGCGGGCAGGTTTATGTGCGGCGCATATTTGGTCGGCGCCTTGAACAGGCCGGCCAGCATCGCCGCCTCGGCAAGGTTCAGGTCCTTGACGCTCTTGCCGAAATAGAAATCGGCTGCCGCCTCGATGCCGAAGGTGCCGCCGCCCATATAGGCGCGGTCGAGGTAAAGCTGCAGGATTTCCTTCTTCGACAGATTGGCTTCGAGCCACAGCGACAGGAAGGCTTCCTTGATCTTGCGCTCGAATGTCCGCTCATTGGTCAGGAACAGGTTCTTGGCCAGCTGCTGGGTGATGCTCGAGCCGCCCTGGACGACGGAATTTGCCCGCACATTCTCGAATATGGCGCGCGACAGGCCGAGCACATCGATTCCGTAATGGTCGAAGAAACGCCGGTCTTCGGTCGCCAGCACCGCCTTGATGACATGGTCGGGCATCTCGTCGACCGGCACCGAATCGCGCTGGATGATGCCGCGCTGGCCGATCTCGTTGCCGTAGCGGTCGAGGAAGGTGACGGCGAAGTCGCCTTGCGTGCGCCAGTCGCCGGCGGTTATCTGGAAGGCCGGCAAGGCCAGCGCCAAAAGGACGACGATGCCGCCGGCACCGAGCGTAAAGCCTTCACTCAACAGTTCGATCAGGCCGCGGCGCCAGCCGCCGACGCGGAAACGCCGGGAGAAGATGGTCGCCGCTTCCCAGAACTGGCGCGCCCTGAAGCCGATTTCGTAGACAGAGGAATCGATCCACGCATCCACCGCCAGCAGCCTTGCGGCGATCGGACCTCTTCTCTTGCGTGGTTCCAAAGGACTGGCCATTCCAGGATCCGGCTGCGGCGATGACGCCAACTGAGAAACCGCATACCGGCAATTTCACGGCGGCGCGCCGCTATGACTATTCGTCCATTTCGGTGCTGCCTACAAGGGCGATGAAGGTTCCGCGCTTGCGCGAGGTGCCGAGGATTGGCAGTCGTCACATGGGACGCTTGTCCGCGATCTTTTTCGGGTCGCGGCCTATCATGCCGGCGTTGGCTTTCCTGTGCTTGTCGGCAAGCCTGCGAATGCGATCGAAGCGGCTTTCCTCGGCCACTTCGATTTTCGCCGCTGCATTTGGCTTCGGGACGAATGCGATCATTGATCGATCTCCTTGCCGATGGTGCGCGCCGGGGAAGATACCCCGGCGGCTGTCTTTCAGGCTTGTTTCCGGCAGTGGCTGGTCAATAGCCGATGCCGCCGGGCGAAGCAGCGGCTTCCTTCGCCGGAACGTCGGTGATCATGGCTTCCGCCGTGATCAGAAGCGCCGCAATGGAGCCCGCGTCCTGCAGCGCCGTCCGTACCACCTTCGCCGGGTCGACGATGCCGGCCTTGATCATGTCGACATAGACCTCGTTCTGGGCATCGAAGCCCTGATTGTGATCCTTGCCCTCGGCGAGCTTGCCGACGACGATCGAACCTTCGACGCCGGAATTCTCGGCGATCTGCCGGATCGGCGCTTCGAGCGCTCTCGACACGATCGAAATGCCCGCTGTCACATCGGCATTGGCTCCGGTCAGCCCGTTCAGCACAGCCTTGGCGCGCAGCAGTCCCACGCCGCCGCCTGGAACGATGCCTTCTTCGACGGCCGCGCGCGTGGCGTTCAGCGCATCGTCGATGCGGTCCTTCTTTTCCTTGACCTCCGATTCGGTCGCGCCGCCGACGCGGATGACGGCAACGCCGCCCGCCAGCTTGGCGAGACGTTCCTGCAGCTTCTCCTTGTCATAGTCGGACGTGGTTTCCTCGATCTGCGCCTTGATCTGCTGGACGCGCGCCTGGATGGTGGTCTTCTCGCCGGCGCCGTCGATGATCGTGGTGGTGTCCTTCTCGATCAGCACGCGCTTGGCGCGGCCGAGCATGTCTATGGTGATGTTCTCCAGCTTGATGCCGAGATCCTCGGAAATCATCTGTCCGGCGGTGAGCACGGCGATGTCTTCCAGCATCGCCTTGCGGCGGTCACCGAAGCCAGGCGCCTTGACGGCCGCGACCTTGAGGCCGCCGCGCAGCTTGTTGACGACCAGAGTCGCCAGCGCTTCGCCCTCGACGTCCTCGGAGATGATCAGCAGCGGCCTGCCGCTTTGCACCACGGCTTCGAGGATGGGCAGCAGTGCCTGCAGATTGCCGAGCTTCTTTTCGTGGATGAGGACGTAAGGGTCTTCCAGCTCGGCACGCATCTTCTCGGCATTGGTGACGAAATAGGGCGAGAGATAGCCGCGGTCGAACTGCATGCCTTCGACGACGTCGAGCTCCGTTTCGGCGGTCTTGGCCTCCTCGACGGTGATGACGCCGTCATTGCCGACCTTGTCCATCGCCTTGGCGATCATGGCGCCTACGCTGGTGTCGCCATTGGCGGCAATGGTGCCGACCTGCGCGATCTCGCCTGAGGACTTGACCTTCTTGGCGCGCGCCTGAATTTCCTGGACGACGGCGCTGACGGCAAGGTCGATGCCGCGCTTGAGGTCCATCGGGTTCATGCCGGCGGCAACGAATTTGGCGCCCTCGCGCAGGATGGAAGCGGCAAGCACCGTGGCGGTGGTGGTGCCGTCGCCGGCGAGGTCGTTGGTTTTCGAGGCCACTTCGCGCACCATCTGTGCGCCCATATTTTCGAACTTGTCGGAAAGCTCGATTTCCTTTGCCACGGCCACCCCGTCCTTGGTGACGCGCGGCGCGCCGTAGGCCTTGTCGATGATGACGTTGCGGCCTTTGGGGCCGAGCGTCACCTTGACGGCGTTGTTGAGGATTTCGACGCCGCGCAACATGCGGTCACGCGCGTCGGTGGAGAATTTGATTTCCTTGGCAGACATGATCTTTTCCAGTTCGGTTGTCGTGGCAAGGCGCTTGCAGCGCCTGAATCAAAGCTCGGAGCGTCCTTTGCGCGCGCGGGAGCGCGCGCGGCCTTCCAATCAGGCGGCCTTCTTGGCAGCCACGGTCTTGTCGATGATGCCCGTCTCGCTTTTTTCGATGATGCCCATTATGTCGGCCTCCTTCATGATCAGAAGGTCCTCGCCGTCTATCTTGACCTCGGTGCCGGACCATTTGCCGAACAGAATGAGGTCGCCGGCCTTGACTTCGAGCGGGATCAGCGCGCCGCTTTCGTCCCGCGTGCCCGGCCCGACAGCGATCACTTCGCCTTCCTGCGGTTTTTCTTTGGCATTGTCGGGGATGATGATGCCGCCCTTGGATTTGGTGTCGCTTTCGGCGCGCCGAATGACGACGCGATCGTGGAGTGGCCGGAATTTCATGGGGACTCTTTCTGGGGCCGGCTTAGGCGGCCGCCCCCTCTCTATAGGCGCCTTGGCACTCGATTGATAGGAGTGCCAAAAAATATTCATAGGGCACATAAAATATTGAACGTATTATCTTGCCTGGTTATCCCCTGGTGTTCGGGTCTTGCCGAATATTAATGAAATTGAATTTTTGTCTTTGAACACCTATTTTACGATGAAGTTCACATTCATGACTTTCGCTGCAAGGGAGATTTTACGGATGGCCCAAGGCAATCAGAACATCATGGGAAAATCTGAGGCTCGCTTCATGGAAAATCAAAAGAAGACGGTGGAGCGGAACAAAGCAACTGCCGAATATCTCTCGGAGGCGAAGGCCAGGACCATCAAGACGGCAAGGCTGAGGGAATTGCGACTGGCCAAGGAAGAGGCGGACCGCGCGGCGGCAGCTCTGAATCCGGTCGCCCCGAAGAAGAAGCGGGCGTCGCGGGCACTCAAGCAGGCCGTATCCGCATCGACGCAGGCGAAATCATGAGCCTGACATTTCCCAATTCCAGCCGCAGCTAGGAAGCAAACGCATCCGCTTCGTCGGCCGTGCCGTCGCGGGTTGCAGGAGCAGGGCTTATTGCCGAGATCATGAAGGTTCATAATCCGCATGAGACGCGCTGATTCGCGCTTGCCGGGATGCCTTCATGCAACGCAGCTACGCAGCCGGGAGGTCGACGCGACGGGCGAAGGGAAAGACGATGACCGCGCCGGCCGTCGAATTGCAGAGGGCCATATTCGAGGCAGTGAACGGCGATCCCCACCTGTCGACGGCACTGGGCGATGCAAGATTGTTCGACCATGCGCCGGAAAATGTTGCGTTCCCCCACATGACCTTCGGCCGCACCAGCGTCTACGATTGGGCAACGGGGATGGAGAACGACGCAGAACAGTTGCTGACGTTGCATGTCTGGTCGAAATCAGAGGCCAGCAAGGAAACCAATGACATCATGGACCTTGTTACCACCCGCCTGCGCGATACGGTTCTCTCGCTCGGCGAACATCGCCGCGCCTACCTCAAGCTCGAATTCGCCGAAGCCCGCTACGACGAGGACCTTTCGGCCCATCACGGGCTGCTGCGCTTCCGCGCCGTGATCAAGGACGAGGGCTGACCACCGGGCACTTTTTGCAAATCGGGCAATTTTGTTCTTGCTTTGTGCCGGCAGCTATGCTATTAATTTCCTTATGGTGCTGATGGCGCCAGCGACCCGCCGCAGAGGCGGGTTTTTTGTTTCAGGTTCGGTTCACCTGAACAGCCATCGGTTGCCTTGGGCCGGATGCTTCGTCCTCCCAAATGGTCCTGCCCGCCAGATGATGCCGGTTGTCGGCGAAGGATTGGAGGGCTAGGTTAAACATTGGCGATTTCGCGGAGCCGGGCGGCGAAATGGCAATCCGGTAATCTCGCGCTTCAGGGGTGTGGCGGGCATGCATTCGAGCGTTCACCGTTCATATCACGTTCAGCACCGGCGCGTTAGAACGCTGACCATGAAAACCCTTCGCTCCCACTTCCGGACCGCGGCACTGGCGCTGTCAGCCGCCGGTCTGCTTGCGTCGCAAGCGATGGCGATCCCCGCTGTCGTGCCCCAGTGGACTCAGCCGGTCGTCCTCGCCGCGTCCGACTGCTACGCGATCGGCCAGCAGGTGGCCGAGCAGAATGGCGGCACCCTGGCCAAGGCCTCGCAGTCGACACGCGGCGGCCAGCCGGTCTGCGTCATCGTCGTGCTCGTTCCGGGCAAGGACGGGCAGCGTCCCCGTCGCTCGGAGATCGTCGTTCCGCTGAACTGAACCGTGCCGTTTCCCAGTCTGCCGGAATCGGCCTATATCTGACCAGCTTCAACAGGCCTCTCCGCATGCGCGTACTCGTCGTCGAAGATGACAAGGATCTCAACCGGCAGATCGGCGACGCGCTGGTCGATGCCGGCTATGTCGTCGACCGCGCTTTCGACGGCGAGGAAGGGCACTTTCTCGGCGACACCGAGCCCTACGATGCCGTAGTGCTCGATATCGGCCTGCCGCAGATGGACGGCATCAGCGTGGTCGAACGCTGGCGGCGCGGCGGCCGCAAGATGCCGGTGCTGATCCTGACGGCACGCGACCGCTGGAGCGACAAGGTTGCCGGCATCGACGCCGGCGCCGACGACTACGTCACCAAACCCTTCCACATCGAGGAAATCCTGGCCAGGGTGCGGGCCTTGATCCGGCGTGCTGCCGGGCACGCTTCGTCCGAACTGACCTGCGGGCCGCTCCGCCTCGACACCAAGGCCTCCAAGGCCGACGTCGACGGCGTGCCGCTGAAGCTGACCTCGCACGAATTCCGCTTGCTTGCCTATTTGATGCACCACATGGGCGAGGTGGTGTCCCGGACCGAGCTTGTCGAGCATCTCTACGACCAGGATTTCGACCGCGATTCCAACACGATCGAGGTCTTTGTCGGACGGCTTCGCAAGAAGATGGGCATCGACATGATCGAAACTGTTCGCGGCATGGGCTACCGCATGCGTAAGCCGGAGGCGTAACGCGGAACCGCTGCCTACAAAACCCGCCGTCTCGAACACGCCGTCGCTGCCGTCATGGCCGCGTTCGGTGGCGTTTCGCGTCATCGCCTTTTCCACGGTCTGGGCGATCCTCACTCTGGTCGTCATCTTCACCTTGATCACCACGCTCTATCGCCAGGCCAGCGAGCGCGGTTTCGACAGCCTGCTTTCGGCGCATCTGTTCAACCTGATCGGCTCGGTCGGCGTTTCTGAAAGCGGCCAATTGACCGGCGCCCCCGACCTTGGTGATTTGAGGTTCTCG
The DNA here is from genome assembly GCF_040322175.1 of Mesorhizobium sp. M0185. Lineage (NCBI taxonomy): Bacteria > Pseudomonadati > Pseudomonadota > Alphaproteobacteria > Hyphomicrobiales > Phyllobacteriaceae > Mesorhizobium > Mesorhizobium sp. M0185. Next base: position 11,487 of record NZ_JAMYSY010000044.1, on the reverse strand, counting down.
GAACCGAATTCCGGCTGGTACTGGTCGGTCGAGCCTGCCTCGGAAGGCGTGCACGGCGATCTCCATTCGTCGTCGATGACCAAGGCGATCCCGTCGCCAAGCGTTGCCGAGGTGCCCTTCAATGCCAGCTTCCAGCGCAGCTATTCAGCGGACGGCATCGAAGGCGAGCAGTTGGAGGTGTTCGAGAGCGAGTTCGTGCTCGATGCGAAAAACCGCGCCGCGCGCTTCCGCGTCATGGGCAACCAGACCGAGCTCGAGCAGGAAATCGCCACCTTCCAGCGGCGCCTTTTGACCTATCTGTCGCTGTTCGGCGTCGGCATGATCGCCATCAATGCGATTGCCATCCTGCTCGGCCTGCAGCCGCTGCGCCGGGTCAGGAATGCGCTTGCCATGGTGCGCGAAGGAACCGCGCAGCGCCTAGACGGCCGTTTCCCGGCCGAGATCGAGCCGCTCGCCAACGAGACCAATGCGCTGATCGAGAACAACAGGCGTATCGTCGAGCGGTCGCGCACGCAGGTCGGCAACTTGGCTCACTCGCTGAAGACGCCGCTTGCCGTGCTGCTCAACGAGGGACGGGCGCTGGGTGGCGCCAAGGGCCAGCTGATCGCCGAGCAGGCCGCTTCCATGCAAAAGCAAGTGGACCATTATCTGCAACGTGCCCGCGTCGCCGCGCAGCGCGACAGCCTCGTCTACCGTACGCCGGTGGCGCCGCTGGTCCAGCGCATGGTTCGGGTGCTGCAGAAGCTCAACCCGCAGACGGCGCTGTCGCTCTCACTGCCGGCCACCGACATCGTCTTTGCCGGCGAACGCGAGGACCTGGAGGAGCTGCTCGGCAATCTGCTCGACAATGCGATGAAATGGGCAAGGAGCGCGGTCGCCGTTTCGGTCAAGCCAATCCCCAGCAAGGGTGGCGCTGGCACGGAAGGCGCAGCCAGCCTGTTCGAGATCAGCATCGAGGATGACGGCCCCGGCATTCCCGACGACAAGGCGCGCGAGGTGTTGCAGCGCGGCCGGCGTCTCGACGAGACAAAACCGGGCAGCGGGCTCGGACTTGCCATTGTCGCCGACCTTGTCAACGAGTATGGAGGCTCTCTGGCGCTGGAACGATCCGTCATGGGTGGATTGAAGGCGATGGTTCGATTGCGGAGCCTTCAGTAATGCTTTTCCAGATTGCTTTTCCAGGTGGCCGGCTGCGGCCAAATTTCCGACAAACATCGACATTATGGCCGCGCCAGCTGCTGACAGCGCGGCGGTCCAGCTCAAGAAAGCCGGTATTGGCATGAAGATTCGCGTCGCGCTCGTTTCCGCCCTGCTCGCCGTCTCCGGCTGCACAACGCTCGGCAAGGGCCCGGCCGTTACGGTGACGCCGGCCGCGACGCCCCCCAGCGGCGCCAAGGTGGCGACGACGATCATCTCCGCCATGGGCGGCGGCCTCGTCGGCGGCTCTATCGGCGCCGGCCTGAGCGAGACCGAGAAGCGCAGCGCGCTCGAGGCGGAATACAAGGCGCTTGAATACACGGCGAGCGGCCAGAAAGTGGCTTGGAAGAGCGACAGTTCGGCCCATCGCGGCGAAGTGGTCGCCGCCCAGCCCTATCGCGTCGGCTCGCAGGACTGCCGGCAATACACCCATACGGTGTTTACCGGCACCGCCGGCGCCACCGCGCGCGGAACCGCCTGCCGCAATGCCGACGGCAGCTGGACGCCGCTGACGTAGAGCAATTCCAGGAAAAGTGTGAAACGGTTTTCCGTCCGGAATTGCGCAACAAAGACGCCCGGCCGTCGATCCGCCGATACCGATCCGGCACCAAAGCGCGTCGCGTTCGACCGGCCTCATGCGACGCGCTTTAGGTTCTTGTTTTGATGCATGGTCGTTGTCGCAAAACCGCTGCACACTTTTGCGCGACATGCATTATCGATCGGAGCGGCCCCGCCAAAGCGTCGCAGCACGCTTGTGTTGGCAGGGCAAGGGTCTCGTTCTATTGGAAGAGCCATGCTGTTCTGGGTCATAGCCGCAATCCTGACGCTGGGCGCAAGCCTGGCGGTGCTGCTGCCGTTGGCCGGCGGATCGAAGAACGCGTCCGCTGCTGGCGATCACGACCTTGAAGTCTATCGCGACCAGCTGGCCGAGCTTGACCGCGATATGGCGCGTGGCCTGATCCAGCCAATGGAGGCCGAAGAGGCACGCGCCGAAATCGCCCGCCGCATCCTTCGCCTGAGCAATGCCGGCCACGCCGACGACACGGCGACGCCGCCGTCGCGGTCGACAAGGCTGGTGGCGACAGCGGCCGTGCTGCTGGTTCCGCTGGTCAGCTGGGGCCTCTATGGCCAGCTCGGCTCACCCGACCTGCCGTCGCAGCCGCTCAGCGAACGCCTGGCCAAGAACCCCGCCGACAGCTCGGTCGACGAGCTGATAGCCCGCGCCGAGGCGCACCTGGCGGCCAACCCATCCGATGGCCGCGGCTGGGACGTGCTGGCGCCGGTCTATCTGCGCATGCAGCGATACGCCGATGCGGTGACCGCCTATCGCAACGCCATCCGCCTCGACGGCGACAGCGCCGCCCGCCAGGCGGGTCTTGGCGAGGCGATCGCCAATGCGGCCGGCGGCATTGTCTCCGCCGAAGCGCAGGCGGCTTTCGAGGCGGCGTTGAAGCTCGATCCGGCCAATCCGAAGGCCTCGTTCTATCTCGCCATGGGCATGGCACAGGAAGGCCGCATAGCTGAAGCCACGGCGGCCTGGCAAAAGATGCTTGCCGCCTTGCCGCAGGGCTCGCCGTGGCGCGGCGCCGTCGAGCAGGCGCTGGCCGAATCCGCCGCCCGCAGCGTCGCTTCGGAGGCGCCCGCGAAAGGGCCGACCGCCGAGGATATCGATGCTGCCTCCTCGATGTCGCCGCAGGACCGGCAAGCCATGATCAGCACCATGGTTGCCGGCCTCGACGAAAGGCTTCGGCAAAATCCGCGCGACGAGGAAGGGTGGATGCAGCTCGTTCGTTCCTATGCCGTGCTGGGCAAGACAGATCAGGCGCGTGATGCGCTCAATCGCGGTATCGCCGTCTTTGGCGCGGACAGCGACCAGGCCAGGAAATTCACCGCCTTTGCCGCCTCGCTTGGCGTGACGGCGACGGAGTAGACGATGACGCGCAAGCAGAAACGACTGTCGGTGATCGCAGCGGGGCTGGGGTTTCTCGGTGTTGCCACGGGGCTGACCTTCTATGCGCTTGGCCAGAAGGCCTCCTATTTCTACATGCCGGCCGATCTGGCCACCGCCAGCCTTCAGCCGGGCCAGCGCATCAGGCTCGGCGGTCTCGTCGAAAAAGGCACGGTCGAGCGTAGCCAAGGCGCCACCGTCGCCTTTTCGGTGACCGACAACCAGAAGGACGTCAAGGTCACCTATACCGGCATTCTTCCCGACCTCTTCCGGGAAGGACAGGGCGTGATCACCGAAGGCTCGTTTGGCCCTGACGGAATCTTTGTCGCCGACAGCGTGCTGGCCAAGCATGACGAGACCTATATGCCCAAGGAAGTGGCCGACGGCCTCAAGGCCAAGGGCGTATGGCAGGAGAGCAAGAGTGACTAGCGGGTGCGGTGACAATGGTTGAAACCGGACATTTCGCCCTGGTCCTGGCGTTTGCGCTGGCCCTGGTGCAGACGATGGTGCCGCTGTTCGGTGCGCGCACCGGCAACCACAAGATGATGGCCGTCGGCGCACCGGCCGCGCTGACCGGCTTTGCCTTGACGGCGCTGTCTTTCGTGGCGCTGGCAACCGCCTACGCCGGCTCCGACTTCTCGGTTGAGAGCGTCTGGGAGAACTCGCATTCGCTGCAGCCGCTGATCTACAAGATCACCGGAACCTGGGGCAATCACGAAGGTTCGATGCTGCTCTGGGTGCTGATCCTGACCTTCTTCGGCGCGCTCGTCGCCGTCTTCGGCGGCAATCTTCCGGCGACGCTCCGGGCCAATGTGCTTGCCGTGCAGGGAGCGATCGGCGCCACTTTCTTCCTGTTCATCCTGACGACGTCGAACCCGTTCGTCAGGCTCAATCCGGCGCCTATCGAGGGCCGCGATCTCAACCCGATCCTGCAGGACCTCGGCCTCGCCATCCATCCGCCGCTGCTTTATCTCGGCTATGTCGGTTTCTCGATCTGCTTTTCCTTCTCTGTCGCTGCCCTCATCGAGGGCCGCATTGACGCTTCGTGGGCGCGCTGGGTAAGGCCGTGGACATTGGTTGCCTGGATGTTCCTCACCGGCGGCATCGCCATGGGCTCCTACTGGGCTTATTACGAGCTCGGCTGGGGCGGCTTCTGGTTCTGGGATCCGGTCGAGAACGCATCCTTCATGCCGTGGCTGGCGGGCACGGCGCTGCTGCATTCGGCGATCGTCATGGAAAAGCGCTCGGCGCTGAAGATCTGGACGCTGCTTCTGGCGATCCTGACCTTCTCACTGTCGCTGCTCGGCACCTTCCTGGTGCGTTCCGGCGTGCTGACCTCGGTGCACGCATTCGCCACCGATCCGACGCGTGGCGTGTTCATCCTCTGCATCCTGACGCTGTTCATCGGCGGCTCGCTGGCGCTATTTGCCTTGCGCGCCTCCCGGCTGACGGCCGGCGGCCTGTTTCACCCGATCTCGCGCGAAGGCGCGCTGGTCCTGAACAATCTGTTCCTGACCACCGCCACCGCCACCGTGCTGGTCGGCACGCTCTACCCGCTCGTCGTCGAAGCCCTGTCTGCCGACAAGATTTCGGTCGGCGCGCCGTTCTTCAACCTGACATTCGGCCCGCTGATGGTGCCGTTGCTGGTCGTCGTGCCGTTCGGGCCGCTCCTCGCCTGGAAGCGCGGCGACATTTTCGCCGTCGCCCAGCGCCTGATGGCGGCTTTCGCGGCGGCGCTGCTCGCCGTGCTGGTGACGGCCCTGTTCATCGATGGCGCTTCGGTGTTGGCGGCACTCGGTGTCGGCCTTGCCTTCTGGCTGATCTGCGGCGCGCTCACCGATCTCGCCGTCAAATCCGGCTTCGGCACCGTCGTGCCCGCCACCATGCTCAGGCGCTTCGCCGGCCTGCCGCGCTCGGTCTTCGGCACAGCGCTTGCGCATCTCGGCCTCGGGCTGACAACGCTCGGCATTGTCGGCACGCTTTGCTTCGGCACCGAAAAAATCTTGGCGATGCATGCCGGCGAGACCGTCGAACTGTCCGGCCACAAGCTGCGCTTCGAGGGGCTCTATCCGGCCCAGGGGCCTAACTACAGTGAGGATCGCGGCCGCTTCGCCCTGCTAGGCGCCGACGGCAGCGTCGCAGGCGAGATCACCTCGGCCAAGCGCTCATATCCGGTGCGCCAGATGACCACAACCGAATCCGGCATCAGGACGATCGGCTTCAGCCAGCTCTATCTTTCGCTTGGCGACGAGGGCAGCGATGGCTCTGTGGTCGTTCGTCTGTGGTGGAAGCCGCTGGTGACGCTGATCTGGGGCGGCGGACTGGTGATGATGGCGGGCGCGGCGATGTCGCTGCTCGACCGCCGCCTGCGCGTCGGCGCACCGTCGCGCCGCAAGGCTGCGGCCGGCGTGCCATCGGCGAGCCCGCAATGAAAAGGGTCACGCTGGCCTCGCTGGTCCTGCTGCTGGCGCTGTTGTTCGCCGGCGCCGCGCAGGCGGTCAAGCCCGACGAGGTGCTCGCCGACCCGGCACTCGAGGCGAGGGCGCGCGCTTTGTCGGAAGGCCTGCGCTGCATGGTCTGCCAGAACCAGTCGATCGACGAGTCCGATGCCGACCTCGCCCGCGACCTGCGCATCCTTGTGCGCCAGCGCCTGGTCGCCGGCGATACCGACCGGCAGGTGATGGACTATGTCGTTTCGCGCTACGGCGAATTCGTGCTGCTGAAGCCACGCTTCAATCTGCGCAATGTTTTGCTCTGGGGGACGCCAGTTCTTCTGCTGCTCGTTGGCGGGACATTCATCCTGCTGGCCGCCCGTTCGCGCCGTTCGACGGTGACCGCTGCATTAACTGCCGAGGAACAGGCGGCGCTGGACAAGATGCTCCGCCGCGATTGATCGATACATTACGAAAGTTTCATGTACCGGAAATGGCGCCGTAATGTGCGGCCCTCTATTTCCTTTGTCGAGGATGCCAATCAAGGGGCGTCCCTTGAAAAGAGGATACGAGAACCATGAATGTTGCCCCCAATTCATATCTACGCACCCGCAAACGCCTTCTGGCCGCAGCCGCATCCCTGGCCATTGCCGGCGCGATCGGCTTTGGTGCTGTTGCCACCGGGACAGCCCCGGTGCTGGCCGACGCCGTGCGTGTCGAGGCACCGCAGGTCCCGAGCTTCGCCGATGTGGTCGATCGCGTTTCGCCGGCGGTCGTCAGCGTGCGCGTCAAGGCCAAGATCCAGTCGACGGCCGATGACGGTTCCGGCCAGATGGACGACGAGGACGGCTTAGGCAATCTTCCCGACAACCCGCAGCTGCGCCGGTTCTTCCGCGAATTCCGCGGCTTTGGCGATCAAGGCGGCGATCAAGGCCCGAACGGAATGCGCCGTTTTGGACACCGTGACCGCAACAACGACCAGCCGCGGCCGGTGGCGCAGGGATCCGGTTTCTTCATCTCCGATGACGGCTATCTCGTCACCAACAACCATGTCGTCGAGGAGGGCACCGCCTTCACCGTGGTGACCAATGACGGCAAGGAACTCGACGCCAAGCTGATCGGCACGGACCCGCGCACCGATCTTGCCGTGCTCAAGGTCGATGACGGCAGCAAGTTCACCTATGTCGACTTCGCCGACGATTCCAAGGTTCGCGTCGGCGACTGGGTGGTGGCTGTCGGCAATCCGTTCGGCCTCGGCGGCACGGTTACCGCAGGCATCGTTTCGGCCCGCGGCCGCGATATCGGCGCCGGTCCCTATGACGACTTCATCCAGATCGACGCCTCGGTGAACCGCGGCAATTCGGGCGGCCCGACCTTTAACCTCAACGGCCAGGTTGTCGGCATCAACACCGCGATCTTCTCGCCCTCGGGCGGCAGCGTCGGCATTGCCTTCGACATTCCCGCTTCGACCGCCAAGCAGGTCGTGCAGGATCTGATGAAGAACGGCACCGTGCAGCGCGGCTGGCTCGGTGTCGAGATCCAGCCGGTCACCCCCGAAATCGCCGAGTCGCTTGGCCTTGGGTCCGGCAAGGGCGCGCTCGTTGCCAGCGCGCAGGACAACGGTCCCGGCAAGAAGGCCGGCATCACCGCCGGTGACGTGATCACCCAGGTGGACGGCAAGGACGTTGCTTCGCCCAAGGAACTCGCCCGCCTGATTGGCGCTTACCCGCCCGGCAAATCTGTCGACGTCACGGTGTGGCGCAACGGCAAGAGCGAGGCGGTTAAGGTCGATCTCGGCAAGCTGCCGTCGAGCGACAAGCAGGCCTCGGCCGACCAGCAGCCTGCCCCCGCGCCGAAGACCGACACGCTCGCCGATCTCGGCCTGACCGTCACCAAGTCTGACAATGGCAAGGGCCTTGTGGTGACCGATGTCGACCCCGACAGCGATGCCGCCGATCGCGGCATCCAGCCCGGCGACGTCATCACCTCCGTCAATTCGGCGGAAGTGACCGGCACCGGCGACGTCGACAAGGCGATGGCCGACGCGGTGAAGTCCGGCCGCAAGGCGGTGCTGATGCAGATCACCCGCGACGACAGCAACCGCTTCGTCGCACTGCCTGTCGCCAAGGGCTGAGCGCATGACCCCGAACACGTATTCCGTTTTCGGAAAGGCTCATGCGCCGATTCAAGGTGCTAGAGCGTCCTTTGCGCGTCCAAGAGGACGCGCGGCGCTCTAGTGGTCGACTTTTCCGGTGCGGCGGTTTTCAACACCCCCGAGCTGCCGCACGGGAAAGCACGGGGCCTGAATACGTTAGTCAGTCATCGTGTTCCGCCCCAGCGGCAGCGGGCTTCCCATCGCCGCTGCCGCTCGAACATGCCGCTCAAGGCGTGAAGCGGTTTTAGGCCAACGACATGCTAAAACAAAGACTTACCGCGTATCCCTGAATCACTTTGTTCGCGACATGCCATGGAGAAGGCCACGATGCATATGCCGGCCACTCAATCTTCCAGCGAAATCGCGTATAACGGTTCTATGAAGATTCTCGTCATAGAAGACGATCGCGAGGCGGCCGACTACCTGCAGAAGGCGTTCGCCGAGGCCGGCCATACCGCCCATGTCGCCGGCGACGGCGAAACCGGCTTCGCACTCGCTGATTCCGGCGACTATGACGTCATGGTCGTTGATCGCATGATGCCGCGCCGCGATGGCCTGTCCGTCATTGCCGGGCTCAGGTCCCGGGGCAATACGACGCCCGTGCTGATCCTGTCGGCGCTCGGCGAAGTCGACGACCGGGTCACCGGTCTGCGCGCCGGCGGCGACGACTATCTGACCAAACCCTACGCCTTTTCCGAACTGCTCGCCCGCGTCGAGGTGCTGAACCGCCGCGCCAGCGCCAGGGAAGCCGAAACCGTCTACCGGGTCGGTGATCTCGAACTCGACCGGCTGTCGCACTCGGTGCGCCGCGCCGGGCGCGAGATAACGCTGCAGCCGCGCGAGTTCCGCCTGCTCGAATATCTGATGCGCCATGCCGGCCAGGTGGTGACGCGCACCATGCTGCTCGAGAATGTCTGGGACTACCATTTCGATCCGCAGACCAACGTCATCGACGTTCATATCTCGCGGCTGCGGGGCAAGATCGAGAAGGGCTTCGACAAGCCGATCCTGCACACGGTTCGCGGCGCCGGCTACATGCTGAAAAGCGGCTAGAACCCCATGACTCTTTCCGTGCCGGCCATCATGAAGACGACGGCAGCGCGGCTTTCGGCGCTCTACCTCCTGCTGTTCGCCATCTGCGCGGTGCTGCTCGTGTTCTACATGACCTCGCTGTCGGCGCGCATGCTGACCGGCCAGACCCAGGACACGATCAACGACGAGGTGCTCGGCCTCGCCCGCGCCTATCAGCGCGGCGGCTTGCCGCTGCTGGTCCGTGTCGTCGAGCAGCGCTCCCGCCAGCCCGGCGCCAATCTCTATCTGATCGCCGATGCCAACGGCCAGATCCTGACCGGCAACGTGCAGAGCCTGGAGCCGGGCGTGATCGAGGCCGAGGGCTGGATCACCGAACCGTTCTCCTACCGCCGCTTCGGCGAGGGCGAGCTCGAGCGGCAGCGCAACCCGATCTCCGACCCGAACGAGCCCGCCCAGAGCGAAGTCCAGGCCGAAGGCGAGAAAGGCCACAACGCCATTGCCCTGGTGCTGCGCCTGCCCAACCAGATGATCATGCTGGTCGGCCGCGACCTCGGCGAGCCGGAGCGCTTCCGCGCCGTCATTCGCCGCGCCTTGATGCTGGCGCTCGGCATGATGGGCGTCGGTGGGCTGCTGATCTGGTTCTTCGTCGGGCGCGCGGCGCTGAAGCGCATCGACAGCGTGTCCGAGGCGAGCCGCCGTATCATGGGCGGCGATCTTTCCGGCCGGCTGCCGGTCACCGGCGCCGGCGACGAGTTCGACCGGCTGTCGGAAAACCTCAATTCCATGCTGGCCAGGATCGCCACGCTGAACGAGGGCCTGAAGCAGGTCTCCGACAACATCGCCCACGACCTGAAGACGCCGCTGACCAGGCTGCGCAATCGCGCCGAGGCGACGCTTTCCGGCAAGCACAACACCAGCGACTACCGGCAGGCGCTGGAAGGAACGATCGCCGAATCCGATCAGCTGATAAAGACCTTCAACGCCATCCTGATGATCTCGCGACTGGAAGCCGGCTATTCCTCGGAAAGCACCACCAGGGTTGATTTGGCCGCTGCCGTGCACGACGTCGTCGAACTCTACGAGCCGGTAGCGGAGGAGGCGGGCGTGACGCTCGAAACTTCGGTGCAAGGTTCCTTCGCCGTCAACGGCAATCGCGAGCTGATTGGCCAGGCGCTGTCCAACATCGTCGACAACGCGATCAAATATTCGACCGACTCGACCTCCAGGCCTATGGTTCGCGTGACGCTGGAGCGTGTCGGTAGCGAGATCAGACTCGCCGTCTCCGACAACGGCCAGGGCATTCCCGACGATGTCGACCGTGCCAGGGTGACCGAACGTTTCGTGCGGCTGGAAAAGAGCCGCTCGCAGCCGGGATCCGGCCTTGGCTTGAGTCTCGCCAAGGCCATCATGACATTCCACAATGGACGGCTTGAGCTTCTGCCCGGCAATCCCGGATTGTCGGTCGTCATGAGTTTTCCCGGGCGGGAGGATCGCTGATGGTAGCGAGGATGGCAGTGCGACGCCTCGAAACGGACTGGCTGTTGAAGCCGGCGGTAGAGCTCGTTCCGCTGGATGCAAGCCGCGCCAGGCAGGAATTGTCGGAGATCGCCGACGCCGCGCGGCAAAAGGAACTGCCGCGACTGGCGAAATTTCTCGCCGGCAAGGGGGTCGTCCAGGATTTCCTCGCCGCCGTGTTCGACCTGTCGCCGTTCCTGCGCGATACCGCGCGCCGCCGGCCGCGGATACTCGATGCGCTTTTCAACGAGACCATCGAGGCGCGGCTGTCATCGATCGGCGCCGTGGTCGACAAGGCATCACGCGCAGAGGCCGTCTCCGAAAGCAGCCTGATGATGGAGCTGCGCCAATGTAAGGCGGAGGCGCATTTCCTGATCGCCTTGGCCGATCTCGCCGGCGAAGCCGAGACCTCGCTGACGGTGCAGCGACTGAGCGACCTTGCCGACGCCTGCACGCGTGCGGCCGTCGATTTCCTGCTCCGCGACGCGCATGAGCAAGGCAAGCTCCGATTGCCGGATGCCAAAAATCCGGCGCGACGCTCGGGCTGGATCCTGCTCGGCATGGGCAAGCTCGGCGCGCATGAGTTGAACTTTTCCTCCGACATCGACCTCGTCGTCTTCTTCGACCCCGATGCGCCAGCTGTCGTCGATCCGCTCGATGCAACCGAGCTGTTTTCGCGCCTGACCCGCCGGCTGGTCCGCATTCTCCAGGACCGCAGCGAGCATGGTTATGTCTTCCGCACCGATCTCAGGCTTCGTCCCGACCCCGGCTCGACGCCGCTGGCGATCCCGGTCGAGGCGGCGCTGCGCTACTATGAGGCGCGCGGCCAGAACTGGGAGCGCGCCGCCATGATCAAGGCGCGCCCGGTGGCCGGCGATGTTGCTGCCGGCGCCGTGTTCCTGAAGGAACTGCAGCCCTATATCTGGCGCAAATACATGGACTACGCGGCGATTGCCGACGTCCATTCGATCAAGCGCCAGATCCACGCCCACAAGGGCCATGGCGAGGTCGCGGTCAAAGGCCACAACGTCAAGCTCGGCCGCGGCGGCATCCGCGAGATCGAGTTCTTCGTCCAGACCCAGCAACTCATCGCCGGCGGCCGCGATCACCCACACAGCCGGCCCCCCACCCAGCCCCAGATAAGCCACCAACCCCCCCCCGGCCGGAGAGGTAGAATAAAAAAAAAAACAAAAACAACACACAAAAAA